>CACXGX010000029.1 GCA_902767365.1 uncultured Erysipelotrichaceae bacterium
ACAAGTAATGTAACAACTATGAGTTCTATGTTTTCAAATTGTAGCAGTTTAACAAGTTTAAATTTAAGTAGTTTTGATACAAGTAAAGTAACGGATATGATGGCAATGTTTGGTGGATGCAGGAGCTTAACAAGTTTGAATTTAAGTAACTTTAATACAAGTAATGTTACAAATATGGCCCATATGTTTATCTCTTGTGAAAAGTTAACAAGTTTGAATTTAAGTAATTTTGATACAAGTAAAGTAACAAATATGTCTTGTATGTTTGAATCTTGTAAAAGTTTAACAAATCTTAATGTAAGTAGTTTTAATACAAGCAATGTAATCGACATGGCCAGAATGTTTTACTATTGTGAAAAATTAACAAGTTTGAATTTAAGTAATTTTAATACAAGTAAAGTAACAAATATGTCTAAAATGTTTGAAAGATGTAATAGTTTGACAACCCTTAATGTTAGTAGTTTTAATACAAGTAATGTAATCAATATGTCGTTAATGTTTAACTATTGTGAAAAATTAACAAGCTTGAATTTAAGTAATTTTGATACAAGTAATGTAACAGATATGTCCGAAATGTTTGAATATTGTAGAAGTTTAACAAATCTTAATGTAAGTAATTTTAATACAAATAAAGTTACTTCAATGAAATCTATGTTTCGTGCATGTGGTAGTTTAACAAGTCTTGATTTAAGTAGTTTTTATACAGGTAATGTAACAGATATGTCAAATATGTTTTCTTCATGTGATAGTTTGACAAGCCTTAACATAATTAATTTTAATACAAGTAAAGTTACTTCAATGAAATCTATGTTTCAAGGATGTAGTAATTTGCCATTTCTTAACTTATATAACTTTAATACTAGTAATGTAACAGATATGTCCTATATGTTTTATGCTTGTAGAATTTTATCAAATCTTAATGTAAGTAGTTTTAATACAAGTAATGTAACAAATATGTCATATATGTTTGGTGAATGTTATAATTTAACAAGTCTTAACATAATTAACTTTAATACAAGTAAAGTTACATCAATGGAATCTATGTTTAATGGATGTATTAATCTAACAAGTTTAGATTTAAGTAGTTTTGATACAAGTAAAGTAACTAATATGAATACAATGTTTGGTCGTTGTTCCAAAGTAACGACTGCTTATGCTAGAACTAGTGCTGATGCTTCTAAATTTAATTCATCTTCTGGAAAACCAACTACATTTACATTTGTTGTTAAATAGTAATAATAATAAAGGTTTAATGTTTATGCATTAAGCCTTTTATTTTTTTTATTTTTGTTATATAATACAGTAGATTTATGGAAGTGATATTATGTATGACGTAATAGTTATTGGTGGGGGGCACGCTGGATGTGAAGCATCTTTAGCAAGTGCTAGATTAGGTAAAAAGACTTTATTGATAACTGGGAAAATTAAGAATATAGCAGATATGCCTTGTAATCCATCAATCGGTGGTCCTGCTAAGGGGATAATTGTTAGAGAAATTGATGCTCTTGGTGGAGAAATGGGTAAAAATATAGATAAGAGTTTTCTTCAAATGAAGATGCTTAATACTAAAAAGGGACCAGCTGTTAGAGCCTTACGTGCTCAAGCAGATAAAGTTACTTATCAAAAAGAGATGCAAAATACAATTTTGAACCAAGAAAATCTTGAAGTATTAGAAGCAATGGCTGAAGATTTGGAAGTTGTTGATAATAAATTTAAAGCAGTTATTTTAGCAGATGGTACTAAAATAGAAGGAAAGACTGTAGTTATAACTACAGGAACATATTTAAAAGGAATGGTTTTATATGGCTCTACTAAGATATCTAGTGGGCCACATGATGAAAAACCATCATTGCATTTAAGTGATGCTTTAAAAAGAATAGGTTTCAATATTAAAAGATTAAAGACAGGAACACCTCCTAGAATTAAAAAAGATAGTATTGATTATTCTAAGGCAGTTATTCAACCTGGAGATGATATTTTATATAGCTTTTCTTTTTCAAATACACCTAATTATGATGTTAATGAACAAGTACCTTGCTATTTAATATATACAACACCTGAAACACATAGAATTATTAAAGAAAATTTAAAAAAGTCTAGTATGTATGGTGGATATGTAGAAGGTGTTGGACCTAGATATTGTCCATCAATTGAAGATAAAATAGTAAAGTTTGCCGATAAAGAACGTCATCAAATATTTTTAGAGCCTGAAAGTTTGTTTTACGATGATATATATATTCAGGGTTTTTCTACTAGTATGCCTCATGATGTTCAAGAACAAATGGTTCATTCTTTACCAGGACTAGAGCATGCTGAAATAGTTAAATATGCTTATGCGATTGAATATGATGCTATTGATTCATTACAATTAAAACCAAGTTTAGAGAGTAAAATTGTAGAAAATTTATTTACTGCTGGTCAAATTAATGGTACTAGTGGTTATGAGGAAGCAGCAGGACAAGGTTTAATTGCGGGAATTAATGCTGCTAGGAAAATAGATAATAAAGAACCTTTAGTATTAAAAAGAAATGAAGCATATATTGGTGTATTAATTGATGATTTGGTAACGAAGGGAGTTATTGATCCATATCGTTTACTAACATCTCGTGCTGAGTATCGTTTATTACTACGTCATGATAATGCTGATATAAGACTTATGAATTATGGTAATGAAATAGGCCTTCTTGATAAAGACACATATGATAAGTTTAAGAAAAAAATGTCTGATATAGATTATTTGATTAATATATTAAAGAGTACAAAAATAACTCCAAAAGAAGAAGTAAATATTTATCTTGAAAGTTTGGAAAGTGCAAGATTATATGACTCTATAAGTTTATATGATTTACTTAAAAGACCAGAAATTGAGTTTAATAATATTAGAAAATTCTTAGATGAAGATTTTAGTGATGAAGTTATTGAACAAGTTGTAATAAATATTAAATATGAAGGATATATTGTAAAAGCTAATAAAGAAGCAGAAAAGATGCTTGAATATGAAAAAATAAAATTAGATGATAAAATTGATTATTCTTTAATACCTAATCTTGCTAAAGAAGCAATTCAAAAGTTAAATGAAATAAAACCTGCTACATTAGGTCAAGCTCTTAGAATAAGTGGGGTAAATCCTGCTGATATTTCAATGATACTTTTGTATTTGAAGAGGAATAAAAATGAATAAAGAAGAATTTATAAATGAAGTAAAAAAACTTGGTATAGAAGTTACTGATGATCAATTGCTAATGCTTGATAAATATTATAATTTGTTGATTGAATGGAATGAAAAAATTAATTTAACAGCAATAACTGAAGAAAAAGATGTATATTTAAAACACTTTTATGATAGTTTAACAATTTCTAAAATTGTAGATTTATCATTAGATTTGTCAATTTGCGATGTTGGAAGTGGTGCTGGTTTTCCAGGTATTGTATTAAAAATATTTTTCCCAAATCTAAAAATTAAACTTATTGATTCTTTACAAAAAAGAATTAACTTTTTAAATTTGGTTATTAAAGAATTATCTCTTTCTAATATTTCTTGTGAACATGCAAGAATGGAAGACTATTCAAGAATTAATGAAGAAAAGTATGATTTGATAACTGCTAGAGCAGTTGCTAATTTAGGGATTCTTTCCGAAATATCAGTTAAAGCATTAAAAATTAATGGTTTTCTTGTTTTTATGAAGGGTAAATGTGATGAAGAATTAAATAATTTTTTAAAGAAAAGTAATAATTTAAATCTTTGCCTTGAAAAAAAAGAAGAATTTCTTTTACCTTTTGAAAATAGTGTTAGAAGTTTGATTATGTTAAAAAAAGTATCAAAAACAAGTAATAAATATCCTAGAAGAATGGATATTATTAAAAAAGAATATATTATTTAAGAAAATATTAATTATTTTCTTTTATTTTTTTATTTTTTATTCTATAATTATACTAGGGGAAGGGTAAGAAGAGGGTGTTAACATGGATAATAAAGGAGAAGTTGTTTATTTAGATTTAGATGATATTATCCCAAATAGGTTTCAACCTAGAGAAATATTTGATGATCAAGCTTTAAAAGAACTTGCTGTATCTATTAAAGAACATGGTGTAATACAGCCTATTATTGTTAGAAAAGTTGATAATAAATATGAAATAATTGCAGGTGAAAGACGTTATAAAGCTTCTACTATGGCTGGACTTACTAAAATACCAGCAATAGTTAAAAACTTGGATGATAAAGAAAGTTCTAAAGTTGCTCTTATAGAAAATTTGCAAAGAAAAGATTTAACACCTATTGAAGAGGCAAGAACGTACCAAAAAATTCTTGAAATAGATTCTGATATGACTCAAGAACAACTTGCTGCAAATATTGGTAAAACTCAGTCTTCTGTATCAAATAAATTAAGGTTATTGGCTCTTCCAGATGAAATTCAAGACGCATTATTGAAAGAAAAAATATCTGAAAGACATGCAAGAAGTTTATTAAATATTGAAGATAAAAATGATCAAATAAAAATGTTAGAAAAGATAATTTCTGAGAAATTAACTGTTAGAGATTTAGATAAAGAAATTAGAATGCTAAAAGGAGAAATTGATGAGCAACCTGCTCCACAAACAGATAATGAAGTTGAAAAAGTAAATAATACAAATTTATTATCAGCAATAGATATTACTACTTCAATTCCTAAAAATGAGGAGGAAAATATTTCTCCTATGCCTCAAACTCCACCACCTCCACCAATTCCTCTTGCTGATCTTGGAAACGATAGTAGTGATAATCCAACTACTGTTGATATTAACAAGATTAGAGAGAATTCAATTGATATTAGTGGATTAACTGGTAATATTCAAAAGACAGAAACTACTGAAGCTCCTAAAGAAGAGGAGACAAAAACTGAATCATTTAAATTTGTACCATCTTTTAATGTTGAAACTGAAAAAGAAGATAATAATAATGTAGAAAATAAATTTGATAACTTGTTTAATTCTAATGTAAGTAATGAAAATAATAATTTAGCAAGTGGTGTTTCTTCTTTCGGTTTATCAGTTCCAAATGATAAAATGGATATAAGTGGTGCGATTAATGATATTAAAAATACTATTACTGAATTAGAAAATAAAGGCTATAAAGTTAAATTTGAAGAAAATGACGAAGATACTAATTATAAGATTACAATAGATTTAGAAAAGTAATTTGTTAGAGAAAGCTTTATGCTTTCTTTTTTTCTAAAAAAAGATTTATTAATTAGTTATTTTTTGATAAAATAAAAGAGAGTTAAAAAGAAGGTGATGTAGATGGGAAAAATGATTTCTTTGGTAAATCAAAAAGGTGGAGTTGGAAAGACTACTACTAGTATTAATCTATCTGCATCTTTAGCTTATTTAGGTAAAAAAGTTTTGTTATTAGATTTAGATCCTCAGGGTAATTCTACAACAGGTATTGGAATGAATAAAGGAGATATTGATAAAACAATTTATGATGTTTTAACAAATAAATGTACTATAGAAGAGGCTATAATACATACTGAATATAAAAGACTTGATTTATTAGCTGCTACTGTTAATTTAAGTGGATTAGAGACGGAATTTTTTGAGAAATCTAAAGAGGAACCTAATTTTGTTAAGGGTGCACAATTGAAAAATAAAATAGATACGATTAGAGATTACTATGATTATATTATTGTCGATTGCCCGCCAACTTTGAGTATTATTACAATTAATGCACTAACAGCATCTGATTCTGTTATTATTCCTGTTCAATGTGAATTTTTGGCTCTTGAAGGAATTATGCAGTTGTTAAATACTATAATGATGGCTCAAAAGCAATTAAATCCTAATTTAGAGATAGAAGGTGTATTACTTACTATGTTGGATTCAAGAGCAAACTTGGGTTTTGAAGTAGTTGAAGAAATTAGGAAATATTTTAAGGAAAGAGTTTATAATACTATAATTCCAAGATTGGTTAGACTTGCTGAATGTCCGTCCCATGGAAAACCAATTTTAGCATATGATCCAAAATGTAGAGCAACAGATGCTTATTTAAATTTAGCGAAGGAAGTGATTGAAAGAAATGGACAACAACAATTATAAAAGAAAAGCTTTAGGTAAGGGACTAGAAGAACTATTTAATAATGAACAAATTAATTTTAATCAGATAGAAGAAAAAATACTTGATTCTACTTCGGTTGATGAAATTGTTGAACTTAATCTTGATGAATTAAGACCAAATCCATATCAACCTAGAAAAGTATTTGATGAAGAAAAATTACAAGAATTAGCAGATTCTATCAAAGAACATGGTGTAATACAACCGATTATTGTTAAAAGAAGTTCAATAAAAGGTTATGAAATAATAGCTGGTGAAAGAAGAGTTAAAGCTTCAAGGATGGTTGGGCTAGAAAAAATTCCCGCTATTATAAGAGATTTCACTGATGAAGAAATGATGGAAATTGCGCTTCTTGAAAATTTGCAAAGGGAAAATTTGAATTCTATAGAAGAAGCAATGGCATATAGAAATCTAATTAATACAATGGAAATTACTCAAGAAGAACTTGCTAATAGATTAGGTAAAAGTAGAAGTCATATTACAAATATGTTAGGTCTTTTAAATCTTCCTGAAGAAGTTAAAGATATGATTGTAGATGACAAAATATCAATGAGTCATGCTAGAGTTCTTAGTAAGATGGAAAATAAGGATGAGATATTAGAATTAGCAAATAGGATAGTAAATGAAAATTTAAATGTAAGAGATATTGAGGAACTTTCAAAAAATGAAAATATTGAAAAAGTTCATAAAATAAAGACTAATAATAATGAATATGAATATGTTCAAAATATTATGTGTGAAAAACTTGGCACAAAAGTAAAAATTGGTACAAATAAAATCAGTATATCTTTTAGTAATACTAGCGATTTGAATAGAATATTAGAAATATTAAAAATTAATGAATAATTATGGAAGAAAATAAAATAGAAATTGGAACAATTGTAACTATGAAGAAAGGTCATCCTTGTGGTGCTAATTCTTGGGAAATAGTTAGAGTTGGAGCTGATATGAAATTGAAATGTACTAATTGTTCAAGAATAGTTATGATGCCAAGAGTTGAGTTTAACAAGAAATTTAAAAAAATTGTTAAGTAGGAGCATTTATGTTAAAAATAAAAAAAAGTAGGTTAAAAAAGTTTTCTTTTCATCCAATAACATCTTTTATTGTTTTGACTTTATTTGTTATGATTTTAAGTTCTTTATTATCTTTTTTAAATATTCAATCATCTTATTCAAGAATTACTTCATCTAATGAATTAGAAAGTGTTGTAGTAACTGTAGATGGTTTGTTTAATATAGAAGGATTTAAATATTTAATAAGTAACGCAGCAAGAAATTTTGTTTCTTTTACACCATTGAGTACCTTATTAATTGGATTAATTGGATTATCAGTAGCTCATGCTAGTGGGCTTATTGATTCATTGATAAAAAGAAAAACATTAAAAATAAAAAATAGGACTTTAACTTTTTTAATTATATTTGTAGCTGCAATTTCAAGTATTATTAATGAAGTTGGTTATGTAATATTAATCCCTTTAGCAGCTTTAATTTTCTTGGCTAATGGAAGAAATCCGTTGCTTGGGATAGTTGCTAGTTTTTGTGGGGTTGCATTTGGATATGGAGTTACATTGTTTGCAGGTAGTATGGAAATGAATTTAGTTCCAATTACTGAAAATGCAGCATTATTAATTGATGATGGCTTCCATGTTAGTTTATTATCAAATTTATTTGCAATTATAACATCTACAGTTGTTATTTCTTTAGTGGGTACTTATATTATTGAGAATGTTGTTAGCAAAAAAGTAGGAAGATATCGTTTATATAGTGATGATAATACAATTATAAGTGAGACAAAAGAAATAAAGTTAGAAACTGTTGAAGAAGAACAACAAAAAAGGTTAGAAGAAGAAGTAAAAGAGAAAAAAGGATTTAAAAATGCCTTTTGGGCATTTATTGTATGTGTATTATTAATTGCTTATATGTTAGTACCTAATTTGCCAGGTAGTGGATTATTATTAGATATGAATGAGAAAGCATATATTTATCAATTATTTGGAGAAAATGCATATTTTCAAGAAGGTTTTACTTTCTTAATATCTGTTATGTTCTTGGTAGTTGGACTTGCATATGGAATTGGTGCTAAAACTATAAAAAATGATAAAGATTTAATTGAAAAATCATCATCATATTTAAAAGATGTGGGATTTTTAGCAACTCTTGTTTTCTTTGCAGCACAGTTTATTGCAGTATTTAAGAAAACAAATATAGGTGTTCTTATTATGGCATTGTTATCTAATGCTATTAGAAGTTTACCTTTTAGTGGTTTGCCATTAATTATTGCAATTTTAGTTATAATGGCATTTTCTGGATTCTTTGTTACAACACAAACAGCAAAATGGACTATTTTTTCTCCAGTTGTTGTTCCATTGTTAATGCAAAATAACATATCACCACAATTTGCTCAATTTATATTTAGAGCAAGTGATTCAATGTTAAAAGGATTTACTCCTCTTTTAGCTTATTTTGTTATTTACTTAGGATATTTAAATGTGTATAATACTGAGAAAGAACCAATTACAATTAGAAAAGCAATGTCTTATGTATCTTCTTATTGTTTTATTATTAGTATTACTTGGATTTTAATTGTAGCACTAATTTATATTTTAGGAGTGCATATAGGACCGGGCGTTTCTCCAATATTATAAGGAGTGAGATTATGAGTTTAAAAGCAGGTATTGTTGGATTACCAAATGTTGGAAAATCAACTTTATTTAATGCAATTACAAAACAAAATATTTTAGCAGCAAATTATCCATTTGCTACAATAGAACCAAATGTAGGAGTCGTAATAGTTCCAGATTATAGATTAGATAGGTTAACTGAAATTTATAATCCTATTAAGACAATTCCTACTGCATATGAATTTACTGATATAGCTGGACTTGTTAAAGGAGCATCAACTGGAGAAGGACTTGGAAATAAGTTTTTATCTCATATTAGAGAAGTCGATGCTATCGTTGAAGTTGTAAGATGCTTTGATGATAATAATATAATTCATGTAGATAGTAAGATTGATCCAGTTAATGATATTGAAGTAATTAATTTAGAGTTATCTTTATCTGATTTAGAGATAGTTAATTCAAGAATTGATAAAATTAAGAAAAAAGCGGAAACTAATAGAGATAAAGAAGCATTAGAAGAGTATGAAATATTAAAAAAAGCAAAAGAATCTTTGGAAAAGGGTATTCCATTAAGAAGAGTAGATTTTAATAAAGATGAGAAAATATATTTTAAAAGTTTTAATCTTCTTACAATGAAACCAATTATTTACTTAGCTAATGTTAAAGAGACTGAGTTATCTATTGATAATGATTATGTAAAAAAAGTCATGGAGTATGCTTCAAAAGAGAATGCTAAGGTTGTTAAGGTATGTGCTAAAATGGAAGCTGATTTAAGTGATTTATCTGATGAAGATAAAAAAGAAATGCTTGAATCTGTTGGAATTGAGGAAAGCGGACTTGATCAGCTAATTAAAGCAACATATGATTTGTTAGGTCTTGCAACATATTTTACTGGTGGACCTGATGAAGTAAGAGCATGGACTTTTAAAAAAGGAATGAATGCAAAAGAATGCGCTGGAATAATTCATACTGATTTTGAAAAAGGATTTATTAAGGCAGAAATTATGTCTTATGAAGATCTTGATCAATATGGAAGTGAGTTAAAAGTTAAAGAAGCAGGAAAGACTCGTCTTGAAGGAAAAGATTATTTAATGCAAGATGGGGATATTTGTTATTTTAGATTTAATGTTTAGAGGTTTATTTTAAACCTCTTTTATTATATAATTATAGATGGTGATTTATATGAAACCAATAATTGGAATTATATCAAGGGTTGAATACCCTGGTGAAACTCATAAATTAGTATTTGAAGAAGAATATAGACAAACTATTATTAAATATGGTGGAATTCCACTAGGAATACTTCCTTCACAAAATGTTGATTATACTGTTTTAAAATATTCTAATCAAGAAGATTTAACAATAGAAGAAAAAGAAATGATAATTAAACAATTAAATTTGTGTGATGGTTTTTTAATGCCAGGTGGTTTTAAAATGAATAAATTTGATAGATTTATTTTAGAATATATAGTAAAAATAGATAAACCAGTATTAGGTATTTGTTTAGGTATGCAAATAATGTCTAATTATAAAAAGGAAATAGTGTGGAATGAAAGAAATGATAGCTTTATTGAACATAATGTTGAAAAAGGTCTTGTTCATTCTGTAACGTTAGATAAAAATAGTAAATTATATTCAATAGTAAAAAATGATAATTTTATGGTTACTAGTAGGCATTCTTATCATGCACTTCCTAATGATTATTTTAATGTTGTAGCATTAAGTGATGATAATTACATTGAAGCTATTGAGATGAATGATAAAAAATTTGTTATTGGAGTACAGTGGCATCCTGAATCTATGGATGATGAGACTTCTAGATTGCTTTTTGAATCTTTTATTGATGCATGTAAGTAATAATTTATGATACACTTCGAAAGAATGTGTATTTTTTTTGTAAAAATTTATAAATAAAATAATAATTAATATTGATTCTTTTACTATCTTATTAACAATTTGTTAAAAAGATATTGACTTTTTATATATAAATGTTATAGAATATCGTTGTAAATAGTTATTAACAAAATGTTAATAAGAAACACTATATTTGAAAATTCAAGTGGTAATATTTTTTGATTAAATTTGTTAATCTATATTATTAAATGTATAAGTATGTCAGAAACTATTGATTAATTAATTATAAAAGGATTCAAATATTACTATTTTTTTTAAAAAGTGTTATTAACTTTTTGTTAATAAGAAGTATTTTAGATTTAAGGAGGAGAAAAAAATGAATAAGAAAAATCTAGAAGAAGTAAAAAAATTATTAATCGTTGTTGATATGGTTAACGGATTTGTTAGAGAAGGTGCAATGGCAAATCAAAATATTGAACATATCGTTGGAGAAGTGGAAAATTTAGTAAATCGTTTCACTGAAAGTAATGATGGATTGGTAGCATTTGTTAAAGATGCTCATTCAGAAGAATCAAAAGAGTTCAAACAATATGATGCTCATTGTATAAAAGGTACAAAAGAATCAGAAAATATTGATGAGTTAAAAAAATACGAAAAAATGGCTTTAATACATGAAAAGAATTCAACAAGTGCTATATTTTCTAAAGATTTTTTAAAAAATATAAATAAAATGAAAAAATTAGAAGAAGTGGTTGTTGTTGGTTGCTGTACAGACATTTGTGTAATTAATCTTGCAATACCACTACAAAATTATTTCAATGAAAAAGATAGAGATGTTTCTATTATTGTACCAACTAATGCGGTTGAAACTTTTGATTCACATGATCATAAAGCAGAAGAATGGAATATCAAAGCATTTGAATTTATGAATCAAGCCGGAATTAAACTTGTTAAGAAATATGAAAGGGTGTAATAAAAATGAAAGATATTTTAAATGAAAATGATAATTATACTAGATTACCTAGAAATTATTCTATGTATGTAGACTGGTATGAATTTACTATGGATGATGCTTTAACTCTTGCACAAAAACATGATAAACAAGTTGTATTTGATGTATTCTTTAGGAAAGTACCTAATAATGGTAGTTATTGTGTAATGGCTGGACTTGATAAGATTATTGAATATATAAAAAAGTTGAGATTTGATTTGCCTGGGGATGAAGAATTTTTGAAATCATGTGGACTATCAGATGAATGTGTTAAATATTTTAAAAACTTTAAATTTAAAGGTGATATTAAAGCTATACCTGATGGTACTCCAATATTTCCTAATGAACCTGTTCTTACAGTAAGATCATCTATTTTGGAAGCAGATATTATGGAAGCTTATATTCTAACAGTTTTAAATGGTGCAGTATCGCATGCAACTGGGGCACGAAGAATTGTTGAATCTGTACCTAAAGATGTTCAAGTAATTGATGTTTCAAATATATCTAGTTTTAGAGATGTTATGGAATTTGGGGCAAGAAGAGCAGATGGTCCTGAAGCAGGTATAGATGCTTCTATATATGGTGTTATGGCTGGATGTGTTGGAACTAGTAATACACTTGCTGCAAGAATGATGGGAATGGAACCTTTTATTGATAATAGAATTAATAAGGAAAATAAAGTATTAAAACCACCACAATTACCTCTAGGAACAATGGCACATTTGTTTGTTGAATCATTTGATGAAAATGATGATGTTGTTAAAGATGAGTTTGAGTCATTTAAAGCTTTTGTAAATAGATTTCCAAATAAAGCAATTTTACTTGTAGATACTTATGATACTTTGCACTGTGGTATTCCAAATGCTATTAAAACATTTAATTACATGAAAGAAAAGGGAATGCCTCTTAATAATATAGGAATTAGAATTGATTCAGGAGACTTAGAATATTTGACAAAGGAAGCAAGAAAAATGCTTGATGAAGCAGGATTCCCTCAAGCAAGCATATGTATTAGTAATGCTCTTAATGGTAAAAAACTTGTAGCACTTAGAAACGGAAATGCTAAGTTTGATTCAATTGGTGCTGGTGATAATATTTCTAGACCTGAAGGTAATGTTGGTTTTGTATATAAATTAGTAGCAACTGAAAAGAATAATGAATGGAATCCTAGAATTAAATTAAGTGAAGACGAGGTTAAAATCATTAATCCAGGATATAAGAAATTATATCGTGCTTATGATAATAATACTGGATATGCTTTATGTGATGTAATGACATTAGAAGATGAAGTAATTGATAAAGATGAATTGGCAATCTTTGATCCTACTGATCCAAGAAAGAATAAATTAATTAGAAACTTTAATTTAAGGGAGTTACAACAAGATATAGTTTTAAATGGAGTATTGGTATACACTGATCCTACTATAAAGGAGAAAAGAGATTATTGTAATGCTGAAATGGCAAAAATATATCCTGAAATTAGAAGAGAAGAAAGCCCAGAAGTTTATAAAGTAAGTGGAACTCAAGAATATATTGATGTTAAAAGTGAAGTTATAAGAAAAATTAAATCTAAGATAAATGAAAGGAAGTATTAATATGTTTAATGCAAAAAAAGAAACAAAAAAAATAGTACAATTTATTAGAGACTATTATAAAAAAAATAATTTAGGAGGTGTTGTTCTTGGTATTAGTGGAGGTAAGGATTCTGGAGTTGTAGCAGCACTTTTTACTGAGGCTTTGGGAAAAGAAAATGTTCTTGGTGTTACAATGCCATGTCATTCTAAAGAAGATGACAAGAATTTAGCTAAAGTAGTAGCAGATTATTATGGATTTGAATTAATTAATGTTGATTTAACTAATACGTTTGATACTTTTAAAAGTGAAATAGATTTGCTAGGTAATTATGATGATAGTGTTTTAAAAAATAGTGATATTAATTTAAAACCAAGATTTAGAATGAGTACATTATATTATTTAGCTGCTATGTATTCTGCAATTAGAGGTAAGACTTATATAGTTGGTGGTACAAGTAATAAAAGTGAATTATATGTAGGATATTTTACTAAAGGAGGAGACTCTGTTCATGATATTTCAGTTCTTGCTGATCTAACTGTTGAAGAAGTAATTGCTGTAGGAAAAGAATTGAAAGTTCCTAAAGAAGTACTTTATAGAGTTCCAAGTGATGGCTTATCTAATCAAAGTGATGAAGATAAACTTGGTGTGAAATATTCTGATATAGCAAAATATATGGAAGATAAAGAAAGCGTTGACGTAGAAACAAGAAAAAAAATAAAAAAACTTCATGATAACAATCAACATAAATTTGTTATTCCTACTTATAGAAAAAATTATTAAAAATATAATAAAATTTGGTATAATTATTATGTAGTTGGTGATAGATGGTGAATTTATGAAAATTGGTGTGTTTGTAGGTTCTTTTGATCCAATTCATATTGGTCACATTAAAGTAATGGATTATTTAATAGATAAAAAATATTTAGATAAAATTATAATATTGCCTACTGGTAATTATTGGGGAAAAAATAACTTAACAGATATTAATAAACGATGTGAAATGATTAAACTTATTAAAAGGGATTATTTAATTGTAGATGAT
>CACXGX010000030.1 GCA_902767365.1 uncultured Erysipelotrichaceae bacterium
AATCGTTTGTTTCATATAACTCATCTGGTTTGCATTTGCTTTTAATCTCTTCCAATATCTTTCCTTCAATAGTATTAAAATCCATAGTGATTTGTTTTTGTTTTACTTTTTTATATGTAACTACTAAATCCCCTTTTATTGATTGCTTTCTATTCAATTGTCTTGGAGTAAAAGTTTTTTGAATTAATAATTTAAAATCCACAAATTGAAAGGCATGATTAAGTAATGAATTAGATAACGCCTCCCATTCTTCACCACTAAGAGAATGAAATGTAAAAGTAAAGTACTTATTTGTTTTTAATACTCTACATATCTCAGAAATAGATTTATCAATATCTCTAGCAAAATTTAGTTGATTTTTATCTCTCTCTTTACTGTCAGAAACTACAATTTCATTTTCATAATCAACCTCTTTTGATAACCACGCATTCCAAATTTGACTTTGCTCAAAATATGGAACTGTATCACCATAAGGGAAATCTGTAAATACAAAATCAACACTTTCAGAATCCAAGCTTAAATCTTTTGCATCATTGCATATAATTGAATAATGGTTATTTTTACTATAAAGTTTCAAATAATCTTCTTTTCCTTTTATAATCTTCTTAACCCTATTTTCGAAGTAATGAAAAACATTGTTTTCTAAATAAGTTTCTCCTATATAAAAACCAGTCATCCATGCACCTTGAGACATTTCGCCTCTCGAAGTGATTGGTTGAACTAATTTTGAACAATTAGCCAAGTTAGAAGTAAAAGCAAATTTTAATAGCTCTTTTTCGTTTGAATCGGGAAATTCATTAATTAATCTGAATAATTCAGATTGACATATAAGTGCTCTTTTTGGAAATAAATCACAAATTTTCATTTTACCATTAGAACAGATCCTAGAATTTTGTATTATTTTATTCTTAGGGTACCAACTTTTAATCTTATAATTATTCTCACTTTCTAATATTTCTTTAGATTCCTTACTCGTCAAAGTATATTCTTCTATTTTTTTATTAGAATTATAAATTTTTAATTTTAATGGTGTATCATCTTTTTTTCTTAAAATAGTAATTATTTTGTTGTCTAAAAATGAATACCATTTGTATTCTAAAATAATATATTTTTCCTTTAATTCTTTAAACATGGATTTAAATTTATTTAAATCTATATCACTTTGCAAAATTGATTCAGCTATAAAATTTGCAGCCGGATTTAAATCATTTAAGATAACATTTCGTCCTTCTATCATAGCTTCAATTCCTAAACCACCATACCCAGCAAAAGGATCAAACACTGTATCATTTTTCTTTGAATACTTTAATACTTGATATTTCAATTCATCTGAAGGTTTTTTTCCCCAATATTTATGCATCAAATATATTGAAGAAGGAGTAATGTTATTATTTTCTTTTGTTTTATTATTCATATATAACCTCCTGACTTATTTTATCTCTAATCCATTATACCATATTTGAGGTAAATATTGACACTAATAAGAATAAAGAATTACTCTCTCCAAGTTATTTATCCTAACCAATTACGGTTAAACCGTTTTTAACATTCTCAAAAAAATGGTTTTTTTAAGAATTGTAGTTTTTGGGTAGTTCAAAAATAGCCATCAAGCCCTTTTCAAGCCTTAGATTAAGCGATTACGGATAAACCGTTTTGTAGTTATTTTGTAGTTTTTACTAGTTTTTTGTAATCTTAAAAATCTCACAAAGACCGTATTTAAGGGGCAAAAAAATGAGAGTGACTATGATTCATCACTCTCTTCAGGGGGAAGAAATAGAACTTTAAAAAGTCCGTAAAATCAGCGTTTCCGAATGATGGGGTTTAAACAAATTTAACTCTAGGCCACAAAAATCGGCAAAATTGTGACCTAGATGTGGCCTGAAAATGACATAAATTTAATAACAAAAAATGACACTTACGTCACTTTATTTTGGGTACCCCTACCACATCTAAGTGTCACACGTCCGTATCTATTTCCTAACAGCATAGAGAGGAGAGCGTATGAAAGCTAATGAATTATTAGAATTATTATCTCAACAGTGGTGCAGTTTAAATGATTTAATGAAAATCTGCAAATGCGGAAAGAATAAAGCTCTTATAGTAAAGAATAGAATCAAAAAAAATTACTAGAAGAAGGATATATTATTCCAAGCAGAAGCTTACCTATGAAAGCTGTTGTTGATAAACTTAAAATTGATATAGATTATCTTGTAATGATGTCTAATTTAAACCATTAAAAAACTTTTGGTCCACCGGACCCAAAGTTCTTTTTCTTATAACATTTATATAATACTATATTCAAGCATTCTTTTTAGATAAAAGATTGATTCATATCAAGATCAAATTTTTCTAAAATAATATTTCTATTTTCTTTTTCAAGCGTAGCACATAAATCAAAGACAAATCCTCTGTTAATTGTCATAGAATCATATTCATAGCAATAGCGCCATTCAACAAACGAATTACTAATTTTCTCTAATTCATTTACAAAATCATATTTTGACATATTTTTTTCTATTGTTTCATCACACAATAGGTTATATAGTTCTAATAATTTATGTCCTTTTATTATCTTATGTTTTGTTTTAATAATTAGCATTGACTTTAAAAACAATTCGCATGCAAATATCTCGTTAACTATTGATGATATTATGGTAGGATATAATCTGTCAACCATTACCGCACTAGAAGTATTTATACCAGTCATCATAAACTGGCGTCCACTTCTATATGCATTAACTGCACTTCTATATTCTAAATCTAATTTGTTATATTTTTCATCAAAACTATCCATATAAACTCCTATTTGCCATTTAAAATCATATTTACTTGGTTTTTATATTTACTATTATTTATTTGTATATCTAATTCTCTAGTTAAATCTTTTATATTTTTTTCAATAATTGATTGATTTTTTGATATTTCATTTGATAATTGTTCACATATTTTTGCATTATCTTCTATATATTTATTTTTTGTGTCATAAAACAAATATCTCTTCATAATGCTAATACTATCTTTGATATTTGTTATAAGATAACTAATATTAACTAAATTAATATATGTACAACAATCAATGAGATTTAGATCAAATTTACTATCTTCATTTTTAATCCTTTTATTAAGATAATTCAAATACATATATTGTATGAGAATCATAATGTATTTTAAATTATTTAACATATACTCTTTATATCTTAATGTATTAACTAGATATGAAACTAACTCTTTCATACTACTTGGATGAACGATTTTGCATAAATATTTATATATATTATAAAAATCTTCTTTTTCAAAATAATCTGTAAATAATAATCTGCAATTATCTTCTAAAATACTCCTTAACTCTTTGGGCACTGTATCTAAAGTTATAATCATTTTTTTATCATACGATGTAGCAACTACATATATTATGTTTTCATATAAAGTTCTTAATATAGAAGCAGCATTGAAAAAATCTGCTTCATCAATTAGACTATTAACTCTTTTAAAGTCATTTTCAATTTTATAATATATATTTCTAGATTTACTATATTTACTAATTTTTTTAAAGTCAAAATCACCAATTTCATCAATATAAATACTATAAGTACAGTCTAGTATTTTCATACATTTTTTGTAATTATTTATTCTTCTCACATAGTTACTTGTATTCATAATACCGCCTACCGATATTCAATTTGGTTAGGAATTAATTTGCTAATATTGTTATCATATTCTAATGCATGAAAATATAATGCTATCTGTGATAAAACATATAACTCATAATAACTTAATTTAGATAAGTCTTCTTCAGATACTTCAACATATCTTTCAAATACATTCAATAAGCATCTATACATACCTAATCCAAACTTTTTCTCACCATTTGATTCTTTCAAGTATATTATTTTTCCTAAAGGATAACGATAATTAGCGTCTTTCAAATATATTTCTCCTAACAATAGATCGCCAATTAATCTGTCAAATGGAGATATACAATTGAAGTCCATATTTTGAAGCTGTCGATGAAACGATTGCATAGCGTACTTTAATGAATTTTTATACTTCATAAATTTTATTTCATTTTTTTTATTTGTTAATTCTAAACTAAAAATATCAATAATTTCCTGAATTTCATATTCCATATCAGGATTTCTTTTTGAAGATTCGTCCTTCAACTGTTTTAAATATAATATATAGTCTTTAAAACTAGATACTTTTTTTATTTTTGATAGCCTAAAATCAGATATAATTCTTTTATAATAAAGTGATATTTTTTTAGATAAATAATTTAAAGAATAATACTTATATTTAATATAATTAAATATTTCACTAATGATTACTCCCTTATTAATTATAAAATCAGATGTTTCATTATTATATGATACCAAAACTAAATCAACATTTTTATTATTTAAAGCAAGGGCTCCACCATTCCACATAACATAAGGACTCACCTCAAAATCTGCTTCTTGAAATTCTTTATGATGTGATGTGTCACTAGGATGAACCGAACTCAAAGATCTAATATACATGAAATAAGAATCATCAAGCTCACATTTATTTTTTTTAATAGGTACTTTTGGATTTAGTCTCATTGATTTAAAAATAACATTATGGCTTTGATATTTAACATTATATATAGCAAAAGCATCATCAATACAGCTGATTAAAACACCAGCTTGCTCAATAAACTCAAAAAAATCAAAAGCACAGCTTTTCCATGTTCCATCATTTAATACTTTTTTATTTAGATAATATACTAAATCATCTATTCTATCCATTATAGAACATATAGTATTCCATGAGTTATCAATTTTCTTGTTTTTGTGTTTGTATTTATGATTCATTGAAAAGTTGATATATTCATTTATAGTATTTCTAAAATGAATTGCTATATCTGGATTTAAACAAATCTTAAACATATTTACCTCCTTTACACAAAAGAAAAAGATATCATAATAATGATATCTCAACTATGAATAGTATAGCATATTTTTATAAATCTAAACTATTCTTATATAATAAAAACTTTGGACCAACTAGTATCAATATTATTTTTATTCATTAATGACACTTGTGTCAGATGTGTCACTTTGTATGAGATGGCCCACATACATTTAAGTGACACAAGTGTCATATAATTACATATCGATTAAAGATGCTTAACATTAGCAATAATCATCATATACATCTCCACCAGTCCACTCTTCTCCCTTAGCAATTGTCATATATTTATCTAAGCTTTTTTTATCAAAATAACTAGTGGTTTCATATACAAATGTATTGTTCTTAACAACGATACTTGTTAAAAAATATTTTTTTATTCCATTGGTAAGATATGTAGCTACATATATTTTGTCATTGTCTTCACTCATACAATAATCAATTATGTTATACGAAGATCTTTCATTGCTATAATACTTAAAAAAGAATTCCTTACCCAATCTCAAATTGTTGTAATAATTAACTAATGAAATATTATTATCTTTTGGTTCTAGAGGATAACCACTCTTACCATAATCAGAACTATAATTCGTAGGTTCCCATTTTTTCCATTTTTCCAATGAATGATTCGCTTCATCTTGACTAACAACTTTCATCCAACCCAAATTTAATGGTAAGTCTATTTTTCTTAATATTGTAATATCATTTAATATTTCTTCAATAGGGCAATTACAAATAGACTCTATTTTTTTTCTTGTAATATCATTTAAAAGTATGTTATCAAGTCTTGTAATCCATCTAAGATTTGTTGGTCTATTATTTTGTCGATTAGTATCTATATGATCAACTACATACTCACTAGATGGTGGTTCTCCTAAAAATGCGGTTGCAACAATACGATGCACAGGTTCAGATGATAATCTAAAATATCCCTTATATTTATCAATTACACCAAATGTCCATTCATTATCAATTTGCCTAGGCTTTTTTCCTTCTTGTGGATGCCTCATAATAGCACCATTATCTCGTACAGAATATATTTCGCCTTTATATGTGCATTCTTTCTCAACATCATATATATCAATTAAACTCTTCATAATACCCCCCAAAAAATAATATATTTCGTATTATACACAATTATTATAAAAAAAGCAAAAAAACTAGATATCTATATGTATATCTAGTTTTAATCTTGAAGTCATTATTCAAAAACAGACATGTATTCATCTATAGACTTACTCAAAAAGTCTTCTTTTAATATTTCATCAATCTCTCGTAGTATAACTTCTCTATATGTAGAATCTGTTTTAAAGAAGTTTGAATAACTTATTAATCCAAGATCATTTTTCTTAGAATTATATAATGTAGATAATCGCCATACTATCATACTAAATATGTTATAAAGCTTATCCTCATAATCATCACCAATATAATTAAGCGATAAATCTCCTTTAATGTTATCCTCGTATAATTTATCATCGTTATATTTTGCTACATTACAATATTTTCTTTTATAAATATAAAACAATATTGCTAAAATGACTGGAGTAAAGTTTATTAACTTACATGGATTTAGACATTCATGCGCTTCAGTATTGATAAGTGGAAGTACACCTATTGCAGTAGTATCTGCGTACTTAGGTCACTCTGATTCAACAGAGACACTAGAAACATATACTCATATGTTTGATAAAGATCTCAATCAAGTACCAAATTATTTTAATACAGTAAAAGAAAATCTTTCTAAACCTAAAAATAAAGAATTAGAAAGATAAATTCTATTTGATGCAATTAAAACTTAATTAAATGCAATTAATCAACTTGTTAATAAACTATTAAAAATTAGCAAATTGTGGCAAAATTGTGGCTTAGCGTACTTGCGCACAAACAAACAAAAACACCGCAAGCCCTTATAAATAAAGAATTTGAAAGAAATTAAAAAATTAGCCATTTGACTAATTTTCTAACTTTTGTCACCCAGGTGACATATCGGCATTTTCTATTATTGGAATATCTTAATTTTCCGAACACTCTATCCTAATGCTACATCAAGAATCATCATTATAATAAAACCAAATGCAAATCCTAACGTCCCTAAATTAGAATGTTTACCTACTTGAGATTCTGGTATTAGTTCTTCTACCACTACATATATCATTGCTCCAGCTGCAAATGATAGTAAATAAGGTAAAATAGGAACTACTAATGAAGTTAATATAATTGTTAATCCTCCAAATACCGGTTCAACTATTCCAGATAAAGTTCCATATAAGAATGATTTACTTTTAGTATTCCCTTCTTCTTTTAATGGCATAGATATTATTGCCCCTTCAGGAAAGTTTTGAATAGCAATACCTATCGATAAAGCAATTGCACCAGCAATAGTAATAGTACTATTTCCGCTAACTGCCCCAGCAAGTGCTACTCCTACAGCCATTCCTTCTGGAATATTATGAAGAGTAACTGCTAATACCATCATTGCTGATTTTCCTAGATTTGATTTTAATCCCTCTGGTTCTTTACTCTTAATATGCAAGTGAGGAATTACGTTATCTAATACAAGTAGAAATATTATACCTAATATAAAACCTACTGTTGTTGGTAACCATGAAAATATATTTCGCTCTTTAGCCATGTCAATAGATGGGATAATTAAAGACCAAACGGAAGCTGCAACCATAACTCCAGATGCAAA
>CACXGX010000031.1 GCA_902767365.1 uncultured Erysipelotrichaceae bacterium
AGTGGTGGACCCTATAGGACTCGAACCTATGACCGCCCGGTTATGAGCCGGATGCTCTAACCAACTGAGCTAAGGGTCCATCGACAAGATTAATAATATCATATTTTATATTCTCATGCAAGAGAAAAAGATTATATTTTTTACATTATTCTTAATATTTTAATTAGTTTTACATTAAATTACGTGTTATAATCTAAATATGAGGTGGTTTTTATGGCCAAAAAAAATACAAATAATTGTGTTGTACTTAGAGTTAGTGATAAAACTCGTGAGAAGCTTATTAAATTTTATGAAGATAAAAAACGTGATAAAGTTATTCCATATGTCGTATTTCAGGCTCAAGATGGAGACACTGTTATTACTCTTTATGAATCTGGTAAAGTAATGTTTCAAGGAACTAGTGCTGATATAGATGCAAATATGTGGGCTGATATTGATGGGGTTCAAAAAATAAATAAAGTAAAAATTAAAAAGGAAGAACAAAAATATTATCATTGCTCTTCTATCGGATCTGATGAAGTTGGTACTGGGGATTATTTTGGACCAATTGTAGTTACAAGTTGTTATGTATCTAAAGATGATATACCTTTTGTTGAAGAATTAGGTATTAAAGATTCCAAAAAATTAGATGATGCTAAAATAATTAAAATTGCTCCAGAATTGATTAAAAGAATTAAGTATAAAAGTTTGATTATGAGTAATTCCGAATATAATGCTAAATATAGTGGGACTTATAATATTAATAAGATAAAAGCAATTATGCATAATAAGGTATTATGGAGAATGGTACATGAAGAAAATTTGCAATATGATTATATTATTGTAGATGAATTTGCTCGAGAAGCTAGATATTATGAATATTTAGAAGGAAATCCTGAAATACAACGTAATATTACTTTTATGACAAAAGCCGAAGATAAAAATCTTGCTGTTGCTTGTGCATCAGTTATAAGTAGATATATTTTTTTAAGGGAATTTGATAAGATTTGTGATGAGATTCATATTCCACTTGTAAAAGGTGCTGGAGCAGATGTTGATTCTATTGGAAAAGAAGTAGTTGAGACATATGGAAAAGATAAATTAAAAGAAGTAGCTAAATATAACTTTAAAAATACGGAAAGAATTCTTGGCATTATGATTTATTAAGGTCCTTTTTATAAGTTATTTGCAAATTAAAAGATGTGAACCCCAAATAGTTCACAAAAAAAGAAGCGTTAGATAAAAAAACTAATGCTTTTTTGATTGTATATATTTCATATCTTTCTTTAAAATCATTGTCAAATTATTTTTCCATAAAAATAACACCTCCTTTTCATGAGATGTTATTTTATATTATTTACTTTTTTTTATTTTATTTCTGTTCCACATTCTGTACAGAATTTACCAGTTACATCTGCTCCACATTTAGGACATTTTTTTGTTTCTGCTACTGTTTCTTTTGGGGCTTCGTTAGATGGTCTTGGCTCTCCGCATTCTGGGCAAAATTTACCAGTTATAGGTGTACCACATTTAGGACATGGGACTCCGTTTACTGCTGGTGCTGGTGTTGCTATCGTTGCAACTGTTTGTTGTTTAGCAAATGGATCAACTGCTGTTTGTGCTGTTGTTCCTTGACCCTGGAATACTCCTTGAGCTGTTCCACCCATCATTCCTCCACTTGCCATATTCATCATACCTACTCCATAGAAACCATTTGCAGCTCCATTAGCATTGTTTGCAGCGTCTTGTACTGCATTAGCATATGCTCCAACAAGTGTTCCTTGTTGCATGTATGAATTTGAAGAAAGTTCGTAATTGTCGATTTTCTTTGATGATTCATCGTCTAGTGTAACAGATTCAACTGCAAATCCAACTAATTGAAGTCCTCTTTCACGAATTGGCGCATCGAAAACCTTTTCATCCATTGTATTTTTAATTTCGTCAGTGTTACTTGGTAATTCTAGTACAGGTACTTTATGTTCTGATGTTCCTAATTCATTTAATACATTTTGGAATGAAGCAATTACTTCTGTTCTCATTTGTTCTATTAAATCATCTTTTTTTACTATGTCTGCTGTTCCAGCATGATTTCTCATAAATACTGCTGGATCACTAATTTTAAATGTATATTTTCCATAACATCTTACTTGTACTCTTAATGGAGTCATAGTTCCTGTCATTTGATTTGGAATTGGATGTGACCAATCTTGAAATGGTATTGGTGTTCCTGTTCCAAATTTATTATCTTTAATTTCTTTAATATTGAAGAAGAATACTGCTTGTTCTTTGTTTGGTTTTCCACCATATGTGAAACGAGTCCACATTTCTTTAAATACTTCTCCAAATTGCCCTGCAAAAAATGAAGGTGATGTTGATTGATCAAAATTATATGATCCTTCTTCTGCAGTAGCATCTAAAATAGTTCCTGAATCATATATTACTGCAACTTGTCCTGGTGCAACTATGATTCTACTATCTTTTGTAATTTGTCCACTTTTTGTTGTTTTCTTAACCATAAGGGTATCATTACCCATATCCTCACAGCTTATGAGATCTTTCCATTGATCTCCTAATGTTCCTCCTACTGCTCCTATAGCAGCTTTAATTAATCCCATATTTTCCTCCTAATTTTCTTTAATTTCTATTAACTTCCAACATTTTAGTAGATTTACTACTTCAATATTTAGGCCAGTATTACAATAAGAACAGCTTTTATTTTTTAATGAATTTATCACTGCCCCACAATTTGGACAATTTAGTCCGTATACGTTAATATCATTTTCATATGCATCACTATCTACTATATATACTAACTTAGTTATGTATCTTACTTGATTTTTTTTCTTTTTTCTTTTTATTATTACTTCATTATCAACTTTTTTTTCATAATAATATTCAAGTGATGATGTAATCTCAAGTGTTGCTATACCATTTTTGTATTTATAATCTTTTATTGCATGTTTATGAAAAACTATATCGTCGTACGTGTATAGTATATCACTATTTATTAAATCTTCCAATTGCAATTTTAATTTTTTGTTTATTAAATTAAACTCTTTATCTTCTAGTATTTTTATATCTTTTTTTTCTATAGAGTTTAATATTTTTCTTATTGATTTTTCTACTAATAAGTAAATTTGTTCTAAGTTAAAGTTTGGAATGTCTTTCGTTATTTGTGGTAAGAATATTTCTGTCATTCCACTTATTTGTTTTATGTCTGAATCTTGTATTTCCTCTATTTCTTTTTTTAGTGAACTTAATTTAAAACTATTAAAGCCAAATTGTCTTATTTTAGCAACAATAATAATATATATTACTATTAGTATAAATATTATTCCAAATATAACTCCTATAAATCCTATTAAAAATGACATTTTATTTTATTATATAAGGGTCACTTGATGTCCCTGTTCCTCCTATAATTGTACTATTTCTATCTAAATAGATAACAGGATAAAACCCAATCGTATCTGTTGCATTTGCAAGTTGTAGTTTGTTTTCTTCTCCAAAATAATAAACCATTGTTGTATTGTGATTATCTCCGTCAATATCTGTTGTCCACCCTCTATAACTTGAAAGCCAACTTATACAAGAATTCTCAGTTAATGGAGATGAATGACAACTATTATTTTGTGTTGCTTTAATATAATCAACTGTACTTAATAATCCAACTGTTTTATCAAATGTAATAGCTCCATTTTGATTGTTATTATTATCCATTTGACTATTAATTATTTCTTGAATTGTTGGATTATTATCTGATGAATGAATGAAAAATGTAAACCATGCACTTTTTACTATTTTTGTTGTATTTGTTAATTGCAAGAAGTATTTTTTGTTTAAGTATGAATTTAAACTGCTATTTTCCCAACTATCATTTCCATTTGTATCCCATTGAGAACTTTGATATGTTGTATAATCTAGTAATTTTAGTGTCCCATTTGGCTCGACACTTATAATTCTCCATACTTTATTTGCATATTCTATGTAATTATTAACTACTTTTCCATTACCATCAGTTCCTACGTATATGTATCTTTTTTCTGTGTATGGATCCTGTATTATTGATAAATTTTCTTCTCCAGAATTTGCTATTTGTTTTAATTTTTCTGCTGCTAACATTCCATTGTTAGTACTTGTGTTATCGCTAATTCCTAAACAAGCATGATATGATGCTGTATTACATTCACTATTTTTATTATTTGTATAACATTTTTCCATTTCTATTTCATCTTGAATACATTCATTTAATTTTTTTTCTATATCTGTCCCATAGTAATATGTTTCATCGACAGTTTCTTTTGAAATAGTTAATATAGCATATAAAACAACAGTTATAACTGCAAGTGTTCCATAAAGCATTGTCGAAAATGCAAAACCTTTGTTATTTAACTTCATACTATCACCTATTATCAATTATACAATATTTTTATAATTAATCAAAGGTTATTTTTATATATTACAATATATTTATTTCCATATTTTTTTTCTTTTATTTTCTCATAAAAACCTATTGATAAATATAAATTATCTACTTCACAAACTATTATTCCATTTTTGTTTAATATATTATTGTCATGTATATATTTAATTATTTCATTAAGTATATCCATTTTATAAGGTGGATCTAAAAAAATGATATCAAAAGTTATATTATTGTTTTTAAAATAATTTAATGCATTTTTATAATTTAAATTAAGTACTTTTGATTTATCTTTTAAATTAAGTTCTTCTATTATTTTATTTATTAATTTAGTGCATTTGATATTAATATCATTAAAGTAACAATATTTTGCATCATTACTTAATGCCTCAAATCCTAAGTTTCCAGTTCCTGAAAATAAGTCTAATACTATACTTTCTCTCACATAATTTTGAATTGTTCCAAACAATGATTCTTTTACTCTATCCATTGTTGGTCTTGTTCCTTCAATATCAAATCCTTTTATTGTTTTTCCCTTAAATTGACCACTAATTATTTTCATTACAAACACTCTTTTCTTTTAATGTGTTTAATTTTATATTTATTTCTTTTATTGTGTAATATAAATCTTTTTCTATATTTTTGTATTCTTGAAATTTTATATTATTTAATACTTCATTTTTTAAATTTATATATTCGTTACTATATGATTCTATATTTTTTATAATATTAATTTTATCTATTAGTTCTTTATCATTTTCTATTTGTTTTCTTAATTGTATCATCTTTATATTGTCTTTATCTTCTTCAAGTATTTTTGTTATTTCATCTAATTTGTTAATGATTTCTATGTTCATAAGCATTCCTTATTTTTTTTTTTTTTTTTTTTATTTAATTCTTTGTTTCATTATATAAATCTATTCTAAAATTAGTAATATTCATATCTATATATTCATCTATGTTATTTAATAAATTATAATTTTTACAATCTAAAATGTGAGTTAAGTGTTTTTCATTTATAATTGGATATTCATTGTTATCGCTATCTTTTAATAGATATTTATTATTATCACATAAATTACAATTTAAATTATCATTATTTATTAACATATTCATTGGACAATATTTTGTTATCATTAATTCAACTTTTCCATATATAAATAAATCTACGTTTTCAATATTATTTAATAATTTTATATTATCTTTGTTTATTTCTGGAGAAAGAGTTACTCTTTTTGCCCCAAAATCTTTTAATACTTCAATTGTTTCTTTATTAACAACATTAAGATAATAGTCAGTATTTACGTTGTTATCTTTTGCATATTTATATAAAGCCCCTAATTCTGTTGCTAATATATTTTCTCCTTTATATTCTATATTGTTATTTGATACTCTTCTTGTTCTTAAATATATATTGTTTTTTTTGTATTTTTTATATAATTCGTAATCTGTTATATATATGTAATCTATATTATTTTTTATTGCTTCAATTAATTGTTCTTCGTTTCTAACTAAGATTGATATATTTAGTTTTTTATTATTTTTTGTTTCTATAGTGTTTGTTTTTATAGCATTTTTTATATTATCATAATTTATTTTATTTTCTCTTACATTTATTAATTCTTCTATTAGTTCTCTTCTTAGTTCATTTATTTCTTTTATTGAAATGAAGACTTTATCATCAAGATTAATAGTTGTTTCTTTACAAATAAATGGCGTTGATCCTAATTTTTCTATTTGAGTTTTAATTCTTTCTTTATCTGTTTCGCAATTTACTGCTTTTTCAACTACAGAACCATATTTAGTTATTTTATTTATTCCGTCATCAATGCATAATTCTAGTTTTTTTCCTACTATTGCTTTGCAATTCATTTTAACTATAATTTTTCTTGATGGAAATGATTTAATTTTTTTTGACAAATTAATGTCGTATGTTTTTCTAACTTCATTTGCATTTTTTAGATTTATTTTATTATCTATAATTGCTATATTACCTTTTTCTATTTTATTAACTAATAATCCTTTTTTGTCATATAGCTTATTAATAATCATTCCCTTGTCATTATCAAATCTAATTGCATCTTCTTGATATAGTGTATCATCTACTTTTATTGTTATTTTTGATTTATCAATTTTTAATACTTTTCCAAGATGGACTCCAATATGATTAGATGATTTTATATTCATTATTTTTTTACCATATGATTCAAATAAATATCCTGTAGTTAATTCTCTATTATATAATTTTTTAATATTTGATATTTCTTCTTCTTTAATTTCTATTTTATTATTATGGTAAAAATTATCTATTTTTTCTCGGTATAGTCTTGTTATATATCCAACATAATCACTTGATTTCATTCTTCCTTCAATTTTTAATGATGTTATGTTGGATGCTAATATTTTATCTAAGTTTTCTATTGTACACAATGATTTTGTACTTAGTAAATAATTTCCTTTAGTTTCAATCATTTTATTATTTTGATACATTTTATATGGTAATCGGCATGAACCTACACATTCTCCTCTATTACCACTTCTTTTACCATGCATTGCACTGAATAAACAACATCCAGAATATGAAACACATAATGCTCCATGAATAAATACTTCTTTGTCTATTTCTGTTTTTAAATTATTAATTTCATTTAAAGATAATTCTCTTGCTAATACTACTCTTTTTACACCTAGTGATTTTAAGGCACTTAGTCCAGAATCATTATGATTGTGAGCTTGAGTTGATGCATGTATTTCTATATTTGGAAAATGTTTTTTTACATTTTTTATTAATCCAATATCTTGCATTATTAAAGCATCAACTTGATTATCATATAAAAATTCTATATATTTTAATGCTTCTTTCATTTCATTTTCATAACAAATTGTATTAACTGTAACATATAATTTTACACCATAAAGATGACAGTATTTTATGGCTTTTATCATTTCTTTATAATCAAAATTTTGGGCAAATGCTCTTGCTCCAAATTTTTTACCACCAACATATACTGCATCTGCCCCATTTTGAACTGCACTTATTAAGCATTCCATATTTCCTGCTGGCGCTAATAATTCAACGTGTTTCATTTAAATCACCAAGCATATTATATCATGATTTACGTTATTATATCTAAAATAGATTTAATTAATTCTATTTTATTAGTTATGTCATCTATTTTATCTTTTGGTGTTAATTTTAATTCATTTTTCATTTCTTTTATCATTTCATTGATACTATTTTCATCATTTTTAAGTTTTTTATACCAATATGAATGATATTTTAAATAATTATATAAATCTCTATTATTTTTTATTTCTAATATTATATTACTAATCATCTAAATTATTATATTTTTCTGTTTTTTCGTAAGTTTCATTATTTGTATCTTCTTTTTTACTTATGTTTTGTAGTATTGATATTGCTTTTTGTAGGCCATCAATTGTAGTTTTCACACCATCTAGATTTATATTTTTAATCATATTTATAAGTTCATTTATTCCTTTATCATTTTCTAATATATATTTATTCCATATTTTTTCATCTTCACCATATATTGTATATATCTCAAATAATTCTTGCCATGTTCCATTTTTTTCTTTTATATAATTAATTAGTTTTGGATTATTCTTTACAAATTCAATAAATTTTTCTTTCAAATAAAATCACCCTAAAACAATATATGCTTTAGAGTTTATTTTATTTATTTTTGGTTTGCTTTAGATTTTTCTTTTTTCAATTCTACTGCGATTTATTTCTATTGATTGAAATTGTCCTTTAGATGTTCTTGTTTCATCTATATAAAATATTTAAAATGAGATAATTATTTTCCTGTCAAATAAAAGAAGACTAATCTGAATTTAGAAAGTCTTCTATTGTTAATAATTTATCATCAATTTCTTTAAGTGATATCTTGTCTTTTGCTTTTTCTTCTTTTGGTTTTGTTTCTACAGGTACTGTTGGGACATCGACAAGTTTTTCAATAATTATTTTTGGCTCTTTTTCCTCTTCATAAGCATCAATTATTTCAACTTGCTCTTCTTTTGGTTTATTTGTATTATCATTTGATAGTTCTTTTTTTGTTACGAGTTCGGATACTACAAAAGCATCTTTTATTTTTATTTTTGTTATTGTTGATCCGGTTGAATATCTATCTGCTATTGGAAGTTCAGTAAGCTTTATGTAATCTATTTCATTACCTTTTAATCCTAAAATGTGTTTTGTTGGTATTACAAATACTTTTAAAACTTTGTACGGATTTGTTTTTACTTCACGTAATAACATTAGTCCTCTTTTTGCTCTTGAAGATTTATCAAAGTCAGATATCTTAATTCTTTTTCCAGTACCTTTTTCTGTTATTACTGATACGTATTCTGACTCATTTATGTTGAAATTTGATACTGATACAACTTTATCACTTTTCAAATTAATTGATTTAACTCCAGATGCTTTTAATCCTACATTTGGAATTTCTGACTCATCAAACCATAACCCATATCCTTGTTGTGTTGAAATAAATATTTCTTTATTTAGTAATACAAAAGCGCTAATTACTTTGTCTTTTTCTTTTAATTTCATACAACAAATAGGTTTTGCATATCTTAACGTCTTAAACTCGCTTATATTTGTTTTCTTAATAACACCATTTTCACTTGCTATTATTATTTCTTTATTACAATCAAAATCTTTAACAGGAATGATATTTATTACTTGTTCATCTTGCTCTAATTTTACTATGTTGCTTACGTGTTTTCCTTGATCTTTCCATACTGTAGTTGGTATAACATGAACTGGTATATATAAATAGTTTCCAAGTGATGTTATTACTAAAACTGTATCAAGCGTATTTAATTCAAATTGACCTATCATGTAATCTCCATCTTTTAATTGTGGAGCATCTTCGTTAGAAGATTGATAACTTCTTATTGATGATTTTTTGATATATCCATCTTTTGTCATTGTAACAATAACGTCTTCTTTTGCAATCATTTCTGTAGTATCAATTTTTATATCAGTAATTTCTTCTCTAATATCAGTTTTTCTTGGTGTAGCAAACTCTTTTTTTACTTCTCTTAGTTCATCTTTCATTACTGATTTTAATTCGTTTTCATCATTTAAAATTAATTGATATTTTTCTACTAATTTATTTAATTCATTCATTTCTTCTTCAAGTAAAACTACATCTGTATTAGATAATCTATATAATTGTAATGTAATTATTGCTTCAGCTTGTGCTTCTGAAAAATCAAATTGTTTTACAAGATTATCTTTTGATTCTTGTCTATTTTTACTTGCTCTAATTGTTTTTATTACTTCATCTAATATTGATAAACATCTAATTAATCCTTCTACTATATGAAGTCTAGCTTTAGCATGATCAAGATCAAATTTTGTTCTTTTTAGTACAACTTCTTTTTGATGTACTATATATGCATCAAGTATTTCTCTTAATCCTAATTGCTTGGGAGCTCTATTTACAATTGCAATCATATTAAAATTGAAAGATATTTGCAATTCTGTATTTTTAAGTAAATAGTTCAATATTACCTCTTTATTACAGTCTTTTTTTAAGTCGATTGCAATTCTTAAACCATCTCTATCTGATTCATCTCTTACTTCTAAAATTCCATCTATTTTTTTATCAATTCTTATTTCATCTATTTTTCTAACTAATTGTGCTTTATTAACTTCAAATGGAATTTCAGTGATTATTAATGATGTTTTTCCTTTAATTTCTTCAAACTTTGTTCTTGCTTTTACAAATACTTTTCCTTTACCTGTTTCATATGCTTTTTTGATACCATCCCCGGCTTCAATTATTCCTCCTGTTGGGAAATCTGGTCCTTTTATTATTGACATTAATGTATCTAATTGGCAATTTGGAGAATCTATTCTTTTTATTGTTGCATCAATTACTTCTCCTAAATTATGTGGAGGTATATTTGTTGCAAATCCTGCTGAAATACCTGTTGATCCGTTTACAAGTAAATTTGGAAATCTTGCTGGTAATACAGTTGGTTCCACTTCTGAGTCATCAAAGTTTGGTGCCCATACTATTGTATCTTTATCAATATCGTTTAATAATTCGTTACTTATTTTTGAAAGTCTTGCTTCTGTATAACGCATTGCGGCTGGACTATCTCCGTCCATTGATCCATTGTTACCATGCATATCAATATATGGAGTTGATTGTTTCCACCATTGACTCATACGAACCATTGCATCGTATATTGATGAATCACCATGTGGATGAAATTTACCCATTATATCTCCAACACTACGTGCTGATTTTACGTATGGCTTATCGTATGTGTGATGGCCACGATACATTCCATATAATATTCTTCTTTGAACTGGCTTTAATCCATCTCGAACATCAGGTATTGCTCTATCTTGAATAATGTATTTTGAATAACTTCCAAATCTTTGACCCATTATTTCTTCAAGAGCATAATCGTATATTACTTCTAAAGCCTCTTTCATTTATAATCACCTACTTGTTTTTTAAGTTTGCTAATAAATAATTGTATGTATTAATATATGTTTTATCAATTATTTCGTTTTTATTATCTACTAATATATTTATAATCTTTTCTGTATATACTATATTCAATTCTTTTTTGTATTTTGAATCTTCTTGATTATCTTCTTTTTTATTATTAATACTATATCGTTCTAATGCTTTTTTTAAATCACTTGGTTTTATATGTTTCATTATTTTACTATAAAGAAAGCTTGATTTTTCATCATCTTTAGAAAAAAATATATCTTCTAAATCTTTTATATTTGTTCTTTTTTCTTCATATAAATAATAAATAGTCATTCCATATTCAATAAACTCTAGTAATCTATTTTCTAATTTTTTAGTTGTTTTTTTATCTGTTAATAATGGCATACTTCTACTTCTTTCTATGTATTTATTTTATAATCATCTTCAAGAGAGAACACAACATTTTCTTCAATCCATTCTTTTCTTGGCTCAACGTTGTCTCCCATTAAAACACTTACACGTTTTTCTGCTAGAAGGGCATCATCTATTTTGACTCTTATTAATTTTCTTGTTGATGGATTCATAGTTGTATCCGCTAATTGATCAGCATTCATTTCACCTAGACCTTTATATCTTTGTATTTCACATTTTTTCCCTTTTGATTTTTCTTGCATTTCTTCAATTGTGTATGCATATTCAATATTTTTACCTGATTGAATTTTGAATAATGGTGGAAGAGCTATATATAATCTTCCAGCTTCAATAAGTGGTCTCATATAACGATAGAAAAATGTCATTAGTAAACATTGAATGTGACCCCCATCTTCATCTGCATCACTCATTATTATTACTTTATCATATTCACAATCTTCAATTTCAAAATTAGGCCCATATCCTGCTCCTATTGTGTATATCATTGTATTTATTTCTTCATTTTTAAATATATCATCTATGCTTGCTTTTTCTGTATTTATTACTTTACCACGTAATGGTAAAATGGCTTGGAACTTTCTATCTCTTCCCTGTTTAGCACTACCACCAGCTGAATCTCCTTCGACTAAAAACAATTCATTTTTTTCTTTATTTTTACTTTGCGCTGGTGTTAGCTTTCCTGATAAAGCATGTTCTTTCTTGTTATTTGTCTTTCCTTTTCTTGCTTCTTCACGAGCTTTACGGGCAGCTTCTCTTGCAACTTTACTTTTTAATGATTTATCTAATATATCAGTTGCAACTTTTTTATTCTCTTCTAAAAAATATTGTAATTTTTCACTTACTATTGATTCTACAACATTCCTTGCAATTGGTGTTCCTAATTTCCCTTTTGTTTGTCCTTCAAATTGTAAAAGTGATTCTGGTATTTTTAAACTTATGATTGCTGTTAAGCCTTCTCTTACATCACTACCCTCTAGTGAATTATCTTTATTTTTAATATAATTATTATTTTTTGCATAATCGTTAAAAACACGTGTTAGTGCTGTCTTAAATCCTATTTCGTGTGATCCACCATCAGGCGTTTTTACATTATTTACGAAAGATACAATATTTTCTTGATATGTGTCTGTATATTGCATAGCTATATCTACTTCTATTTGATCTTTTGTTCCTGTAAATGATATTACTTTATGAAGTGGAGTTTTGTCTTCATTTAAATATTCAACAAATTCTTTAATTCCGTTTTCATAATGATATTTATTTCTTTTCTCACTTTCTTCATCTATAACTTCTATTGTTAAGCCTTTTAATAAAAAAGCAGATTCTTGCATTCTTTCACATATGGTTGTAAATGAAAATGTTGTTATTGGAAATATTTTTGCATCAGGCATAAATCTTACAGTTGTACCTGTTTTGTTTGTTGATCCAATTTCTTTAAGTGGAATATCAACTTTCCCACCATCTTTAAATCTAATAAAATGTTCTTTTCTCTCTCTTTTTATCGTTACTTCCATCCATGATGATAATGCATTAACAACTGATGCTCCTACTCCATGAAGACCCCCAGATACTTTATATCCTCCACTTTCAAATTTACCACCAGCATGTAATACAGTATAAATTACTTCTGGAGTGGTTTTACCAGATTCGTGAATTCCTGTTGGTACACCTCTTCCATGATCTTCTACACTTACGCTTCCATCTTTATGTATCATAATGCCTATGTAATCACCATAGCCATTAATAACTTCATCTATTGCATTATCTACAATTTCCCATACTAAATGATGTAGACCTTTTTTATCTGTTGATCCTATATACATTCCAGGACGTTTTCTAACAGCCTCTAATCCTTCTAATATTTTTATTGAACTTTCGTCATATGACATATTATCAACTCCATAATAATTATATACAAAATAAAGTAAAAATTAAAGTTTATTTACATTTATTAACATTTTACCGACAAAAAAACAAGCTATTGCTAACTTATCTTTTCTTTATTAAATATATCATATTGTTCAACTTTAAGGCAATAGTTTGCATGAAAAAAAGGATTATTAATCCTCTGGTACTTTTTCTTTCATTTTAACATCTTTTCTTTTCTTTTCTTGTTCAGTTTTATATTTAACTATTATATATAGAGCTCTAAATTCATTAAAATCACTAAAATTTTTTATAAAACATTCATCATATTTTTCGTTATCCCTTTCAATTGTTTTTTTAACTGTTGTTATTGATTTTTGACTTAATCCGTAATAGGATTTTCCTTTTTTAGCAATTTCTTCCTGTAATTCTTTTTCTTTTTTAATTCTTTCAAGTATTGTATCAATTGCTTCCTTTTGATCAGTTCCTTCAAAACTAATTTTATCTTTAAAAAATGCAACGATTGATCTATATATACAATCATTCCATATAATTGGTACTTTTTCTTGTTTTATTTTATCATATATATAATAACTGTAACCATTTTCATTATCATAATTATAACTTTTTGTATCCCAACTTTCTAATTCTTGGCCATTTATAAAAATAGTAGTTATCATGTCGATTGTGTCAAGTGAGACTGGTTTTGGTCTTGCTTCACTAAATTTTAGTGTGCTAGTATCAAGATATTCAATAGTTTTATTTATTCTATCTTCTTTTATTAAATAGTATATTTGTTTTTTTGTCTTCATAAAATCCTCGATTTTCCATTTATTAAAAAATGATATTTGTTGTGGTTCTAAAACTAAACTTCTTCTTTCTTCTTTTGTTTCTTCTATTTCACTTTCTTGTTTTTTATTTTCAGCTGTTATTGCTTTATATTCACATAAATCATAATATAGGTTTCTTAATTCTTTATATTGAGATAATTCATTCTTTAAATCTTTTCGATATCCTTCTTTATCATCATAGTATGTATCATTCATTATTGCTCCGTATTTTTCATGATCTTTATTTGCTTCTTCATTAGCAAGTATACTACTTATAAGGTTTCTTGTTTCAGGCAATGGTTTTATATAGGGTCTATTTCTATTATTTTCTTCAATTATTATTTCAGCAAATTCTGAATTTGGATTCATTATTTCATTATATATTTCATTAAATATATTTTGATTTAATTTAATATTCCAGTCTATTTGATTTGATAAACAATTACTTGCCATTTCTTTTAATATATTATTATTAAATACTGGTTTTAGTCTCTTTTCTATCTTCATTGCGTGATATGTTATGTAGACAGATTTAATTTCTTCTTCAATGCCATATTCTTTGGCAAAACTTTCTTCATTTTCGTATGATAGTGTTAATACATCTATTGCTTGTAAATATGTTTTCGTTGGTTTAGAATATTCTTCTAATTTTATAAATTTACTAGCTTTTACGTCATAGTAGTATTTATTTCCATTTTTTGTTTCTATAATTAAACTATATCTATTAGAATGTTTTTCCCCATTTTGTTCTTTAACCATATTTATTCTCCTTTTCTTTGGTTTGCTATTATATCACGATATTGGATTAAAATCAATGTCTAGTACTATTTTAGAGTTGTTTTTATAATAATCAATTAATTTTTTTAGATATAAATATAAATTTTCTTCCTTTTTATATTTTATTGTTATTCCTAATCTATATGTATTTTTTACTTTAAAAGTACTTCCTATTGATGGCCCAAGTATTGTTGAATTATTTAAATTTTCTTTTAGCCTTTCTGCTACTAGCGTACTTTCTTTTTTTGCTAGATTATAATCTGTACTTATTATTTTTATGGATACTAAATATGTATATGGTGGGTATAAGAATTGTTTCCTTATACTCATTTCTTTTTTAAAGAATGCATTGTAGTCTTGATGTGATGCCAGCTGTATTGCATAATGTTCTGGGTTATATGTTTGAATTATTACTGAACCACTTTTTATACTTCTTCCACTTCTTCCTGCTACTTGTGATAATAGTTGAAATGTGTATTCACTACTTCTAAAATTAGGAATCATTAATGTTGTATCGGCATTTATTACTCCAACTAAAGTTACATCTTTAAAGTCAAGCCCTTTTGCAATCATTTGTGTACCTAAAAGTATGTCATATTTATGATTTCTAAATTCAGATATTATTTTTTCGTGTGCTCCTTTTCGTCCTGTTGTATCATAATCCATTCTTATCACTCTTGCATTAAATAGTTTGTTCAATTCTTCTTCGATTTTTTCTGTTCCTACACCTAAATTTTTAATTGCTGGTTCGTGACAATTTGGACATATTTCATGCCTTTTTGTAGCATATCCGCAGTAATGGCATCGTTCCATATCGCTTGTTTTATGGTATGTAAGTGTTACATCACAATTAGGGCATTTACTAACATATCCACATGAACTACATGTTATAAATGATGCATATCCTCTTCTATTTAACAATAATATTATTTGCTCTTTTTTTTCCAATTTTTCGTTGATTGATTCTATTAATTTATTTGAGAAATAACTATTTCTTTTCTTTTCTTTATTCATATCTACTATTGTTACATTAGGTAATGGCATTTTATTTGCTCTACTTTTTAATTCTACAAGTTTATATATATTGACTAATGTTTTTGAGTAACTTTCTAGTGAAGGTGTTGCACTTCCAAGCACGACTTTAGCATTATGGTATTTTGCTCTTTCAATTGCAATATCGATGGCATTATACTTTGGATTTGTTTCTTGTTTGTACGTATTTGTATGTTCTTCATCAATTATAATTAATCCTATATTTTGTAACGGAGCGAATACTGCACTTCTTGCTCCTATTACGATTTTCACTTCATTTCGCACGATTTTCCTGTATTCATCATATTTTTCTCCTTCACTTAATCTACTATGAAGAATTGCTATATCATCTTTAAATCTATTTCTAAATCTATCTTCCATTTGTGGTGTTAAAGATATTTCTGGTACTAATACAATTGAAGTTTTATTGTTTTTTATTTGCTCTTCTATTAGTTCCATATATACTTCTGTTTTACCACTTCCTGTTACACCATATAATAAATATACTTGTTCTTTTCCATTTTCAATTATATCTATTGCCTTGTTTTGTTCATCATTTAATATATGCTTTTCATATTTTTCAATAGAATGATGATTTAATCTATATTTCTCTACATTTTCTTCACTAATTATATTTTTAGATATTAATGTCTTTATAGAAGATGAGTAATCTTTTAAATTTTCTTTAATATTGTTTCCTTTTTTTATTTCATTTATTAATTCTATTTGTTTTGAGTTAAACTTTATTTTTGATAATTCTTGTTCTGAAATATTTATACTTAATATTTTTAAATATGACTTATTTATTGTTGTTTTGTATTGAGCTTTTAATGCTTTTGGTAACATTGCTTGGTATGCACTTATAAGGGTACATAATGTTTTTTCTTTTACTATATTTCCAAGTTCTAATAATTCATTATTTAGAATTATTTCATTATCTACCACATCATATATTTCTTTTAAATCTTCTTTTTCTTCATTTCCTATACTTAAAACAAATCCTTCTAGTTTTTGTTTTCCAAATGGTACTTTTACTCTTATTCCTACTTTAATTCTTTCTTCTATATTTTTTGGTACTTTATAAGTAAAGGTTTTATCTATATTTCTATTTGATAATTCTACTAAAACATTAACAGTCATATTTTTTACCTCTTTCTAATATCATAACACTTTTAAAATTAATTTCCTAAAAAAAAGAATAATTTATTAATTATTCTTTTGATTATTAATATGATCTAAATGATAACATACAGGTTTAAATGTTTTACGGTGTTCACTTATAATTCCGTATTTTTCAATTGCTTCAATATGTTTTTTTGTTCCATATCCAGCATTATCTTTAAAACCATACATTGGGTATTTTTTATCTAATTCTTCCATCATTCTATCTCTTGTAACTTTTGCTATAACACTTGCTGCTGAAATAGTAATACTTTTGTAATCTCCTTTTATAATTGATGTATTAGGAATATCTATATCTAATTTCATTGCATCTATTAAAACATGTTCAATATTACATTTTTTTTGGCAGTTTTTAATTGCTTCTTTCATCGCAATTTTTGTAGCTTCATAAATATTTATTCTATCTATTTCTTTTTCGTTTTGTATTCCTATACCAATTCCTAAAGCATCTTTTGTAATAGTATCATAAAATTTTTCTCGTTGTTTTTTAGTTAATTTTTTAGAATCAGTTAATCCTTCTAAGAAGTAATCTTTTGGTAATACTACACAAGCTGTTACTACTGGACCTACTAAAGGACCTCTTCCTACTTCGTCTACTCCTGCTATATATTTTATTCCTTTATTGTTTAATTCTTTTTCGTATGCTCTATTATCTATTTCTGTCTTCATATTTTATTTGATTGAAATTTTATCTAAAGTATCTTTGTTTGCATAAACATATATATTAGGATATTTAAATAAATTATAATTGTAAATTGTTTTATTCTTAAAACATGACATAAACAATTTCAATACGTCTACAACATTATCTGTTTCAAAATTTAGTGAACTTGTAAATGTTAAATTTAAATCATCATTTTCATTAAAATTATAAATATATTTTACATCTGCTGTTTCAAAGTATTCTACTTCAATTTTAATTTCATTTTCTAAATTATCGTCAATAATTACTTTTAAATTATCTAATTTTGAATCAGATTTAATACCTATTTTTTGATTATCGTTTATTTTAAATGTTTGTTCTTTTTTTATAGTTTCAAAACCTTTTGGTAATTTGTTATTATATTCAAATGAGCTTATTTCATATCCAAAAAGCATTACTCCTGCTAAAAGAACTAAAAATGAAACAATAAAATATGTTTTTGTTATTACAACTTTTGTATCAAAAAATCTACTTTGAACATGTTTAAATGTGAAGTAGCAAATCACAAATATTGATATCATTATTATTATTGGACTAATTAAATAAACTCCATCCATAAACATAATTGTCAAATATACTGCAAAGAATAATGCTAAAGCAGCAATAAATCCTGTTATTATTAAGAAACCTACTGAAATTATTTTGAAGATAATATTTATTACTTTTACAATACCTTCTTTTTGCTTTTTCATTTTTCTTTCTTTTGAATATAAATTTTCATAGTATTCGCTTGAAATAAAGATTTTAAAGTTATCGTACAATAAATAGATAATAAGCAGTTCTTTCATGAAATCTATTACGACAATCCATATTGCAGATAATACACTTCTTAATGATTTTCCAACAAAATATATTATTGATACTCCTAAACCTCTTAATTGGTTAAAAAACCATGCAATTAATATGATAAATAATAGTAAAAAAATAAATTTAAATATCCAAAAGAATATATTATTTTTTTTACTTTGTCTTTTACTATTTGGTCTTAATATATCATTAACTCTAATAGATAATGCTTCAAGTATATCATTTGATGTTATCCCATTTTTATTCATACTCTCACTCCTATGATAAAATTATATCAAAAAATATTATTTATTTAAAGATTAAATATTATATTTTTATTTTTATTTTTTGTTGACTATTTATAAATATTTATTTTAATTTAAATAAAAAAAACCCTTTAGATGATGTAACCCATCTAGTTGACACGTATTAAAAAATAATGCGTGTCTTTTTTAATTAAGTCTTATTCTTTTTGTATTATAAAAT
>CACXGX010000032.1 GCA_902767365.1 uncultured Erysipelotrichaceae bacterium
TTAATTATGTAATAACCGTAAATAAAGCGGATAATTATTCTTTTAGAAGACTTGTATTAACAAATCCAGTTAGTTATGTATCGATAGTTCAAGATATGTGCGAAAAGGATAATTGGGATCTTATCACTCAAAGATTTGAAAAGTTTAAATCTAATTCAAAAATAAAATGTTGTAGTATTCCTGTTGAATCAGACAATCATTCAACTGACAAGAAAGAGCAGATTCTTAATTGGTGGACTGAATTTGAGCAGATTACAATTGCTGAAGCTTTGAATTTTGAATATATGATGACTACAGATATTTCTAATTTTTATCCTTCAATATATACTCATTCAATCCCGTGGGCGCTTCATGATAGAGATGTTGTTAAGCAAAATTATATAAACAAAATCAAAGTTAATTTTTATGGTGATAAATTGGATGAACAGATAAGAGGAATATCTTATGGGCAAACTAATGGAATTCCACAAGGAAGTAAATTGTATGATTTTATTGCAGAGATGATTCTAGGGTATTGTGATATGTTACTTGGTGAACAATTAAAATCGTTAAAAATAGATGATTATAAAATTATAAGGTATAGAGATGATTATAGAATTTTTTCAAATAGTAGTAGTGAACTAGATGTAATATTTAAAACTTTAGTTAATATTCTTAATGATCTTAATCTTCAGATAAATGACAAAAAGACGCATAAGACTAATGATATAATTAGTAATTCTATAAAAAAAGATAAGATTTATGGATTGTTAAATCCTACACAAGGTGATTTAAATATTCAAAAAAAGCTATTTGTTATTAGAGAAGTAGCAAATCTTTATCCGAATTCTGGTTTACTTGTAAGAATGCTACATTCTTATTATAAAGATGATATTATAAAATTGAGTAAAGATACTAAATCTAAAAATCAAATTATTAGTTTAATAGTTGATATAATGAAAAATAATTCTAGGGTTTATCCTGAATGTATTGCTGTTTTGAGTAAACTTTTTACTTTTTATGCTGATAGTACAAAAAGTAGTTATATTCGTAAAGTAAGGAATAAAGTAAGTAATAAAATTAATGCTGATTATTTAAACATTTGGCTACAAAGATTAACAATTACTGATGATATCAACTTAGAATATGACACTAAAATATGTGAGAAAATTTATAAAAATAATGAAATATGGAATACTAAATGGTCTTGTTGTAAAATCGACGAGGACATAATTATTGATCGAAATGCATTGGTGACTATGCAAAAGGTTGTTACAATTGATGAATTTGATGATTTTTTAGTTACTATATATTAATAAGAAAGAGGTGAAGTAAATGGATGATAATAAATTCAAAATAAGAAGGGTATATTATTTGCTTGATGGAATAAAGAAAAGTGTTGAGTTACGTGACATTCCAATAGATGACAATACAATTAATACATATAATAAACTTATAGAAGAATTGATGGAATATTTGAATGAAGATTTGAATGAATATAAGATGCATTCAAATGATAACAAATATAGTCGTTACTTTTTGTATAAGTTAATTCCTATAACTAATTATATTAAAAATATGTATATTGAGTCTTCTGAATATCAAATAGAGAAGGTTGGAGCGTTATATCGATCATTAGATGACAAAGAGTTGAGAAAGAGGTGCGAGGATATTTTATTAGGGGAAGATGCTTTTGATAGGGCCATTAATCAAGCAACACAAGTTTTAGAAGATAGAATAAAAAAGAAAGCGGGATTAGAAAAAACTCCACTTATTGGGCTCCCTTTAGTTTCTAATGCGATTCATAAAGATTTTAGCCTTACAAAATTGAAATTTAGTGATGAACCCGATGTTCAAGAGGGATATGCTAATTTATTTAAAGGTATTGTTAGTATATATAGAAATCCAACTCATCATACATTAGGTTATCAATGTAGTAGAGAGTATGCTCTTAAAACTTGTGCTTTCATAGATGATTTATTAAAAGAAGTAGATAATAGTATTAAAGTAAAATAGGTTGTTTTACGAATATTTAATATTTGTTTAAACTTGTCAAATTATCAAATAAGATGAAGAAATATCTTAATTTTTGTAAAGTTGGATATCAATTGGATTAGGCTATTAGAAATAATTTAATAATAGAAAGTGGAAATGTTATTATTAATTATGATGAATTTAATAATAATTTTATAATCATGCTATTAATATTACTGTAAAAGAAGTTAATGGTGAAGTCAAAGAAAAAATAATAAAGAATTCTTTTGAAATAAAAAATTATAATTTAATATTAAAGAGTTAACAAAAGGGAGTGAGTACAATGTTTTGTGGTAATATTAAGATTAACAAAATGGAACCTATGTATCAGTTTGATGAAGATGCTAATATTTTAACAATTAAATGTAATAGTGGAGAATTGATTAATGAAAATAATATTAAAGTGTTAAATGGCAATATTTTCCCTAATGATTATGATGTTATTTTTTATAGAAACAAAGGCTTTGATTATTCCGGTAAAAAAGATTCATATGATGTGGATATGTTGATAAATAAAAAATATAGCGATTTGGGTGTATCAAAAATTAAATTCAGATTGAAGGAACTTGATTATATGCTTAGTGGTTTAAAAAGAATTTATGAAAATCCTTTTAATTTTTCTAATATTACTATTCAAGACTTTAATAATTTAAATAGTAAGGATTATGAGATAGAAATAGAAAAAAAGAAAATGAAATTCATTATTGAACATTCATATGATGTTATGTCTAATTCATTGTCTCCGATAAACTTTCATTTATCTTTAAGTGTAAAATATGATTTTAAAGACGATTATGATTTGATATATAAAACTATTAATTGTGTAAAGAAATTATTTTCATTTTTATGTTATAGAAATAATATTTGCTTTGAATGTATAGAAATATTTGATAAAAATAAAGATAATAAATTTCTATCAAATGGAATTATCAAATATTATGAAAAAATCTATAATGAAAAAGATATAGAAAAAGATATAAATAAAAGTGTAATTCCTTTTTATTTAGTTAGAGATAAGTTCGATAATATTTTTCAAAGAATAATAGACAATAAGATTGGACTTAGATATTTACCTAATAGTTATTCAAGTAGAAAAACATATTTACCTCCAAGACTTATTATGATTTGTTCAACATTTGAATTTGAGTTTAGAGAGTCATTCGGTAATAAAATTGAACACAAGAATAAAACATTGAGTAACAGAAAAAATGTTAAAAATATATTGGATGAAGTTATTAAAGTCAAAAAACTTAATTCTGATGAAAAAGCAATAATAAAAAGACTAAAAAAATTAGTTGATAGTGAAAACTATAGTACAATGGTAAGAGAAATTATAAAAAAATCTGATTTATTTGAATGTATCTCTAAAAGTTACTATAAAAAATCTTTTAAACCATATGATATAACACCCTTATGTAATACTTTAGAAACAATGAGAAATAATATGGCACACTATAAAATAGAAGGAAGCTATGAGGAGAGTAGATTATTTGCAATATCTTTTTTAGAAATTATAATTTATTCTATGCAGTTGAAATGTTGCGGGATTGACGAGAAAAATATAATAGAAATAATAAAAAGTATTTTTCCAAAAAAAATATAATTTGAAGATGCCAATTTACTGTTAAATTAAAACACTATTAGATCTTACCTACTAATAGTGTTTTATATTGTTTTTCTCATAATCTTTTCCTTTATCTTATTCTATATAAGTTTTTTATACAGTCTTTGATTAGCTTATTTCTTAAAGTATCAAATGCAACTTTCTCATAACTAATAAGATGGTTGGATGCCAATATTAGGCTGTTACCTAGTTTATAACTATCAACTAGATCCCAATAAAAAAATAAATTTTTCATGTATTTTTCCTCCTTTCATAATTTATGGTTTAATTATAATACTTGTTTTATATCTCAGTCAATAAAAAAGTATCTTTGATACCATTTTTGTTGACTTCTTTTCTTTTTTATAATATAATTTTGGTGAAAAACGGAATATAGAGGGGAAAGGAGGTTTAATGAAGTTTACGTCTGAGATTTATGCAAAGGAAATATTAAATGTAATTCCAAATAAAAAAGTAGAGATAAGAACAATGATTTTATAAAAAAATATAATTTGAAAAAAGCAAATGTTATAGAAATCGTTAATAGCTTAGATATTACATCTTTTAAAGAAAGAAGAGAAAACTTAGATTCTAGAATTAATACTAAATATTTATATGTTTTTAAGCCATTGATTAGACTAACAGATGAATATGGATCTACACTAAATCATATATATGTAAAAATATGTGAGTTAAATAATAATATTTTGGTGGTGTCAATACATCAAGATGACAATTAGTAAATGGGAGATAGAGGTGAATAAAATGAATAAAGAAAAACAGTTCTGTGATTATTGTTTAGATTATAGAAATGGTAAATATGAGGAAAAAATAATTAAAGAAATAATAGATGGTATAGAAATAGAATATTTAGAAAAATATTATATTTGTGATACATGTGGAAATAAATTTTATGGAGATTTATATGATTATAATGTAAGTACTGCTAACGAGAAATTGCGAGAAAAAACAGGCATTATTACAGTTAAAGAAATAGAAAAAATAATGAAGAAATATTCAATAGGTAAGAAGCCACTTTCGCTTGTTTTAGGTTTGGGAGAAGTTACTATTATAAGATATTTAGATGGACAAAATCCAACTAAAGATAATTCTGATCTTTTAAAGAGAGTACTTTATAATCCTTTTCTGTTTGAAATGTTTTTACTTGCTAATAAAGACAAAATTAGTTCTGTAGCATATAAAAAATCAATGGGGAAAACAAAACAGGAAGAATTAACAGATAGTAATTCAAAACTATATAATGTGTCTCTTTATATTTTACAAAAAGAAAAAGAAGTAGATACTTTGTCTTTACAAAAACTATTATATTTTTGTTCTGGATTTTCTAAGGTTTTTCCAAATGTAAAGGATTTGATATTAGATTGTTCAGAATCATGGAAATATGGACCCGTATATAGGGAAATATATGAAGCATTTTCATATTATGGGTATGATAAGATAGATTTTGATGAACTAGTTAAAGATAGAGATATTAATTTGTCTTTAGAAGAAAAAAAATATATTGATGCAATAATAGAAGCTTTTGGATTTTATAGTGGATCTATTTTAAGAGAAATGACACATATGACTGATCCTTGGATAGAATCTAGAAAAGGATTAGATGATGATGCTTTTTCAAATAGAATAATTGACAATGGAAGTATTGAAAAGTATTTTAAAAAGGTATGTGAAGAATATAAAATATCTAATTATGATGATATAAAAAAATATAGTGATGATATGTTTAAAAAAGCAAAGGCTAAATTAATGTAGAAGTTATTATAAAAGTAAAAACAAATGTCTACATGTGTATACATTTGTTTTTTTATACTATAATTGTTCTTGAGGTGGTTCTTTATGGATAAAAACTTTAAGTTTAATACTTTACTTAATGATAGTAAATTAAATTATGATGAAAGATGGAGGCCTTATCAAATAAATGTGTTAACTGATTTACTTAATAAGGGCTTATTAAAAGATATGGATAGTAATATAAGAAGAAATATTGCTTATAATATTCAGTATCTACAATTTATTGACTTTGAATTGAAAGAATTAAAACTTCATTCTGTAATTGAGAAAATGTTATATAAAAATTTCATAATAGTATCTATCTCTATTGTAGAAGCAATATTCTATTATATATTAAAGAGCAATAATCAAGTTAGTACTAATAATAAAGAACTATTATATAATACTTCAAGTAAGAAAAAGTATTTAGAAGATGATTTAATAATAGAGACTCATGTGTATAAGCAAATTGAACCAGTTGAAATAGAAATGAAATTTGAATCTATGATTCAAAAGATGGAAAAGAGAGGTTATCTTGATTTAAATCATGAATACTTTCCTTATTTAAAGCATTTTAAAAACTTAAGAAATAGAGTACACATACATATAACAGAAGGCAACAATAAAGGTACTGATTATATGATGTTTGATAAAGCAGATTATTTGTTTTCTAAATATATACTATTGTCTTTACTTATAGATGATAATATCTTAAAACTAGAAAGAGATTCATTATATAATGAGAAACTAGTTCCTTATGCATATGAATTTCTTGTATTAACTAAAGAAGAAAGAAAGATTATTAAAAATAAATATAAATTTTAATAGTATTAAAACTCTAATATCTATTAATACTATTAATGGGTGATTCTTTTGAAGAGTATTAGTATTTGGAAAGATAATTATGAAAAGACTAATTATGAATCTTTAGACTCTGATATTGATGTTGACATTTTGATAATTGGTGGAGGTATTACTGGTGTAAGTTGTTTGTTTCATTTGAAAGATAGTAACTTGAAAGTTGCTTTAGTAGAACAAAATGAAATAGGTGTTAGTGTTACTGGTAATTCTACTGGAAAACTTAATTATTTACAAAATGATTTAATTGATAAGATAAGATCTTTTTATGATGATGAAGTAGCTTCTATGTATTTAAAATCTCAAGTTGAAACTATTAATAGTATTTGTTCTACTATTAAAGATAAAAATATAGATTGTGATTTAGAAAGAGTTAACTCTTTTTTATATACTAATGATTTAAGTGAAGTTGATAAGATTAAAAACTTAGAAAGTTTTCTTTTAAAGAATAATATTAATGTTAAAAGAGCTAATCATAAATTAGTAGAAAGTAAATATATGATTATGGTTAATGATACTTATATATTTAATCCTTTAAAGTTTATTAATGGTCTTTTAAAAGACAATAAATATCCTATATATGAGAATACAAGTATAGTAAAGATTAATAAACATAAAGATTATTATATATGTCATACTTTAAGAAATAAAATTAGAGCAAAATATGTTATTATTGCTAGTCATTATCCATACTTTTTAAAACCTTTTCTTTTTCCTTTTAAAGTTAGTTTAGAAAAATCTTATTTATCAGCATCAATATACAAAACAAAACCATTTTCTCTTATTAGTTATTCTAATCCTTTTATATCTATTAGAACATATAAAGATTATTTGATATATTTATCTAATTCTCATTCAATTAATAAAAGTGTTTCTTGTAAAGATAATTTTAATGAACTTATTAAAAAAGTAAATGATATAGGAGTTACTCCAGAATATTTATGGAGTAATTGTGATATTTTAACTAGTGATGGACTTCCTTTAATAGGAGTACTTAAAGATAATATTTTAATTGGTACTGGATATAATACTTGGGGACTTACTAATGGATTTTTAGCAGGTAAAATATTAAGTGATATTATTATGAAAAAAGATAATTTATATATTTCTATTTTTTCTTTAAAAAGGAAAAATAGAAATAATCTTTTAACATATACTTCTAATATATATAAAAATGTAGATGGTTTTATAAAGGGATATATTAAGTCTAGTTCTAATTATTTATGTCCTCATATGAAATGTAAATTAACTTATAATGAAGTAGAAAATACTTTTGATTGTTCTTGTCATGGATCTCGTTTTGATAAAGATGGAAAATGTATATGTGGTCCTGCTAATAAAGATATTGATATGAAATAATTGTTAAATAGTACGAATAATCGTACTATTTTTTTAATTTATTGGGAAATTCTTTTTTTATGGAAAATAATTATCCCAATATTAAAGGTTTTACTAAAAGAAATATTGAATGAATGATACAATTTTATAAAACATATAAAGATGATAAAATTACGTCAACACTGCTGACGCAATTGAGCTGGTCGAATAATATGCTTATTTTGAGTAATACAAAAAGTAAAGAAGAACGCCATTTATGTTTGAAAATTGCTATAAAAGAAAATATTCCAGTTAAATATATGGGTAGTACTGAAGCAGAAGCTGTTAAGCTTTTTGCCAATACTTTTTTAGCACTTCGCGTTTCATATTTTAATGAACTTGATACATATGCTGAATTAAAAATGTTAAATACTAAAGATATAATTGATGGAGTATGTCTAGATCCTAGAATTGGTGACTACTACAATAATCCGTCTTTTGGTTATGGTGGATATTGTCTACCTAAAGATACAAAGCAATTACTTGCTAACTATGATAATGTTCCTCAAAATATGATTAAAGCTATAGTAGATGCTAATGTAACTAGAAAAGAACATATAACAAATATGATTATGCTAAGAAAACCTAAAGTAGTAGGTGTGTATAGATTAACTATGAAAGCTGGATCTGACAATTTTAGAGCATCTGCTATTCAAAGTGTAATGTCTTTAATAAAAAAAGAAAAAGTAGAAGTTCAAATATATGAACCCACTATTAAAGAAGATATATTTGAAGGTTATAAAGTTGAACATGATTTAGATACTTTTAAAAACACTTCTGACGTTATTATTGCAAATAGATATGATGAAGCATTAGAAGATGAAATAGACAAAGTATATACAAGATATATATATATAGAAATAATTAAAGGATTCAGTAAAAACTGAATCCTTTATCTTTTAGAAAAATAACAATTCATGTGTAATAATAATATTTGAATACCTTTTAAGCAATTATAATTGACTACTATTACTTACTAGGTTATAATATAAACTGAATGGGGGAAAATCGTGATTATCATCGAAAGTAAATCATATAGAAAAACAGAAACCAAATTATTAAAAAATAAACATAAAGTAGCTGAATTAGAAAAACTTAATAATATAAAAAATATAATTATTAATAAAGAAAATTTACATGAACTAATGATAAGTGAATTTAAATATATTTATGATATTAGGAAAAAATCTGGTGATTTAAAAGAATTGTATTCAGCTAGTTTAAATAGTAACATTAGATTATTATTTAAACCAGTAGGGGAATATCCATATAATGAAATAGAAATAATAGAATTGGAATTTATAGAAATAAATGATAAACATTATAAAGGGGTGAATATATGAACGGCTTTGGTAGTATTTTAAAAGATTATTTAAATTATCATAAAATATCTCAAACAGATTTTGCAGATAGATTAGGAATAACTCAAAAACATATGAATGAAATTATTAATGGAAAAACAAATCTTTCTTTAGAGTTAATCATCTCCATCAGTTTACTTACAAATATAGATGCTAACTTAATTTATTATGTGGAAAATAAAAAGAAAACATATGAAATGTTAATAAAAAAATATAAAACAGAAAAAGATATTAATAAATTATTAAATGGTTTTTATATTAATGAAATGAATAAAAAAGGATGGATTAAATTAAAAGATAAAAGTTCTTTTACTCAAAATTATTTAGATCTATTAGAGTTCTTAAATGTTAAAGATTTAGATGTTTTAAATACTTATTTAGAAAAGAGATATTTATTTAAAAAGAAAAATGATGCTGATAATAGAAAAATTTATTTATGGATAAAGCATTGCGATGAGATGGTTAAAAATATTGAAATAAAAAAATATAATCGTTTATTATTAGATAAATTATTATCTGAACTTAAATTAGAAAGTAATAATAAATTTGACTCAGAAAAAATTATTAATATTTTAGCTAAATATGGAATTGTCTTATATATAGAAGATGCTTTACAAGGAACTAAGATAAGAGGAAGTATAAAAGTAATGATAGATAGACCAGTAATATATTTAACTAAATATTATAAAGAAAAATCATCTTTTTATTTTACTTTGTATCATGAGTTATTTCATTTAAAAAAGGATTATAATATGTTAAAGAATAAAACTATTATTGAACTTGATGATGAAGATGAAATGGATAACTTAGCTTTAAATGAAATGATACCTAATGAAGTATATAAAGACATAATAAATAATATAAGTAAAATAGATATTATTGCCAAAACCAATAATATCCCATTATGTTTTATATATTCTAGATTAGCTAAAGAAGGAATAATATCATATAAATCAAAAGAATATCTACAAAATATTGAAAGGATTTAAGTGCAAAAAATATTAAAGTAGTATAAAAGGTTAATGTGCTTATAACAAAGTGCACGATTTAGATACTTTTAAAAATACATCTGACGTTATTATTGCAAATAGATATGATGAAGCATTAGAAGATGAAATAGACAAAGTATATACAAGAGATATATATAGAAATAATTAAGTTGTAATTTCAAAAAAATATGTTATAATAACTAATCACAAGGAGATATAAATATGCTTAAAATTTATAATGCTTATGCAAATCATGGTAAGTTTGAATTAGATGATTATATAATTTTCGATTGTGGCAAATTTTATACAGGTTATAATGGTTTCGGTGAAGTTCATTCAGGTGACCCAAAATGTATAAAAGCTAATTATGAATTACAATCATTAAAAAATTTTGAAGGTTATTCAAGTAATGTAAAAGTTGATGACGGTTGGGCCCAAAGCTTTACAATTTGGCATCCAATGAGTTATGAAAAAATTGCTGAAATATATGGAAATGTTGTTAAAACTCCTGAAGATTATGAGAAATATGGATTGAATGAAGAAGGAATTTTGTTATTTACAGATTATATTCATTTAAGATATGTTAATGATGGTTTGGTTAAGAAAATTTTTGGAAGAGATCAAAATGCAGGCCTATATTTATTAATGCCTAATGCTTCAGTTAGTATGGAAGTAGCTTCATCAACAAGTAAAGATGAAAAAAAATATGAAGTTTTGCAAAGCCAAAGTCTAGGAAAACAATTAATATTAGCACCAATGAAAAGAAAAATATAGAAAATATAATAATCAATAGAAAAGACCAATTATGATTGGTCTTTCTTTTGCTTATTAACGTTAAATAATAATCTTTTTTGATTGATTTGATCTAAATCACTTAATGGTTGTTTTCCATTTTGTAATAAAACTTGATTATAAATATTAATTACTGATTCAAATATATTTTCTATTCTATAGTATTCTTCGTTTTCTTTATTACAATAATCATATTCTAATACAGTATCATAACTATTATAATCTAACGGACAATTAAGTCCTCCAATTGTATAAGACAAATTAACTTTTCCAAGTTCACTATCAACTGTATCAGTATCTATTTGATGATTACTTGAACTATTTACTAAAATAGTTAGTTCTCTTCCTGTATCTTTACATTGTTCACAACTTTCAAGAAACATATCTGAAACTAGCATAGGAAAATCATTTGAAACAATAATATCATATTCTCCAATATGACTTAAAAAATCCTTATCATTAAAAGTAAGATTTAATCCTTGTTCTTCTGCTACTTTAAGAGTAATTTCTTTTAATTTAGAAGTACCTAAAAATAATATTTTTAAATCTGATTTTTTTGTAGGTAGAGGTAATCTCTCTTTATTAATATAATCTTCAATTGGTACAAATATCTTTTTTTCTTCTTTTTCTAATGTATGATTAACTAATGCATTATCTACTATTCTATTAAAACAATCATAATATGAAGAATGTTCAATTTCTTCCCATCGTTTCTGATTATTATCAGTTTTTAAATATTCACAAGTAAATGCATCTTTATCACGATAAATTTTAGAAAATACTAAATGATTTTCACTTCTTAAAAACATAATTTTATTTTCTAATTCAAATCTCTCTAATTTTATATTTTTAGATTCTTGATTTCCTTCAATAATAATATGATATTTATTTAATTCTTCTGGATGACTCTCAAAATATTGATTTGCTCTAATAATAGATTTAAAACAATCTACATTCTTAAATCCATATTTTATAAGTTCATCATATTCTATTTGAGAATCAGATAATAATAACACATTAGCATTATTTAATACTTTAACTCTTTTTTCTTCTTTTTCTTTTTTAAAAGCTTCAATATCTAATTTATTAAAATAATCAATAACATAAGGCCCCAATAATCGTTCTTTAACATGTCTATCTATAGAATCAATTAATATATTATTCGTTGATAAAAATGTATTTATATCTGATATTAATTCAGTATGATCAAAATATCCATCAAGTTTTAAATTGAATTTTTTTTCAAAGTCTTCAATTAATAAATTTAAATCAGAGTCATCAATCTTACCAAACTTAAAAAAAACTCCAAAAAGGAAATTATAATAATATACTATTTTCATAATAATAACACCCTTTCTTTAAATGGTTTTTATAATAACATAATTATAAAGTAATATCAATTTTTATAGATAAAATTTTATAGGATTATTATGTTAGCTATAGGTAATCCAAGAAAAAAAGTGATTACTCTACAAAAACCTACTATGCTATTAAAACAAAAAAACTTATTGACACTTTAAAAAGATAATAATACAATATGATTACTAATGGTTCGTTGGTGCAATGTTAACACACTCGCCTGTCGCGTGAGAGATTAGAGGTTAAATTCCTTTACGAACCGCCATATAGATTACTAGGATTCAATATAAATTGAATTCTTTTTATTTGTTATGATACAATATAAATAAATAGGTGAATTTATGAAAAGAGTTATTACATATGGAACTTTTGATTTGTTCCATGAAGGCCATTACAATATTTTAAAAAGAGCTAAAGAATTAGGAGACTATTTAATAGTAGGAGTTACATCTGAAAACTATGATAAATCTAGAGGAAAACTTAATGTTCAACAATCTTTAGTTGATAGAATTGAAAATGTTAAGAAATCAGGTTTTGCTGATAAAATAATAGTAGAGGAATATGAAGGACAAAAAATTGAAGATATTAAAAAGTATAAAGCCAATACCTTTGTTATAGGATCAGATTGGGAAGGGAAATTTGATTACTTAAAAGAATATTGTAATGTTGTTTATTTAGAAAGAACAAGAGGAGTTTCAAGTACAAAACTAAGAAATGAAAAAAGAGGAATTATTAAACTAGGATGTGTTGGAACTGGAAGAATTGCTAAAAGAATGTGTCGAGAGTCTAAATATGTTAGTGGAATAAGTTTTGATTACATTTATGATAGAAAAATAGATAATGCAATAAAATTTGCTGAAGATAATGATATGACTTTTCATACTAATAACTATGATGAATTTTTAGATAAAGTAGACGCTGTATATATAGCAATACCTCATCCATATCATTATGAATTTACTAAAAAAGCACTTTTAAAAGGAAAACATGTATTATGTGAAAAACCTATTACTTTAAAGAAAAAAGAAACTAAAGAACTTTATAGTTTAGCTAAAAAGAACAAAGTAGTATTATATGAAGCTATTAAGACTGCATATGCACCTGGGTTTAAAAGATTAATTGCTATTGCTAAAAGTGGACTTATTGGAGAAATAAGAGATGTAGATGCTACATTTACTAAATTAATAAATGATTATAATTTAAGAGAATATGATAAAGAACAAGGTGGAGGAAGTGTTAATGAGTTATCTACTTATCCATTAATTGCTATAGTTAAGTTATTAGGATGCCGTTATAAGAATCTTTCTTTTAATTCATTTAAAGGACCAAATGGAGTAGATATATATACTAAAATATATCTTAGTTATCCTAATTCAGTTGCTACAGCAAGTGTAGGAATAGGCGTTAAAAAAGAAGGAGAATTAATTATATCAGGAACAAGAGGATATATATATGTTCCAGCTCCTTGGTGGAAAACAGAGTATTTTGAAGCAAGATTTGAAGATCAAAAAAATAATCAAAGATATTTCTTTAAATTTGATGAAGATGGATTAAGATATGAATTATCAGAATTTTTAAATTCTATTATAGGAAAGAATCCTAATATATCTTTATCAGAAGAAGAGAGTATAACTATTTCAGAAATAATAGAGAAGTTTAATAGTAAAGAAAAATAAAATAAATATATTTAATAATTAAATAATATATGTTATTCTAATAATAGGAGTGTGATAGTATGAATGAAAATACAACTAAGAAGGGTAATAAAATTGTATTAATAATTATTATAATAGGAGTATTATTATTAATAGCAGGAGTAACATGTTTCTTTGTTCTTGGTAATAAAGATGAAAAAGAAAATAAAAATGAAACTACAAATGAACAAAATACAACAGAAGATTTAGCAAGTAAATTTGAAGGTATTTACAAAAATAAAGATAGTAAATTATATATTAAAAAACTATCTAATAATACTTTCCAATATTCTTTATCTAATCCAGGATTATTTCAAGGTAAAGCTAATATAGAAGGAAATAGTGCTAAAGAAAATGATGGATTTAGTAGTGGTGAATTATTTACATTTGAATATAAGCAAGATGGAAATATTGAAGTTGGATATACTGATAAAGAATCTGAACCATTAATTGAATTAGGTACTTATACTAAAGAAGCAGACTATAATAAAGAAAACGTTTATAAATATGAAGTAGGAGATCCAAAATATTTAAAATCTAATTATAGTGGATTATATAAAAATGGAGATTTAACACTTGCTGTAATTCAGGTTTCAGAAAAAGAAGTACTATTAAAGACATATGAAAATTCAAATGATATTACTAATCATATTGATGATAATTTTACAATAGAACGTGATAATTATTTAGTATCAAAAGATTTATTTGATGAAACTAAAAATGATTATGAAATGAAGTTCAATGGAAAAGAATTCAATTTAATTGTACATGATGAACTATTTGGTATAGATGAAGAAGATAAAAAACTAGAAGGTACTTATAAATATACTGGAGAAATAACTGAAGAAAAAATATTAAAAGAATTTTATGGATTCTTCTAAAAAATAAAGACTTTCAACAAAAGTCTTTTTTTGTTATAATATATATTAATTTTTGGAGATGATTATATGCCTATTAATAATAAATTAAATAATATAGATGAATTTGAATATATTAGTAGATGTTTAGAATTTGAAAAAGAAAGAGAAAGTAATATTAATAATAATTGTAATATTATGATTATTAGTAATTCAATTATTTTAATACCTTTGGTATATGCTTTTATTGAAACTTTAAAAGCTTTTCCACAAGTTAATACTTTAATTATTATATTTGGTTTCATATTAATTGGTGTAGTATTAACTAGTATATTCTTATCAGTACTTTCACAAATATTTTATAAAACAATTAATAGAAGTATTGATGATAATCTTAATAATTATTTAAATAATGTTTATAAAATTAAATATAAAAATAATTGTTTAAGAAAAAGATTATTATTTGCTTCTTTAATATGTAATAGTATATTATTTATTTTATTAGCATCATTTATTCTTGTAGTAATGATTGTAATGTAAAAAAATAAAAAACACTCTTGACAAACTTTCTTTTGGTGATTAAAATGGTGTTACACACCGAGAAAATTTAACAATTTTTTAGGAGGTGACACTATGAGAAAAAGGAAAAAGTTGAAATTCTTGTCTACCTCTATTGGTGTTTATATATTTGAGTGTAAAACGTATATTTGAAAAAAATATACGTTTTTTTTTACACTTTTGGAGGTGGTATCCATGAGCTAGTAAAAAAGACTTAATAAGAATTTTTAAATTGTAGGAGGTGTTTATGAAGAAAATTCTTAGAATTGTTATTACTGGAGGTCCTTGTGGGGGAAAAACAACTGCCCTAAATAGAGTGTCAAAATTATTTGAGGAAGAAGGATACACTGTCTTTTTAGTAAGTGAAACTGCTACAGAACTTATACTTGATCACATTAAACCATTTGGAGATGATTTAGATAGAATACCACTAATAGAATTCCAAAAGCTAGTTTTGATAAACCAACTTTCAAAAGAAAAAATAAGAGATTATGCTGCAGAAGTATGTCAAAATGATAAAGTAGTAATAATATGTGATAGAGGAATACTAGATAATAGAGCATATATTACTCATAAGGAATTTGAACAACTTGCTCTAGAACAAGGAATAACTGAACAAGAAATACTTGATAGATACCAATTAGTACTTCATATGACAACAGCAGCTAAAGGAAAAGAACAAGCCTATATATTATCAAATAATGAAGCAAGAACAGAAACAATAAACGAAGCAATAGAAGTAGATGATAGAACAATAAATGCATGGTATAATCATCCAAATAGATATATCTTTGAAAATGATTGTGATTTTCCTGAAAAGATGAGAAGAGTAGAAGTTATAGTAAAAAACTTCATTAAGAAAGAAAAACAACAAGAACAAGCAAGAAAACTTATCAAATAAAATATAAATAATCTCCAAAAAATGGAGATTTTTTTATTTATATTTTGGGAATAATAATATTGAAAGATCTATAATTTATATTAGGAGGGAAAATGTTAAAGATATTAATAGTTGGAGGAGTAATTGTTTTCTTTTTCTTTATTTTATTCTTATACTGTGCATTAGTTATTGCTCATGAAGCAGATGAACATATATATAATGATAAAAAAAACTAGCAAAAATGCTAGTTTATTTTGTACCAAAAATTCTATCTCCAGCATCTCCTAGTCCTGGAACAATATATTTGTTTTTATTTAATTTTTTATCGATATGAGCACAATAGATTTTAACATCTTTATGTTTTTCAACTACTGCTTTAAGTCCTTCAGGAGCAGCAATAATACACAAAAATTTAATTTTTTTAACTCCTTTTGATTTAAGTAGATCAATTGCATCAATTGCACTTCCTCCAGTAGCAAGCATTGGATCAATTATTATTACTTCACGTTTTTCAATATCTTTTGGTACTTTAAAGAAATAATTGTGTGGCTCAAATGTTGTTTCATCACGATACATTCCAATATGACCAATCTTGGCATTAGGAAATACAGTTATAACTCCATCAAGCATTCCCATTCCTGCTCTTAATATTGGAATAAAAGCATAATCATCTTCATTTATAGTTCCTGTTTGCATTTTTTCAATAGGAGTTTCAATTTCAGTTTTAGTAAGTTTTGCATCAGCAAGTGCTTCATAACACAAAAACATTGCTATCTCACTAACTAATTCTCTAAATTTTTTAGTTCCAGTAGTTTTATCTCTTAATATAGCAAGTTTATGCTCTATTAAAGGATGTTTTAATTCAATTACGTTTTCCATTATTTTTCCTTTCACTTTTCAATTCTTCTAAAATTTCCGCCTTTAATTCTTTTTTTATTTCTTCTTTTAATCTATATACATTATATTTCTTTTTAGAAAGAAGTTCATCAACTTCCATTTCTTCAACATCACTAGGCAACAATAAGTTAAGAATAATACCAACAACTGATGCAAGACTCATTCCAGATATTGTTATTGATAAGTCTCCACTAATAATTGATATTGCAGCTCCACCTAAACCAAGTACTAGCATTGAACTTGCTACTATAACATTTTTAGAGTCATCAAAATTAGTCTGATTTTTAATTAATACTTTTAATCCATTTACTGCTATAAATCCATATAGTAAAAGTGATACTCCTCCAAGAACAGCATTTGGTATAGTTGAAATAAGTGCTGTAAACTTGCCTAAGAAACTTATTACTATTGCAAATATTGCAGCAAGACCTATAACTCTTGTTGATGCTACTTTAGTCATTCCAACAACACTTGTATTTTCTCCATATGTTGTATTAGCAGGTCCTCCAATAAATCCTGCAACAAATGTTGCAATTCCATCTCCTAAAAGAGTCTTATCTAAACCTGGATCTTTTATTAAATCTTTTCCAATTATGTTTGACAAAGAAGTATGATCTCCAATATGTTCACATAAAGTTACAAGAGCAACTGGGGCAATTGTTAAAATTGCTGCAAAATTTAAGTTATAATCTTTAAATGGTATTACAAATTTTGGTAATTGGAACCAAGATGCATCAGCTACAGGCGCAAAATCAATCATACCTAAAATACATGCAGAAATGTATCCAGCAATTATCCCAATAAGGAAAGGTATTATTTTAAAGAATCCTTTTGCTTTTGTCATTGTTATTGCTGTTGTTAAAAATGAAATTAATGCAACTGTTACTACTTTCCATTCAATTGTTTCACTTGATAATCCAATTTGATTAATTGCTGATGGAGCAAGTCCAAGTCCTATAATCATTATCATTGGGCCAATTACTACTGGTGGTAATAACTTATTAATCCAATCTTTACCTACAAATCTAATTATTATTGCTACAATTATGTAGATAAGACCAACAGCCATAATGCCTGTCATTGCTCCACTAATACCACCTTTTAAATATCCTGCTGCCACAGGTGTAATAAAAGCAAAAGAACTACCCAAATAAACTGGTGATTTCCCTTTAGTACATAAAATGTAGATTAGTGTTCCAATTCCACTTGCTACAAGAGCTGTAGGAATAGTAATTACTTCAGCTTTAGCTGCAGAATTGACAAGTATTGGAACAAGTATTGTTGCACCAAACATTGCAAATAAATGTTGAAAAGCCAAGATGATACTTTTGCCTACAGGAGGCCACTCATTGACATCATATGTCATTTTTTTGTTTTTCATTTAAACTCCTTTCTAGCGTAGATCAAAAAAAAGAGTTAATTGAAAAATCAAATTAACTCTTAAAAACAAATATATTTGAAAATGAAGAATTATTACCCCTGCTAGAATAATTACCACCTTTTTTATGATTGTAAATAAAATTCATTTTCATAAATCCACACCTTAATTGACATATTATAATAATATGTCAAAAAAATCAAGAGTTAATTTAATAATATATTTACAACTATTTGCTATTTTGTTATAATATAGAAGATTTAAAGAGAACTAGTAGTCAGAAATGAGGTTTTTATGGAAGAAATTAATTTAAAAGAGTTTTGGGATTACTATAAGAGATATTTGAAGATTGTTATAGCAGTTGTTTTTTTATTTGCTCTTTTTTCATTTGGATATAGCAAATTTTGGAAAAAACCTATGTATTCTACATCAACAACAATTTTACTTGTTAAAGGTGATGACAATGGTACAAATAATGATACAATTAATCAAAGTGATATTACATTAAACCAAAAACTTGTATCTACGTATACACAAATTATTAAAAGTAGACTAGTTGTTAATCAAGTAATAGACTATTTAAAACTTGATTATTCTTATTCTCAATTAAGTAAGAGAATATCAGTTCAATCTATTGATGATACTGAAGTACTTAAAGTAACAGTAACTGATAAGGATCCAGAAATGGCTGCAGTAATTGCTAATAGACTAGCAAGTGTATTTGATAAAGAAGTTACAGAAATATATAATATTAACAACGTAAGTATTCTAGATGAAGCAATAGTTATTGAAAGCCCATCAAATATCCATACAATTAAAGATTTAATAATAGCAGGTTTAGTAGGATTTGTTTTAAGTAGTGGTATCATCTTTGTAATATTCTATTTTGATGATATTTTAAGAGATACAGACTCAATTGAAAAAGAATTAGATTTACCAATACTTGCAAAAGTATTTAAGGATAAACAAAAAGTTGAACTTGTAGTAGCAGAAAAACCAAATGCTGCTGCAACAGAAAGTATAAGAAACTTAAGAACTAATTTACAATTTTCTTCAGTTGATGAAGTAATGAAAACAATACTTGTTACAAGTAGTGTACCAAGTGATGGAAAAAGTTTTATCAGTGCTAACCTTGCAATAAGTTTTGCTCAAACTGGTAAAAAAGTATTAATTGTAGATTGCGATTTAAGAAAAGGTCGTCAACACAAAATATTTGGCGTAAGTGGACATATGGGACTATCAAATCTATTAATTGGAGAGGTAGATTCATATACAAACTATATAACAAAAACGGGAATTGAAAACCTATATTTAATGCCTCGTGGAACGTTCCCACCAAATCCAAGTGAATTATTAAACTCAAAGAAAAATAGTAACTTAATAAATTTATTAAAAAGAAAATTTGATATTGTAATTTTAGATAGTGCTCCATTAACTGGATTATCTGATTCTTTAATTCTTTCATCATTAGTAGATAAAGTATTAATTGTAAGTTCAGTTAACCATACACCAAAAACTGAACTTACAAATGCTAAAAAAGCTCTTGAAAACGTTGGAGCAAATGTTGCAGGAATTGTTGTTAATAATGTAGTTGGTAGACGTGGAAGTTATGGTGGATATTATTACTATTATGGTTACTCTGATAAACCTAGTAGAAAAGTTAAGGAAAAGACTGAACAATGATAGATATTCATAACCATTTATTATATGGTGTAGATGATGGATCAAAATCATTAGAATTAAGTATAGAAGTTCTAAAAGATTTAGAAACAGCAGGAATAACAGATATTATACTTACTCCACACTATATACCTTATAGCAATTACAGTAATCCAAGAAGTGATAACTTAGAAAGATTAGAAAAGTTAAAAAGGGAAGCAAAAAGAAATAATATATCTATTAATTTATATTTAGGAAATGAAATATTTATAGATGATAGCATATATGATTTATTAGAAAAAAATGTTATAAGTTCATTAAATAATACAAACTATATACTTGTTGAACTTCCAATGAGTGGAGATTTTTCTGGATATCAAGAGATATTTAAATTTCTAATGAGTAAAGGATATAAAGTAGTTCTAGCACATCCAGAAAGATATTTATCTTTTCAAGAAGATTATAGAAAAGCAATTGAACTTGATGAAATGGGAGTATATTTCCAAAGTAATTTAGATAGTTTGGTAGGAAAATATGGACCACGTGCTGAAGAACTTATAAAAAGATTATTAAGAGACAATAGAATATCTTTCTTAGCAACAGATATTCATCAAAAAAAACATGATTATGACAAATGGAAAGAAGCAAAAAATATTGCTTTAGAGTATGTTACAGAAGAAGTTTTTAATGCTTTAGTTAAAGAAAATCCTAGTATGTTAATTTACTAGGATTTTTTATTTGAATTTTCATAAATTAAGTGTATAATTAGAATTATAGTAGGAGAGTGTCTTATGAATAAAAAAGGTTTTACTTTAATTGAAATTTTAACTGTAGTAATAATATTAGGAATAATAATGATTATTGCTATACCATCAGTTTCCAAATATATATTGGATTCTAGAGATTCAGCATATGTTACATCAATAGAAAAATACATAGAAGCAGCAAGAAATGAAATAACCGATTTTGAGTATATTGTTAATAAAACAAATACGACATATTATATTCCTACAAGATGTTTAAAAGTAGAAAATGGAGAAGAATCTCCATATGGAAGAATGGAAGAAAGTTATGTAGTAGTAAACTATGATGAACAAGGCTTTCATGATTACTACTATATAGGACGTGATGATACAAATCATGGAATGACTTTAACAGAAAGTTCAAATATAGATACAAATCATTTGAGAAATGATGTGGAAACTATTCAAACTGAAGCTGTAAATGGAAGAGCAAGAGTAGTAGTATATAAAGATGATTGTAGTAGAGAAACAGAATCAACAAATGATCCAAGCCTAGCAACTTGTGGAGAAGTAATAGGAGAATCAACAGAGTGGACAGGTGAAAATAGGACAATTACAGTAAAATGTCTTGGTAACTGTAAGCAACCAGAATATACAGAAACATTTAAAGTAACAAAGAAAGTAGGAGTAATCCAAATCGCAGATAGAAATAATAAAAGACAAAATTGTAGAGTAAATGTATATGTAGATAAGACGAAACCAGAAGCAGTAATAAGAGCAACTAAAAAAGATAGTGGGTTTCAAGTTGCAAGTAAACAATGGAGTAATGAAGGATTAAACTTCTTATTTGTTAATAAAAAAATAGCACCAAGTGGAACAACAATATATTATTGTCAAGATACAACAAATACATGTGAACCTAATATTCAAGTTAGACCTACTGATACTATTACAACATATAATAATATAGAAGGAATATATTATATAAGATATAAAGCAGAAAGTAATACAGGTTTAACTAGTGGAATAGAAAGTTACGAAGCAAGAGTAGACTGGACAGAACCAACATGTACATTTGATTTAACAGGAATAAAAAGAACAGATGAAACAACAACTTATGTGTCTAATGTAGGAGTGACTCTTAACTCTAGTGATAATTTAAGTGGCATATATCAATATGGAATAAATGATGATATGAATTTGCATAATTTAACTCATACAGAAGATGGTAATTCTATAACATATAATGGAAGGGTTAAAGATAATGCAGGAAATGAAAAAACTTGTAATATTACATTTAAAAAGAATAGTAATATTATATTAACTTTAAATGTTAATGATGGAAATGCATGGACTAATGAAACATGTACAGGAACAAATACAAGTTTATTATTATCAACATGTAAAATAACAGTAAGATATAATGAAACATTTGGAACAATACCGACACCAACTCGTAAAGGATATGATTTTGTTGGATGGTATATAGGAACAACAAAAATACTTGATAATGCAACAGTAACATTGACAAAAAATGAAACATTAACAGCTAATTGGAAAGCACAAAAATACATAGTAACATTAGACAATAACGGAGCTACAACACAAGGAAGTACTACTACATATGTTACATTTGATACTAAAAACTTTGAACCAATTACTTTACCAAGAAAAACTTATACTATTAAATTTGATTTAAATGGTTCAGGAGCAACAGCATCTTCCACAAATGATATAGTATTTAATTATACTATTGGTGGATGGTATGTTAAAGATTCAACAAGCAATGGAGATCAAATAGCAGATAATAATTCAACTCCACAATTAATTCAAGGGGTTGATGGATATACAGATGTTGAAGGAAAATGGAAAAAAGACTCTGGAGAGGCTTTAATAGCTTCTTGGGAAAGTACGGATATTAGTCTTCCAACAATAACAAAGACAGAATATAATTGTGGTTGGTATGATGCTAGATCTGATGGAAATAAAATAGCAGGGTCAGGTGGAGAATATACACCAAAAAATAATATAACATTATATGCTCAATGTAAGAATAATTGTTCTGAATTTGAAGCAGGACCATGCGGAAGTGTATGTTCTGAAGATAGGACAGGTACAAGAGTAACTAGAAAATTCTATAATGATTTATATACAGGAGACTTGAAAAAAGGAGAATGCTTTATAGATGGTACTAACTGCTATAAATTATCAGGAGACCATGAATATAAATGTAATAATGGTGCTTGGCCACTAGGATACGGTAATGAACATTATGGTGATTATAATGAACACTACTACTTCAAAAATAATAGTCCTGATATTTATACAAGATATTCTGGATCAAATACATATTGCTACTACGCAGCATATACAAATTATGGAAATAAACCAGCTAAAGCATGTACTGTTTTTGATGTAACACTTAATAAGCAAGGTGGAACTGGTGGAACATCAACAATATATGAAAAATATAATGAAGGATGGTATTCTAATTCAGCAGGAACAACAGCAATTTCAAAGGTCACTCTACCATCAAAAGCAGGTTATAAGTTTGACGGATATTATACACAAACAGGAACTCAAATAATTTCAAATACTGGAACTATTAATGGTAATACAAACAAGACATTCTTATCAAGTGGTACATTATATGCTAAATGGACAGCAGTTAATTTAAACTTCAGTGGTAAAACAATAACAAAAATATATAGTACAACTCAACAAACAGAATCATTTACTGCAGCATCAAACGGAACAGGAAGTTATACATATTCTGAAAAAAGTGAAACAAATTCAGCAGGAGTAGCAACAAACTTCATAACTGTATCAGGAACAACTATAACTATTGCAGCGGGAACAACTGCAGGAACTTATACATATGTGGTAACAGCAAAAGATAATAATACATTGGCAACAAAAGACGCTACTTTTACAATTACAATAGGTAAAGCAACTCCTACATTATTGGCAACTGAATATAGTAAAAACTTGACAATAAATGTAACTGATACTTTTGGAGTAGTTCCTTCTGTAAGTGGAACTCTTACATGGAGTTCTGAAAACACTTCTATAGTAACAATTGCTAAAAATCAACAGCATACTAATAATTCAATTCAAGAAAATGGACAATTTGTATTAAACGTTAAAGGGAAAGGACAAGGAAATTCAGCTGTAAATGTTACCCTTAAACCATCAGATACAACAAACTATAATAACGCTTCAGTTAGAGTTACTATCTCTTCATGTATTTCATGGGCGGCTGGAAAATGTTGGAAAGATGCAAATGGATGGACACCTGGGGCACATCCAAGTCAAGGTTGGGATTGTTTTAGCAGTCAAGAATTATATACTGGACACTGTAAAGCATATTCTAAATACACTGACTCTACAGCTCCAACAGATCATAATGGTGAACCATATTTCCCAGATGTCATGGCAGGAAAGGGTGAATGCATAGATAAATGTGATCAGCCAAGTGTGACAGTGTGGGCTTGTCCATGTTATAAGCTCGAAGGATAAAAAAATTATAAGAAGTAGTTCTAATTGATGTGAATTTCAATCGTTATACATCAGTAAAAAAGTACTTAATTAAAGTAATAATTCACAAAGTGATCTTTAGTTGGAAGTAAAAATATAAACTTAGTATTTCAAAATAATACTAAGTTTTTTTAGCTTTTTAAAACAATATATTTACCTTTTTCTTTTATTTATGTATAATTATTATGTTAGAAAGAGTGGTTTTATGAAAATATTTAAATCTATTTGGTTTTACATTACATTATCAATAATTATAGTAATTTGTGCTATAGGAATAGGTATTTCATATAATTCAAATAATACTATAAAAGTTAATATTAATAGTGACAGCAACTCACTTGGTTGCTTAAGTGTAAATATTACGCCTGTAGAAGGAGCAAGTGAATATTCATTTAATGGTGGAAAAACTTGGCAAAAAAGTAATTATGGAGTTTTTTATACTAATGGAAAACACGAAATATTAGCAAGAGATAGTTATGGAAAAACAATTGCATCTAAAATGTATAATGTTAATACCATTGAAAGTGGATATCCAACTATAAAATTAGATTTTGATAAAAAAATAAGTAATACAGACAAAGAATCATTATTAGAAGATGTCCATGCAAGTAATGGAGTATTTGATATATCTAAGAAATTAAGAGCAAATGTTATAAGCGAAACAGATGAATATGCTATTGTTAAATATTCTGTAACTAGTGACAATAGAGCAGAAACATCTTTAATAGCAAAATTAGAAAAAAATAAAAAAGATAAAACAATAAATGATGATATATCTTTTCAAATGAATAATTACTCATGTACAGAAGGAAAAAATATTAAAACAAATATTAAGTATGAGGACGTGAAAATAAAATCATATTATACTACAGATAACAAAATAGCTACAGTAGAACAAATAAATGAAACATGTGAAAAATGTATTGCAATTAATATAAAATGTTTAAAGACTGGAACTACATCTTTAATAGCAATTAATGAAAATAACAAAAAAGTTGAATCAAACATAAAAGTTGAATCAAATGTTGGTGCAATATCATTTAATAAAAGTGAATATACATGTACTGAAGGAGATAAATTATATGCTACTATTACAGCAACAAATCCTGTTAATACAATAGTTAAAGCATATTCTAGTAGTAATACATCTATCGCATCTATAGAGAAAAATCCAAATGTTGCAAAATGTCCTAACTGTTTGGCAATTATCATTAATTGTAATAAAGTTGGAACTACAACTTTAAAGACTACTTCCTCAACTGGAGCAGTAGGAACAGCAATTGTAAAAGTAAATAGCAAAAAAATTGGAACTATAAATTATACTCAAAGCACGTATAAATGTACTGAAGGTGAAACAATTGATGCAACAATTAAAACAGATAATGAAAATACAAGAGTTGTATCATATTCAAGCAATAATACTTCTATTGCAACAATTGCAAAACATCCAACATTAACAGCAAAATGTCCAAACTGTGTTATTACTCAAATAAAATGTTTAAAGAGTGGAACTGCAATGTTATCAGCAAGTTCATCAACTGGAGCAAAAACAACTTCAACATTAAATGTCGTTAAAAAAGAAACTCCAAGTGTAGGAACAATATCATTTGACAGTTCAAGTTACACATGTACTGAAGGAGAATCAAAAAGAGTTGTAATAACTTCAACTTCAGAAATTGTTAGTTACCAAAGTAGTAATGGAAATGTAGCAATAATAGCAAAAGATGCAAATGTTACTCCAAAATGTCCAAATTGTTATGCAGCACTTATTACTTGTAAAAAGAAAGGTACAGCAACTCTAACTGTTCAATCAAAAACAGGAGCTAAAAAAACAACAAATGTAACTGTTAAAGAAGTACCAGAAACATTATACTTTGACCATACAACATACACATGTACAGAAGGAACAACAATTGGAGCAACAATAACAAGTAGTGCAGGAATAAAAAGTTATACAACAAGTAATTCAGCTATTGCAACAATAGCAAAAGATCCAAATTTACAACCAAGATGCATTAACTGCACTGCAGCTATAATCACATGTAAAAATAAGGGTACTGTTTCAGTAGGTGTTGTATCAAATAAAGGAACAACAAAAACAGCAAGCGTAACTGTTAACGAATCTAATGAGGTTTTACGTTTTGACAATACAAGTTACACATGTACAGAAGGAAAAAGCCTTGTAGTAACCATAACAAGTACTAAAGGAGTAGCAAGTTACACAACAAGTAACTCAGCAATTGCTACAATAGAAAAACACCCAAATTTACAACCAAGATGTCTAAATTGTATAGCAGGACTTATTACTTGTAAAAAACAAGGTAGTGTAACAGTAGGTATTGTATCTAATACAGGAAAAATGTCTTCTGTTCCAGTTACAGTAACAAAGTAAATAATTAAAACTGTAAAAAATAATGTATAATAGAGAGAGAAATCTCTCTTTTTCTGTTCATAATACTTTTTATGACCAAAGACGTTGTTACCCATAATTAAATAAGTATAATGATTATTATATTTGGAGGTAATAGAATGTTAGAATTAAAAAGTTTTGATGATGTTGTTATGATTATTAAGAATAAGGAGAATGTATTTATTGATTTAAATAAGTTAAATTATTATGATTATTTAAAAGCAATTGATTTTATTTCTAGATTTAAAGGCTTTTTTAAAAGAGTTACTAGATTTAGATTTGTTTTTAAATATAATTAGGAGTATTTATGGAATTATATGAGCAAAATGGTAATATTTTATATATTTTAAATGTTTTAAAAAAGTATTCAAGTGAAGAACATATGCTTCAAATTGATGATATTAAAAATTATATTAAAGATTTATATGATGTTGATATTGATCCTCGAACTATTAGAAGAAATATTAATCTTTTAAAAGAAAAATTTGAATATGATATAGTTACATGGAATGAAAATAGAATGGGATATTATTTAATAAAAAATCCTGATATAGATTTTGAACCAGGAGAAGTTAGAGCCATAATTGATACTTTTTCTTATTCTACTTTTATACCTAAATCTATTTCAAATGAAATAATTAATAAATGTAAAAATATGCAAAACATATATGAAAATGAAAAATTAAAAGATTATAAAGTTTTTTCTTTAGGTAATAAATCAAAAAATATTGAAATAGTTAAAAATATAGAAGATATTACCGAAGCTATATATAATAATAAAAAAATTAAATTTGATTATTATAAATATGAATTAAACCCAGTTTTAAAAAACGCAAACACTGGAGAAAGAAAAATATCTCCTTATGCAATTGTCTATCAATTACAAGAAATGTATGTTGTAGGACTTAAAGAAGGACAAAGTAAGTTATATACATATAGAATAGATAGAATGAAAAATATTAGTATTACTAATGAAAAAAGTGATAAAAGATTTTCTCAAAAAGAGATAGATGATTTTGTAGAGTCAACAGTATCAATGTTTGGTTCATCTAAAGAAGAAATAGAAGTAATATGTGATTTTACTCTCCTTGATGATGTTATTGATACTTTTGGTGAAAATTCAATTATTAAAAAAGTTGATAACAATCATTTTAGATTAATTGTTAATAAAGATATAGAAGGATTTAAAAGATATATATTAAAAAATCTTGATATGATTAAAGTAGTTAAACCAATGAAATTAAAAGATGAAATAGAAAGAATAGTAAAATATTATTTAAGAAATCAATAGAACCCATAAGTGTTCTTTTTTTACGTCAAATAGAAAGTGATATACAATACGTGACCAACCTAATTGTTTAAAAAAATAATCCAAGTATAATTGTTTTCATAATAGAAAGGAGAAATTTTATGAAACATTTAGATTATTACATGGAAGCAAAAAACACTTACAAATTAAATAATTATTTTGGAGGTCATTTTTACACAGATGAAAGATTATTAGAAGTAACTGATGGAGAGGTAGTTACAAATAATTCTACAGTAAAAAAATTTTTTCAATATTATAAAGATAAACTTCTTTCTTATAATATTGAAGACTTAAAAACAATTTTTAAAGATTGTAATTTTAGAATTTCACACTTAATTATTACAAAAAAAAGAAGTTTATCTATAAGTAGAAACCATATTGAATTTTATGACTATGAAAATAGTGATAATTCTTATTATGATATGGATAGTATTTATGAAGAAGCACTTGTTGATTTAAATCGGTATATGGAAGACGTGGATAAAGGAATAAGTAATATTAAAAAAATAAGTGATAATACTTTTAAAGTAATTGATAATGATATTATTTTTCACACAATAGTAGATGATCTTAATAAAGATTTACTTGGTATATATATAATTAATAATGGAAATAAAAAATATATTTATGATTTTGAAAGGGTAGTATATGAATAATTTAGATAAAGTTTTAAAAGGAATAAATTTATATCCAGTAGTTGGAGATAAATATGTAAATATTGTATTAAAAATAAATATGAAAGAAGAATATAAAGAAATATTTGGACTTGATATTTCTTTTGACGAATTTATTAAAGATTTAAAAGAAGATGAATTTACACGTTTTATAGTATTACAAGTTTTATATGATTATTATGGTTGCAAAAGAATACCAGTTATAACAGATTCATCGTATGAAAATTGGTATTTTGTTAACTATTTAGATAAAGTTAGTAATCCATATACATTAAGTTTTGTTGACAAAATAGGAAGTATGAATACATATTCTATGATGGATGATTATACTGATTTATTTAATAATAAAATAGAATATAAAATAGCATGAGTAGATAAGTTATCTACTCATTTTGTTAATAATATTATATTATATTTATAGTAGAAGGAGTGAGGAAATGAAAAAAGTAAAATCTTTAGTATACATTCTACTAACTCTTTGTTTGTTTTATGTTAGTGATGTATATGCAGAAACTGGAGAATGTGAATCTTTTAAAAATAAAGATGGTTTATTAACAAAAGTTGAATTACATAATAAAGAAAAAACAGAATATGCTCCTGGAGATAAAGTTTATGTAGATATTAAAGGAAAAGAAAGAGATAGTAGCATAACACTTTCAGTATCTTTAAAACAAATTAATAAAGATCATGCAAATTCTACAACTTTAATAGCTATTAATGATGTTGAAGGAAATGATAATGATACTGGTAAAGCATATTTTATTATTCCAGAAAATGCTATGATTGGTGACGAATTTGAAATTGATCATTATACCTACTATAAAACAGATGTTGTTGATGACGTTCAAGTAAGATATTGTGCTTTTTATGTAGTAGATAGTTCAATTAAATTAGGAAAAGATGATGAATATATTAAAGATTCTAACTTTAAATTGAAGGTTGTTGAAAAAAGCACAGAAAGTGATAATAACAATGGTGAAGTTGTAGTAGATAATAAGGAAGAAAACAATCAAGAAAACAATAATAATGATAAGACAGATGAAAATGATAATAAAGAAGAAATAAATAATGAAGAAACAAACGAAAAAAAGAATGATACAAAAAGTTATGTATTTTATGTTGTATGTGGTGCCTTATTATTTATATTAGTAATTGCATTATTAATATTTAGAAGAAAAATGAAAAATAAATATGATTATGTATCAGATTATAAAGAATAAATATAACTCTTCAATTGAAGAGTTTTTTATTTAATATGATATAATTATTAAGAGGTGTATATTATGAAAAAAATACTATTAAGTTTATTATTTATTATGCTATTAACAGGATGTGGATCTAGTAATAAGTTATTAGGAAAATGGTATGGAATAGATGAAGATGGTACAGTTATACTTACATTTAATAAAGATAAAACATGTATAATAGAGCAATTTAATCAAGAAGAAAACTGTAAATATGAGTATGATGATAAAAATATAACTATTGAAAGTAATAATAACAAAATAGAGAGTAATTATTATTTTAAAGATAATTATTTAAATATTAAAGGATATAATTTTTATAAAGATTTAAAAACTGCTGAAGAAAATCCTAATAAAGATTTAGAAGAAGAAAGATTTGAATCTAATCTTGTTACTATACCAGATGTTACAGGAATGAATCTTGAAGAAGCAAAAAAAATATTGGAAAAAGAAGGATTCAAAATACAAGAAGTAATATATGAAGAAAATAATAATTTTGAAAATGGAATGGTAACTAAGACAATTCCACAAGCAGGTAGAAAAAGATCAATTAATACAAATGTAACAATATATGTTGCAAATGATAAAAAAGAAATAATAGTAGAAGAATATATTGGTAAAAATTATCTTGAAATAAAAACAAAATTAGAATCATATGGAATTAATGTTGAAATAGAATTAACAGATAGTTATGAAAGTAGTTTCCCTGAAGAAATAGTAAGTCAAAGTGTTAAGCCAGGTACTGTTTTATCAGATGGAGATTATATAAAATTATATATATCTAGTAGAAAATAATTATATGAAAAAAATAGATTTAAAAAGAAGAAAAATAAAATATGATTCTTTAAAAGATTTTGGTTTTATAAAAGTAAAAGATAATTTAGAATTTCATAAATCTATTCTTAATAATGACTTTGATATAGTAATTGTTATAAAAGAAAATGAAGTTTTTTCCTATGTCTACGATAATAATTTTAATGAAGAATATTTTAATATTGATATAAATACTAGTGGAGAGTTTTTAGGTACTCTTAAAGATAATTATGAAGAAGTAATAAATAAATTCTTAAAGGAATGTACATCTATTGATAATGGTTATGAAAATCAAGTTAAAACAGTAATCAAATATATTAATGATAAGTATCATGATGATATAGAATACTTGTGGGAATCTTCTCCTAAAAGTGGAATTTTTAGAAATAAAAAGAATAACAAATGGTATGCAGTTATTATGTCTGTAAAAGAAAATAGAGTAGGTGGAGAAACTGAAAAAGAAATAATGGTAATTGATCTAAGTTACTATAAAGGAGAAACAGACAATATTATTGACAATAAAAATATATGGAAAGGATACCATATGAATAAAAAAAGTTGGATTACTATTAAACTAGATGGATCTGTTGATAACGAATTGATATTTAAACATATTGATATAAGTTATGAAATATCTATAAACAAATAAAGGAGATAATATGAAAAAGATAGTTCTTAAAATAGGTGGTATGACTTGTAGTGCTTGCTCATCTGGCCTTGAAAAATATCTAAATAAACAAGATGGAATAATAAGAGCTTCAGTTAATTTAGTAATGGCTAATGCAACTATTGAGTATGATGAAGAAAAAGTATCTTTAGATGATTTAGATAGATTTGTTAGTGAAGCTGGTTTTATAAGTCTTGGAGAATATAAATTTGAAATAGAAGAAAAGAAAAAACATGGAAAAATAATATTAATTAGTTATCTCTTTTTACTAATATTATTAATGTATATATCAATGTCACATATGATTAATCATCCAGTTATTCCTTTTTTACACATGATAGATTATCCAATTAATTATTCAGTATGTTTATTTATTTTAACAATTCCATTTATAATATATGGATTTGATATTTTAAAAAATGGAATAAAAAATTTATTATACAAGCATCCTAATATGGACTCTTTAATTACAGTAGGAGTAGTAGCAAGTTTCTTATATAGCATAGTTAATATGATATTAATAATAAATGGTAATAATATTTTAGTAGAACATTTATATTTTGAATCTTGTGCCATGATTATATATTTTGTAAAACTAGGAAGATTTATTGATCATAAATCCAAAGAAAAAACGAAAACAGCTTTAAAAGAATTAGTTCAAATAACTCCAGAAAAAGCTTATTTAAAAAAAGATGAAGAAATATTAGAAGTAACACTTGATGAAATTAAAAAAGGCGATGTATTAGTATGTAAGCCTGGCGATAAAATAGCAGTTGATGGAGAAATTGTTAAGGGGACTACTCATATAGATGAATCTTTTATCACCGGAGAAAGTGTACCTGTTAAGAAAGGTATTGGCTTGAAGGTTGTTGCTGGAAGTATAAATCTAGATGGTTTAATTGAATATAGAGCTGAAAGAATAGGAAAGGACTCTACAATATCAGAGATGGTTAAACTTGTTTTAGAAGCAAGTGGTACTAAAGCTCCAATATCTCGTCTAGCAGATCGTGTTAGTTCTATTTTTGTACCATCTATATTTGTTATTGCTATTATTACATTTATAGTTTATTTATTTATTGGAAATGTAAATACAGCACTTATTCATTTTGTTACAGTTCTAGTGGTCGCTTGTCCTTGCGCTTTGGGTCTAGCTACGCCTCTTGCAATGGTTGTAAGTGTCGGTAAATGTGCTAAAAATGGTATTCTAATTAAATCTAGTGAAATACTAGAAATGGCAAGTAAAGTCGATACAGTAATATTTGATAAAACAGGAACACTTACTTATGGAAATCTAAAAATATCCAAAATATATAACTATTCTAAATTTAGTGAAAAAGAAATTATGAACTATATATCATGTTTAGAAAAGCAATCAACTCATCCAATTGCAAAAGCATTTGAAAACGTTAAAACTTCTCTTTTATTAGATGAGTATAGATTGTTACCAGGAATAGGTATATATGGTGAAATAGATGATAAAAAAATATATCTAGGTAATAATAAATTATTTGATAAAATAAAAATAGAAAATAAATATAAATCTGATGAAGAAAAATTATTAAAAGACATCAATACAATTATCTATGTCATAATAAATAAAGAAGTAGCAGCTTTAATTGGAGTTAAAGATGTAGTAAGAATAGAATCTAAAACAGTAATTTCATTATTAAAACAAAGAAATAAAGATGTTGTAATGCTTAGTGGAGATAATGATAGTGTTGCTAAAAATGTTGGTCTAAATCTTGGTGTAAATAGAGTTATTTCTAATGTTGTACCTATTGGTAAAGAAGAATTTATTAAAAGAGAAAAAGAAAAGTTTAAAGTAATGATGGTAGGAGATGGAATTAATGATGCTCTTGCACTAACTAGTGCTGATATAGGAGTAAGTATTAATAGTGGTACTGATATAGCAATAGATACATCTGATGTAATATTAATGAATGATGATTTAACTAAAATAATAGATTTAATCGATACAAGTAAAAGAACAATTAAAATAATTAAAGAAAACTTATTTTGGGCTTTTTTCTATAATATATTTATGATACCTTTAGCAATTGGATTATTTAATGTAGAACTATCTCCAATGTATGGAAGTATTTTTATGACTATTAGTAGTTTATTAGTAGTATTAAATTCATTAAGACTTAGAAAGTGATGATAAATAAAACTGTTGATAAAAAAAACAAAAAATATTATAATGGATATAGATTATCAAGAACGAGGAAGAGAATTAGCTCAGTGAACTCGTACCAACCTGCAAAAGCAAGGTGGTAATGCTAATAACGATAATTATATTTCGTTTTATACTCCTTGATAATCTAGAAGGAGTTTTTTTATGAGAAAATTTTTTACAAGTGAAAGTGTAACAGAAGGGCATCCAGATAAAATATGCGATAAAATTGCAGATAAAATACTTGATGAAGCACTTAAAGTTGACCCTAATAGTAGAATGGCAGTAGAAGCTACTATAAAAGATGATTTTATTTTAATCTATGGAGAAGCAAATACAAAAGCTAATCTAGATTATGAAAAAATAGCTAAATGGGTACTTAAAGATATTGGATATACTGAAGAATATAATGTTTTAGTTAAAGTATCAAAACAATCACAAGAAATTAGTGATAAAGTAAATCAAAAAGAAATTATGGCAGGAGATCAAGGCATAATGTTTGGTTATGCTTGCAATGATACAGAAGAGTATATGCCTCTTGCGATAGATTTAGCGAGTAAATTATGTAAACGACTAACAGAATATCGAAAAAGTGAATGTAAATATTTACTTCCAGATGGAAAAAGTGAAGTAACTATAGAGTATGAAGATAATACTCCAATAAGAGTTGATAAGGTTGTAATAGCAGCTCAACATAAAAAAGATATTTCTTTAGATAAATTAAGAAAATTAATTATTGATAATGTAATACTAAAAGTAATACCTAAAAAGTTAATCGATGATAAAACTGAATTTTTAGTTAATTCTAGTGGAAGTTTCATAGTAGGTGGATCATTTGGTGATTCTGGTACTACAGGAAGAAAAATAGTTGTTGATTCCTATGGAGGATATGCTCCAGTAGGTGGAGGTTGCTTTAGTAGTAAAGATCCATCAAAAGTAGATAGAAGTGCAGCCTACTATGCAAGATATGTTGCTAAAAATGTAGTTGCACATAATTTAGCTACTAAATGCCAAATAGAAGTTGCATATGTAATAGGTTATGCTAAACCTATTTCTATAACTATTGAAACATTTGGAACAAACAAAAAAAGTATAGAAGAAATAAAAAAATATATCGATGATAATTTTGACTTTAGAGTTCAAAATATAATTAATGAACTTGATTTAAAAAAGCCTATTTATTATAATTTAGCAGCATACGGACACTTTGGAAGAAATACAAGTTGGGAAAAAATTAAGTAGACAATAGATAAATATTTATATATACTTATTCTAGGAGGATATATGAAAAATAAATTATTATTAGTAACATTATTTGCTGTATCTTTATTTTTATTAGTAGGATGTGGCAAGAGCGATCCATTAGAAGGAACTTGGAAAGGCTTAACTGATGGTGAATCAAGAAACATGCAGATTGAAACAACTTTTACTTTTAAAGGTGGAGAAGTTGAATACAAAAACGAATATGGATTTAATGGTAAAGGAACATACGAAATAAAAGATGATTCTGTTACAATAAAACTTGAAATTTGGAATAAAGAAAAAGTATACAAATTTGATGTAAAAGATGATACTTTATCTTTAACTGCAACAGATAAGTATTCACCTAGTTATAGTGAATTAAAAAAACAATAAAGAGTTATTTAACTCTTTATTGTTTTTATGTTATAATCATATATACGAGAGAGGAAGGGATTAAAATGAAAGAAAATAACAAGTTAAAGAAAAAAAGTATTGTTTTAATTAGTTCATTAGTTGCTTTTTTAGTAATTGTAATAATTGTTTTACTAGTTCTTTTAATTAATGAAAAAAATAACAATTCTACTAAAAATAATGATTCTAAAAATGATACAGAAGTTGTAGAAGAACAAAAGATAGAAAGTGATATTGACTTTGTTACTAATATTGATGATCAATTAGTTGGATTTGATAAGAATTTAAATAGTAAGGTTTTAGTTACAAATGATTTTAATAATTTATCTGGATTTGATATTTATAATAATACACTTTATTATGTAAAAGATGGTTTTGTTCATAGTATTGGATTAGATGGATCAAATGATAAAAATCTAGAAATACCTGCTGAAAAAGATAGTATATCAATGAGAGTTTCTCAAAAATATATATTATTTTTAAAAAATAATTCTAATTCTGTTGTTGTTAATAAAAAAACTAAAACAAGAAAAAATATTGAATTTCGAACAAATAATTATAGGATATTAGAGCATAATGAAAATGATATAATTTATATTAATAATGGTGGTATTTCATTATTAGATTTAGATAATCTAAAAAATTATAATATCACTAGTGAAAATGCTATGCTAGTAACTATAAATGATAATTATCTTGTTTATTATACAGGACATTATCCTAATCTTATTTATAATTTATATGATTTAAATAATAAAAAAGTTATATATTCTGTTTCTGAAAAAAAAGATTTGAAATCTACTTTCCAAATCGAACAAGCATTTTTATCAAATGATAATGAATTATATTATATTTCTAATGATAGTTCTACTTTAATGAAATACAACTTTGATACTAAAGAAGTATCTGAAGTATATCAATTTAAAGAATATGATATGGTTGTAACAAAATTTTTTAATACTAAAGATAATAACTTGATTATCTTAAGAGATTTGAATACATATTCAGATGACACTAGTTCTTGTGATGTAGGATGTTATGATCCAGCAGGTGTAGAGATACTTAAATATGATATTAGTACTAATAAAATGAGTACTATGAAGTCAGAATTACTTGAAAAATATAATGGTCATTATCTAATATCTTATTCAAAATAATAAAAAAGAGCTTATTCATTTATTTGAATAAGCCTTTTATTTTGTCCCATAAACTTTCACTTTTTTCATCTATTTTTTCTATTTTTACATTAGTATTTGTATTTGCTTTTATACTATCAATTACCATAATTATTTTTGTTGAACCTTTAACTCCTTCAGCTCTTTCATCAAAAGTTTGATAATTATTACTTAATTCTCCAAGTGCTTTAACTTTTCCTTCTAAAGATTTTAAATCACCATTTACTAAATTAGTTATCTTATTAATTCCTTGTGAATTAAATTGAAGTATTCCATTATCTAATGCATATATTCCATCTTTTAAACTTTTTGTTCCACTGTTTAATAAAGACATATTAGAATTAATTTCATTTAAACCACTAGTTAATTCATTTAGTCCATCATAAAGAGGTTTTAAAGAATCAATAGTTTTATTCTTTGCTGTTTCTTTAGCACTATTAGCAACTTGTTTTGCTACATTTTCTGCAACTTGACTAGAAACATTAACAGAAACCGTTTCAGCAGTTTGTTCTGCAGTTTGTAATGCTACTTGCATAGCAGTTGAAATAGCAGTATTTCTTGCTGTTTCTTCCATTAAAGTTATCATTTCTTTTAACATAGTATATTGAGTAATGTGTGTTTGATTACTTGCACATACTTCGATATATTGTTCATCTATTTCATTTTGAGAACATATACCTATTAAATTTGGAATTCCAGCTTGTTCTAATTGTTCTTTCTTATTTTTTAATTCATTATATGTATTGTTTTGTTGTAATGCATTAACAGCTTGATTTCCAATTAAATTCTTATATTCATTTGTGAAAGTAGCTAAAACTTTATCTCTTGCTCCATTAATAGCAACATCTTTTGTACTGTTAACAGCATTTTCTTTAATATAATTTAATGTATTATTATCTATTGCAGGACTATTATCATTTTTTAAACTTTCTAATGAATTTCCTACTAAATAGGTAATTTTTTTACTTCCTAAATAAGCACTTTCTATTCCATTAGTTAATTTATTTATTCCATCTTTTAATTTATTAGCCCCTTCTAATAATTGACCACTTCCATTTTTTAACTTTTTACTAGAAGATGATAAAAGATTAATTGAATCATAAACTTTATCAATATCGTTTAACATTTTTAAGTCTTCAGCTTCAACAATTTTTGGAGTAGCAACTGCATAGATTGAATTTAATTCAAATTTTTCAGTTTCATAAGTTATTTCGATAGTATCTAATCCTTTTAACTTTTCTATATTTAAACTTTCATATAAACCTGGGATAGATAAGCCTACAACAACACTATTTGTACCATTTGTAACAACTTTACCATTTATTACTTTAATATTTTTATTATCTATATTAGGAATAATAGTAGTAGTTGCAATCACAAAAGGAGTATATAAAGTTTCATTTTTACCATTTACTTTAACTAAATGTTTATCATTATTTTTATACTTTAAAATAAGTTTAACATTTCCTTTTTTACCAATCATATCTTTAACATCAGACTCTTTACCATTTAAATAATAACTAACATCAAGTTCTATTGGTAATTTATCTTTTGTTTGTCCTTGATAATAAATATCTTTTCCTTTTGTTTTCCATATTAACTTACTTTCTTCTTGAACAAATTCTTCATCCCCATTTATATTCTTTATTTTTATAAGTTTTGTTTTATCTTTAGTTTCACCTTCATTAACACCTTCTAAGTGTTCTGATATTACTACATTTTTTACTTGACCAGAATTATTAAGTTTTGCATAAATTGTTTCATCTTTAACAAGAGCCCATATAGGTACAACATCTAATAGTAATCCAAATATAACTCCTATATACATTATCTTACAAATTGTTTTTTTCATTTAAATCATTCCTTTCTTAAATCCAAATGTTGTTTTTGTAATCAATTTATCAAAAATAATTAATATACTTGGTAGAACAAATATTACTACTAACATACTAATTATTGCCCCACGTGCCATAAGAGTACATAAAGAATTAATAATATCTATTGAGGAAATAATACTAACTCCAATAGTTGCTGCAAAAAAGCACATTCCACTTACAATTATTGATGAAATAGATGAATCAAGAGCATTTTCAATAGCTTTCATTTTATCTTTCTTCTTTTTTCTTTCTTCTAAGTATTTAGTTGTCATTAATATTGCATAATCTATTGTTGCCCCTAATTGAATTGTTCCTATTACTATTGATGCTATAAAAGGTATTTTAGTACCCATAAAATAAGGAATACCTAAGTTTATAAAAATAGCAAATTCAATTGTTATTACTAAAAGAACAGGTAAAGAAATAGATTTTAAAGTTAATAACATAATAATAAATATTACAAAAATAGAAGTATAATTTACATTAATAAAATCAGTATTTGTAACATTAACTAAGTCTTTAGTTAATGGACCTTCACCAGCAACTATTGCTTTATCATCATATTTATCAACTATTTCATTCATTTTTTCTATTTGACTATTTAATTCATCAGTTGCAATATCATATTCTGAATTAACAATTATCATTGTATATTTATCTGATCTATACATTTCTTTTAATTCATCAGGAATAATTAAATCAGATATTCCTAATGAAGATAACATAGTAGGGGATAGAACCTGATTAATTCCATTTAATTTTTTAATTTCTTCAACCATCTGATTAACTTTATAATTTGGAGTATCATTTGATACCAAAATCATTGATTGAGATGACATATTATAATCATTTTTTAATTTTTTAGTAGCAATGCTATATCCATAACTATCTGGAATAGAAGAATCTAATTTATAATATACTTCTGTTTTTCTTTGTGCTAAGAAGAATGGTACTAAAAGAATAATAAATATTACAAATATAGATATATAATGTTTTGTTACAAAATTCTTTGTATGAGTAAATTTTGGTAATAAATTTTTATGTTTTGTTTTCTCAATTTGTTTATCAAAAACAAGAAGTAGAGAAGGAAATAAAATAATAACACTTAGTAATCCAAATAAAACTCCTTTTGCCATTACTACACCAATATCTACTCCTAATGTAAGTTGCATAGTACATAGTGCTAAAAAGCCTGCAATTGTTGTAAGAGAACTTCCAAGTACTGAAGAAATAGTTTCTTTTATAGCCTCAATCATTGCTTTATCATTATCTTTTTCATGTTTTTTATGATATTCATATTTATGATATAAGAATATAGAAAAATCAGTTGTAACACCCAGTTGTAATACAGCTGCAATAGCCTTAGTAATGTAACAAATGTTTCCAAGTAAAATATTACTTCCCATATTGTAAATAATAGCGATTCCAATATTTAATAAAAGCAAAAAAGGTACTAAATATGAATCAAGAGAAATAATTAAAACGATAATACAACATATAACAGCAATAATAATATAGTAAAGCATTTGACTATTAAATATTATCTCTGTATCTAAAACCATTGCACTCATTCCACCGATATAGACAGAATCATCTACAATTTTTCTCATTGATTTAACTGCCTCAAGTGTTTTTTCATCACTTGTTGAATTTTCAAAAGTTACAAGAATTAATTCACTATCATTTTTAGCAACTTTATTTTGTATTTCATTAGGTAATATAGATAAAGGTATAATTGTTCCAGTTATATCACTAGCACTAATAACTTTATTTACACCATCTATTTTTCTAAATTCATCTTCTAATAATAGTAAATTTTTACTATCCATATTTTCTACAATAGTAATAGAAAAAGCTCCCATATGAAAATCATCAGTTAATATTTTTTCTCCTTTAAGAGTTTCTATATCACTAGGTAGATAAACTAAAATATCATAATTAATTTTTGTATTAAAATATCCAATTATAGATGGTATTAATAATAAAAAGGATATGATAACAATAAATAATTTGTTTTTACAAATAAATCTTCCTAACTTTTCCATAATATCTTCCTTTCTGTATCCAAAAAGATATCTTACTCCACAAATGACCAAAAGTCAATATTTTAATTACAATTAATTGACTTTTAGTCAAAACACTTATAAAATATATGTTGTGGAAGTGATAATATGCCAAATAGTATAAAAAGTAAAGTATATGAAAATAAAGAAGATAAAGAAAAAAGAATACTAGAAGCAAGTTATTCTTTATTAACTGAAAAAGGTTTTAAAGATACAACAATACAAGAAATAGTAGATAGAGCAAAAGTTGCTAAAGGAACATTTTATTTATACTTTAAAGATAAATATGATGTTGAAAAAAAATTAATCATAAACATATCTAAAAATTTATTTGAAAATGCTATAAAAGAAGTTAATGAAAAAAAATTAAATGACTTTTCAGATAAAATTATTGCAATTATTGATTATGTTATCGACTATTTAAAAGACAATAGAGATGTTTTAAATATAATATCTAAATCTTTATCTTTAGGTGTATTTGGAGACAATATTTCTAATTTAATAGATGATAAACCTATTGGTATATTAGACATGTTTTTAAAAAGTGCCAAAGACAATAATATTAAATTAAAAAACCCAGAAATAACTTTATTTATGATAATAGAATTAACATCATCTGTTGTTTTTAGTTCTATTATGTTAAATATTCCATTACCAATTGATAAAGTTAAACCATATTTATATGAAAGTATAAGAAAGATAATAAAAGAATAAATCTTTCTTTTTTTTATTATACGTATTATAATTGAAATGGTGATAATATGGTTAAAGCACTTATAAAAGCAGTAATTGCTTTGCTAATAATAACATCAGCTTTATATATAGTTTCATATAGTAAATGGAATTCAAATAATTTTGATAATATTGATTATACTTACAAAGAACATGATGAAGATGAAACAAAAACTAAAACAGTTAGTGGAGAAAAATATAAATATCTTTATGATAACGTTCATTATGAATTAATTCAAAATAATTTTGGTAGTGATTATTTCGATTATTATTATAAAGAAAAAAAATTTGATGATGAATTCTATATTTATATAGCAATTATCAATATAATAAAAAGTGAGACAATTACGAATTGTAATATAGAAAAAGAAATAAATGAAATAGTTGTTCATAATAAGATTAATGAAATATTTGGCCAAGTTACATACAATAATAAATCATTTAAAACTAGTGATGATTCATTGATTGTTAATTATGATGTTACTAAAAGTAGTTATATAGTTAAAACAAATAAATGTAGTAATTTTGAATATACAAAAGGTGGGATAAAAACAGAATATGTAAAAGCATCAATAATTAATAATGATTTATATATCTATGAAAAAGCTTTATATCTTGATTATTCTTATGATGGAAATAATGCTTTAATATTTAATTATCATAGCGATTTAACTAAAGATTCCAAAATTATTTCAAACAACTATGAATCAATTGATTTAAATAATATTAAAACATTTATTTATAAATTTAAAAAAAGCGGAAATAACTATTATTTTACTTCAATAATAGAAGATTAGGAGGTTTTATGGAAGTATTTAAAGGAAATGAAAATAACAATAAGAAAGGGTTTTCTTCATTTGATATTCACAATGAAGGTAAACATTTATTCTTTTCGATGGGGGATCTTGAATTTTTAACAGTAGGTTTTTTCTATGATGACATAAATAAAAGATTTAACATAGAAGAATATTTTACAATAGAAAAAAATGATGAAAATAAAGAAATAAATGGTTTACTTGATAAGTTCTTTTTATCATATAGTGGAGATGTATACTTTACTACAGAAGGAGCAGGTCTTGTTCTAGAAAGAGATAATCTTGATAACTATTGTTTCCATTTTTTTAGAGATTTTGAAGAAAAAAATAATATGATAAAATCTAAACTTATAGCATATACTCAGGAGAATAACTCTATGTATCGCTTCTATAAGAAGATACAAGAAGATAATTTAGAAATGAAAACTCGTCAAGAAAAAACAACTGATAGTTTGACTCATCAAATAGATATGGATGAATATTTAGAAAGCCTAGAACAACATAAAAAAATAAAAAAACCTTGTGAAAAAAATAAAAAGGATCAATAATAATAAAAAAATATTGAAAGATTAAAAAAAGTGTTATATAATTTTCTTTATATTGACAGCAAATGAGGAAGACGTAATTAAGAAATGCTTAAAGAGAGCAAATGTTTGGTGTGAATTTGCAAGTAATACTTAATTAAAATCACTTCTTGATGCACTTTATGGATAAGATAAAGTCGGTAACGCGTTATAGTTTTGAGTGCATGGATTTATTCTATGAAAAAAGGTGGTAACACGGCTATATTCGTCCTTTGAATTATAGTCGTGTTTTTAATTTAGGAGGTATTTATGGTTAGAAATTTCAAAGGTTTAAACTACATAGGAAGTACTATTTTTGGTTATACATTAGTACCGATTAAAGATTATGGAACAATTGGTTTATCAATAAGAAAGAATTATGAAGGTTATAACACTAAACCTCATTATAATAATTATAATATTGATAAAAGAATTAAATTGTTGTCTTATAAAAAAGAAATTAGAAAATAGGTGATATTTATGTTTAAGGAATTAAAAAAAGGGAAAAATAATGAAGTTGAAAAAGAAATAAGTGAAAGATGGAAAAAGATGAATATCTTAGAGAAAACTATTAAGAATAGAAAAGATGCTAAGAACTTTGTCTTTTATGATGGACCTGCTACAGCAAATGGTATGCCAGGAATTCACCATATGCTATCAAAATTACTAAAAGACGTATTCTGTAAGTACAAAACTATGAAAGGTAATAGAGTACTTCGTAAAGTAGGATGGGATACTCATGGATTACCAGTAGAAGTACAAGTAGAAAAAGAACTAGGATTTACTGGAAAAAATGATATAGAAAAATATGGTATAAAAGAATTTAATGAAAAGTGCCGTGAAAGTGTATGGAAAAATGAAGCTTCTTTTAAAGAATTTACAAATTTAATGGGACAATTTATTGATCTTGAAAATCCATATATTACATATCATAACTCATATATTGAAACAGAATGGTGGATTTTAAAGAAGTTCTTTGATGCTGGATTAATTTATGATGGATTAAAAATACTTCCATACTGTCCAAGATGTGGAACAGGTCTTGCATCTCACGAAGTTGCTCAAGGATATGAAATGGTAAGTGTTAATACAGTTACTGTTCCATTTAAACTTAAGGATGAAGATAATACCTATCTACTTGTATGGACTACAACTCCATGGACACTTTTATCAAATGTGGCTGCATGTGTTAACCCAAATGAAAAATATGTTAAATGTTTATCAAAAGGATATAACTTTATTGTAGCTAAAGCTCTTGCTAATAAAGTTTTAGGAGATAATTATGAAGTAGTTGAAGAATATCTTGGTTCTGACTTAGAAGGAAGAGAATACGAACAATTTTTACCAATATTAAAAGTAAATAAGAAAGCCTTCTTTATAACATGCGCTGACTACGTTACTATGGAAGATGGAACAGGTATTGTTCATATTGCTCCAGCTTTTGGACAAGATGACTATGAAGTAGGAGTTAAATATGACTTACCAATGTTAAACCCAGTTGATGAAAATGGATGTTTTACAGAAGGACCTTGGAAGGGTAGATTAGTTGTTGAAAAAGAATTAGAACTTGATATTATTAAATATTTATCAAGTGAAGATAAATTATTCAAAAAACAAAAAATGGAACATAATTATCCACATTGTTGGAGATGCCATACACCACTTGTTTATTACTCTAAACCAAGTATTTATATTAAAGTTACTGAACTTAAAGATAAGATCGTAGAAGAAAACAAAAAAATAAATTGGTATCCTGATTATGTTGGAGAAAAACGTTTTGGAAACTGGTTAGAGAATTTAAATGACTGGGCAATATCAAGAAACAGATATTGGGGAACTCCAATACCATTATGGAGATGTGAGTGTGGTCATAATGAAATGATAGGTTCTCGCAAAGAACTTGTTGAAAAAGCAATAGAGAAGATTGATGAGAACATAGAACTTCATAGGCCATATGTTGATGATGTCCATATCAAGTGCCCAGTGTGTGGAAAAACAATGACTCGTGTTACTGAAGTTATGGACTGTTGGTTTGACTCAGGTGCTATGCCTTTTGCACAATATCATTATCCATTTGAAAATAAAGAATTATTTGAA
>CACXGX010000033.1 GCA_902767365.1 uncultured Erysipelotrichaceae bacterium
AACATATTATATACTTTAGAAGTCGGCTGGAGTAAAGTCTAATAAAGTTGGACTTGTAGCTCAGGTGGTTAGAGCGCACGCCTGATAAGCGTGAGGTCGGAGGTTCAAGTCCTCCCAGGTCCACCAGATTTGCCTCAATAGCTCAGTCGGTTAGAGCACTTGACTGTTAATCAAGGGGTCCTAGGTTCAAGTCCTAGTTGGGGCGCCATTTATGGCCAGTTGGTGAAGTGGCTTAACACACCGCCCTTTCACGGCGGCATTCATGGATTCGAATTCCATACTGGTCACCATTAAAAAATTGACATTGCTATGCAATGTTTTTTTGTTATATGTATTTTTATTTACTTTATTTTTTAATTATATAATGCTATAATTATGGTCATGAGGTGATACCTGTGAAAAAAAACTTTATATATATATTATTGATATTTGGTTTATTCTTTTGCATTTGTAATAGAGTAGATGCAAAAATAATTGAAATAAACCAAAAATTTGATCCAGATGTTACTTATTTACAACAAGGAAATTATGCTAATTGTGAAGGAATACTTACTTCTGATGGAGTGGATATGATTCGTGAAATATTAGGATATTTTAGAATACTTGGACCAATAGCATTAATTGCTTTTGTTGCTCTTGATTTTGCACAGGCTGTTATTTCTCAAGATAATGATGCTTTAAAAAAAGCAGAAAACAAAGTTGTATCACGTGTAATTGCTACAGCACTTTTATTCTTTATTCCTACATTTATTAGAGCAATTTTAGGTTTACCAGGTGTACGTGATGCAATTGAAATACCTGATGATCCTCTTTGCCATACTATGAATGTTTCTGTTAATGAATTGTATTATGATGTAAAGTAGGTGTTATTATGGTGTATTTAGATTATTCTGCTACGACAAGTACTAGTGAAGAGGTATTGGATTCTTTTGTAAAAGCTTCAAGAGATTTTTTTGCTAATCCTAATTCTATGCATAAGCTTGGTACGATTGCAAATGAATTAATTAATGCTTCAACAAAGCAAATTGCTAATATTTTAGGTGTAAAAGAAAAAGAAATAATATATACAAGTGGTGCAAGTGAATCAAATAATACTGCATTAAAAGGTATAGCTTATAAATATAAAAATAGAGGTAAACATATTATAACTACTGAATTTGAACATTCTTCTATTTATGGACCTATTGGATATCTTCAAAAATATGAAAATTTTGAAGTTGATTTTGTTGAAACAGATGAGTTTGGAAGAGTTAAACTTGATTCACTTAAAAGTTTATTAAGAGATGATACAATTTTAGTTAGTATATGTAGTGTAAATAGTGAAATAGGTATAAGACAACCTGTAGAGGAAATTGGAAAAATAATAAAAGATGTTAATCCAAAATGTTTTTTTCATGTTGATATGACTCAAAGTATTGGAAAAGAACATGTTAGCTTCAATAATATTGATTTAGCTTCGTTTTCTGCTCATAAAATATTTGGAATAAAAGGTATTGGATGTCTTATAAAAAAAGAAAATGTTCAAATTGAACCACTTATTCATGGTGGAAAAAGTACAACAATTTATAGAAGTGGAACTCCTCAACTTCCTTTAATTGTGTCTTTATCTAAGGCTTTAAGATTAGCTAATGAAGGATTGGATGAAAAAATTCAATATATAAGTAAATTGAATAATTATTTAAAAGAAAAACTTTCAAATTATGAGAAAGTAAAAATAAATAGTAATGAGTATTCTATTCCTCAAATATTAAATATTAGTGTTTTGGGTGTTAAACCGGAAACAATGCAGCATGCATTGGAAGAATATGATATTTTTATATCTACACAGACTGCATGTTCTAAAGGTGGAGAAAAGTCTAAGGCTGTTTATGCTTTAACAAAAGATGAAGAGCGTGCATTATCTAGTATAAGAATTAGTATTTCTTATATTTCTACTGAAGAAGAAATAAATGAATTTTTAAGATGCTTTGATCTTTGCTATAAAAAGTTAGTTTTTTAGGGTGATTGTTATGAAAATAATTAAAGTTGGAGCTATGTGGTGTCCAGCATGTATTATTACAAATAAATATTGGAAAGAAGTTAAACAAAAATACAATAATATTGATTTTGTTGAATTAGATATAGATATGGATGAAGAAGAAGTAAAAAGTCTTAATATAGGTAATATTCTTCCTGAAATAATTATATTTGATGATAATTCTAATGAATTGAAAAGAATTGTTGGTGAAAAGAAAAAAGAAGAAATTGAATTAGAAATAGGTGAAGTATATAATGAAAAAAATAACTAAATTAATTGTTTTTTTTCTAATACTTTTTATTGTTCCTTTTTCCGTTAATGCATTATCAAAGGATTATGAAGATAAAGTTTATTCTATTGTAGATAAGGAAGTAGTAGAAGGAAAAATAAATATTTATTTCTTTTATGGTGATGGATGTCCACATTGTCGTGATGCAGAAAGATTCTTTGATGATATAAAAGATAAATATGAGAACAAATATAATTTATATATGTTTGAAACTTGGTATAATGATGAGAATCTTTCATTGATGAAGAAGACTAAAGAAGCAATGGGAGATCCAGTCAATAATGGAGTACCATATATTGTAATTGGTGATAATAGCTTTTTAGGTTATGATGATATAGTTGGAAAAAAAATAGAGTCACTTATTAATTATTATTTAGAAGAAAGTTATAATGGAGAAAGTGAAGTTGATAAATATAAAATAAATATTCCTATTTTAGGTGAAATAGATAAAAGAGATGTATCTATTGGACTTGTTGCAGTTATACTTGGGTTTATAGATGGATTTAATCCTTGCGCAATGTGGATCCTTTTATTTTTGATTAATATGTTGATTGGAATGAACAATAAGAAGAAAATGCTTATAATTGGGCTTGTATTCTTATTTACCTCTGCGTTTATGTATTTCTTATTTATGTTGGGAATTGCTAATATTCTATCATTTATTTCAACTAGAATAATAAGAAGAATTATTGGAGTTATTGCATTATGCGTAGGATCGTATAATATTTATAGGTTCTTTAAGGAAAGAAAAAAAGATGACGGATGCCATGTTGTAGATGAAACAAAAAGAAAGAAAATATTTAATAGAATAAGAAAATTTACTACTGAAAAGAATTTGTTTCTTGCTTTAGGTGGAGTTGTTATTCTTGCAATTTCTGTAAATGCAGTTGAACTTGCTTGTTCTAGTGTATTTCCTGCAACTTTTGCTGAAATATTAGCAGTAAATGATGTAACTTCTATACCAAGAATTATTTATCTGCTTATTTATACATTCTTTTATATGATAGACGATTTAATTGTATTTGTTATAGCAGTGGCTACATTAGAATTAAGTACGGCAAGTACGAAATATGGAAAGTATTCTTCTATAGTTGGTGGAGTAATAATGTTGTTAGTAGGATTACTTTTGATATTTAAACCAGAATGGTTAATGTTGAATTTTTAGAAAAAGGCTTTATGTCTTTTTTTTTCGACATTTTTTTCTATTTTTTTGTTTTATTCTTTATTTGGTGATAATATGAAAAAGAATTTTATATTTTATGCATTTTTAGCTCTTTTATTGGGATTTGTTTCAGCGGAAGTTATTTACAATGATTATAAGAAAAACTTGGATGAGACTAAATATAATGCTTATTTAGTACAAATTGGTAGTTTTGATGAATTAGATTATGAAGTAAATTCTGATAATTATTTGGTATTGAATGAAGATGGAGTTTATAATGTTTATGCTGGAATTACTACAAAATTAGATAATGCAAGTAAGATAAAGAAATTATATGATAGTAAAAATATTAAAAGTTATATTAAACCTACTATTATTGATAATGTTGAGTTTATTAGCAATTTGAAACAATTTGATATTTTGTTAGAAGAAGTAGAAAATAATGATAATTTAATATCAATAAATGATGTTATTATATCTAGATATGAAGAATTAATTTTAGGAAAATGATTATAAAAGTATAATAATATTATTGGTGATTTGATGTTAATTAAAGATTTTCCAAATGAAGAAAGACCAAGAGAAAGATTGTTAAAATATGGTGTTACAAGTTTATCTAATGATGAACTATTATCTGTTATATTAAGATGTGGTACTAAAAATAAATCTGTAAAAGAATTATCTATTGATATATTAAAAGAGTTTAATGGAATTGATAATTTAAAAAATGCCACGATAAATAAATTGATAAAAATAAATGGAGTAGGAATAACTAAAGCAAGTATTGTTGTTTCTGTTATTGAATTATGTAAGAGAATTTATTTATATGATAATGATAAAAATAATAAAAAAAATAAAATTATTATGAATAATCCTAAATTAATATATGAACATACAAAATATTTATTTTATGGTAAGAAACAGGAATTATTTTATTGTTTTTATTTTAATAATAAACAACAATTAATAGGAAAAGAGTTATTATTTATTGGAACTGTTAATAAAAGTATTACACATCCAAGAGAAGTATTTAAATATGCTTATTTATATTCGGCAACAAGTATTATATGTATACACAACCACCCATCTGGAGATATTAATCCATCTAGAGAAGATATTATTTTTACTGATGCTTTGGTTGAGATAGGTATTATTCAAAAGATACCAGTATTAGATCATTTGATAGTTTCTGATAATAATTATTATAGTTTTCAAGATAATGGGAAAATTAATAATAGGTGATATTATGAAGAAAAAGAAAAAAAAGAATATGTATAAGAGTAAAATAATTATTCTTTTACTTTTTTTTCTTCTAATATTTTCTTATTTTGAATTAACTAGTGATATTAGACTTGGTAATATTCTTAGTGATATTATTTTTAGTAAAAGTAAATATGTTACTAATTATAGTTTGCTAGATACATTAGAAAGTGAAATAATTAGTGAGAATGAAGAGTTAAAATCGGTGCTTGAAATTGATTATTCTTTAACAGATTTTAGGTCAATTAATGCATCTATAATTGGAAGAAATAATCTTTATTATCTAGATGAACTTATTATTAACAAAGGGAAAATAGATGGGATTACTGATGGATGTGCCGTTGTTAATGAAAAAGGTGTTATTGGAAAAGTAATTAATACTGGTTTAAATATTTCTAGAGTTAGACTGATAAATAGTATTGGCAATATTTCTATTAGTGTTAATAATAAAAATAAAATACTTGAATTTAAAAATGGGATTTTTTATATTAGGGGAATAAATAAAAAAGATGATATTAAAGTTGGTGATCTTGTGGTTACTAATGGGCTATCTAATGTTTTCCCTAAAGGTTTATTGATTGGTTCTATTTTTGAAATAGAAAATGAAAAAAGTGGTGTAGGTTATATGGCAAAAGTTAATTTATCATCTAATATAGATAATTTGAGATTTGTTGTTGTATTAAAGAGGAAAGATAAATGATAGGTGTTTTTTCTTTTATATTTGATTTATTATTTTTAAATATTTTTAATTATACTTCTAGAAGTACTTTAATATTTCCAATGTTTACTATTACATATATTATTAGTTTTATTTATTTGAGAAAAAATCTTCTTTTTCTTATAATTATACTTTTATTGTATATTTCATTAGTTGGTATTATATACTATCCATTTTTCTTTTTTATTCTTTCTTATTATTATATTAAAAGAGATAAGATAAAACATAATATTTTAGATTATATATTTAAAATATCTTTTTTATTAATTGTTTTTGATTCTTTATTATTTTTAATCATTTATTGTCATATAATTAATAGTTATTCTTTATCTATTTTGTTTCATAAAATATTTATTAGTGTTCCAATTAATGTTTTATATTCTTTGATTCTTTATTATATAAATTATGTTCTAATTGGAAATAAATATAAATATATAATATTATGAATAATTATAGAATAAATAATAAAAAAGGGGCTTTATTTAATAAAGTTTTTGATAGATTTCTTATCAAGATATTAATATGTTTAATTATGTTTTTAATTTTTTTAATTGGGTTAAAAAAAGATAATAATTTTGATAATTATGTTTATGATAATATATTTTCTAAAAGTATTTCTTTTTCTAAATATAATGGATGGTTTAAAAGACATTTTGGTAATATTTTTCCTATTAATAATTTTGATAATGAATTAGTTTTTAATGATTCTTTTGTTTATAGTGATTTATGCGAATATTTAGATGGTGTTAAATTTACTGTAGAAGATAATTATTTAGTTCCTAGTCTTAATAGTGGAATAGTAGTTTATATTGGTGAAAAAGATGGCTATGGTAAAACAATTATAATTGAAGATGAAAATGGGGTTGATATTTGGTATTCAAATATTATTATTGGAAATATTGATATGTATGATTATATAAAAAAAGGTGATTATTTGGGTGAAACAATTAATAATGAATTAGTAGTTGTTTTTCAAAAAAATGGAGAAATAGAAGATTATAAAAAATATATTTAATATTAATATTTTTACATATATATTAATTCTAATATGCTTTTTTTGTGGAGAATTTAAAAAAATAATTATATATATGTTTATTATTATTGTTCATGAACTTGGTCATTTTTTAACTGCTAAATTGTTTAATTGGAAAGTTTTGAAAATTAATATTTATCCTTTAGGTGGTTTAACAGTTTATAATGATAATATTAATAAGCCTTTTTTTGAGTCTTTTTTGGTATCAATTATGGGTCCTGTTTTTCAAGTTATTTTTGTTTGGTTAATTTTTAGAAATAATGAGGATATCATTTTTTTTAATAATCTTTTTTTATTATTTAATCTTCTTCCAATAGTACCTTTAGATGGAAGCAAAATGTTATCATTATTTTTAGAATTATTTTTTCCATATAAAGTTGTTATGAGTTTTTTAGTATTTTTCTCATTTTTTATTTGTTTTATTATTTTAATATGTTTAATGCCTTATTATAAATCTTTATTATTTATCATTATTTTTTTATCTCTGTTGTTTAAGATATTCGATGAAAAGAATAAAGTAAATTACTACTATAATAAATTTTTGATAGAAAGATATGTTTATCATTTTTATTTTAGTAAATGTTCTTTTGTTAGTGATATTTATTCTTTTTATAAATTTAGAGAAAATATGAATAAACATAATAATATGATATTATCAGAAAAGGATCTATTAAAATCATATTTTGAATATCATGGTATTGTAAAAAAAAGGAAAAAATGATATATTTTTTTTGAGGATGATAAATATGAGAAAATGTGAGTTTTGTGGTAAACAAATATCAAAGAGTGATATTTTTTGTAAAAGTTGTGGTAATAAAGTAAATGAATTAGATGAAGTAAAAGATGCGATTATAGATGAAGGACATGTTAGAAAAGAAAATAGTACTTTTATTTTAGTTATAATAGTTACTTTACTTTTAGTAATAGTTTCATTTGGACTATATTACTTATTATTTAAATAATTAATTATGAAAGACATATAATCTATTGGAGGTTATATGTTTTTTAAATTGTTAGATAAAATTAGAGATTTGTTTATATTTACTGGTAGCTATTCTAATAATATTTTTTTAGATCCTTTATCTTGTGAAGAGGAAGAAAAAACTTTAAAAGAGATGAGGCTTGGTAGTGTAGATGCTAGAAATAAACTTATTGAGCATAATTTAAGATTGGTTGCGCATATTGTTAAAAAGTTTGAGACAAAGGGTGTTGAACAAGATGATTTGATAAGTATTGGTACAATAGGACTTATTAAGGGAGTTGATACTTTTAATAAGAGTCATGGTACTAAGATTACTACTTATTGTGCAAGGTGTATTGAAAATGAAATACTTATGTATTTTAGAAGTAATAATAAGAATTGTAAAAATATATCCATTAATGAGTCTATTGGTTTTGATAAAGATGGTAATGAAATTACTATTCTTGATATTTTGAAAATACCTGCTCCAGATTTCGTTGATGAAATATCTGAAAAAGATAATATTAAATTATTGAAAGATTATTATAATGTATTAGATGAGAGAGAAAAAGAAATAATTAATAAAAGATATGGCTTAAATAATTATGAAGAAAAAACTCAAAAGGATATAGCTAAAGAGTATAAAATATCAAGAAGTTATGTTTCTAGAATAGAAAAAAGAGCTCTTATGAAGATACTTAGAGAGTTTATTAAGAATAATAGAGAATAAATGCTTAATTGTCCTAATTCTATGGACTTTTTTTATTATATAAAGTATAATAAGTTTAATAATAGTAGGTTAGGAAGTGAGTTGTATGCCTATTGAAAGAAGAACAAAACTGCTAAAAGAAGTTGTATTTGGTTTTGTTGCTTTAATTTTAATGGTTTGTCTTGCATGTCTACTTATTAATTATTTTTTATTTCCTAATCTTTCTTTAAATGGTGGAACATATATTAGGATTCCTTATGGGGAACATTTTGATAATTTTGGATGTTCAGCTTCTTATTTGGGTGATGATATATCAGATTCTATTGAGTATGATGGTGAAGTTGATGAAACTGTTGTTGGTATATATAATTTAAAGTGTATTGTTACAAGAAATAATATTACTTTAGAAAAAGAAAGAAAAGTTGAAATAGTTGATGATAGAGCTCCTAATATTGTATTAAATGGTGAGAGTAAGATAAAATTATGTCCTAAAGATGAGTATATTGAAGAAGGATTTACAGCAGAGGATAATTATGATGGTGATTTAACTTCAAGTGTAAAGGTTAAAAAAGGTTTAAATAGAATTGTTTATACAGTTAGAGATTCAAGTAATAATGAGAAAAAAGTTGTTAGAATAATTGATAATAAAGATGATATTTATCCTGAATTAAAATTAGAAGGACAGTTTGTATATAATTTAGAACTTAATAGGAAATATATTGAACCTGGTTTTACTGCTAATGATAATTGTGATTTGGATTTAACAAATAAAGTGGAAGTTTCTGGATTTGTTGATTCAAGTAAAGAGGGAACATATATATTGACTTATAGTGTATCTGATAGTTCTGGAAATGTTACTAAGAAAGATAGGGTTGTTAATGTTAAAAAAAATATAAATAAAGATGATTCTTTTACTGGCCTTATTTATTTGACCTTTGATGGTGGACCTAGTAGGACAATTACTACTAAGATATTAGATCTTTTGGAGGAAAAAAAAGTACATGCTACATTTTTTATAACTAATAAAGATGAAGAATTAAATGATATAATTAAAAAGATTAGTGATACTGGAAATACTGTTGGATTACAAAGTTATTCAAATAGTTATAAAATAGTTTATTCTTCTATAGATGATTATTTTGATGATTTGGAAAAACTTAGTAATAAAGTTGAACAAATAACTGGTGTTAAATCTTATATATTAAGATTTTTGGGTGGATCAAGTAATACGATAAGTATAAAATATTCAAAAGGAATTATGAGTAAACTTGTTAAAATGGTAGAGGAAAAGGGATATCATTATTTTGATTGGAATATTGAATCTTATGATGATGATAAAGATAAATCAAGTAAAGATATTTATAATAGTGTTATAAATGGATTAAGTAAAGATAAGATAAATGTTGTTTTAATGCATGATTATGAAGAAAATTATCGCGTTATTGAGGCATTAAGAGATATAATAGATTATGGATTGGAACATGGGTATAAATTTATGGCTATTGATATGTCTGTGCCAATGGTTAAACATAGAGTAAACAATTAGGAGGAATGTATGAAACATTTAAAATATTTATTGAGTTTAATTATTACTTTGTTGTTGGTATCAAATATAAATGTTTATGCTGCAATTAATGAAGTTAAATTAACTACACCTAAAACTATTAGTAAAGATCAAGAATTTACTGTAGATGTAATTTTTTCAACTGATACAGTAACTGATGGTTTTAAGGCTACATTAACCTATGAAACTTCTGTTATAGAATTGTTGAATATAGAAGAAAAAAATAATTGGCATTTGGATTCAGGGTTTTCTAAAGCAAGTCCATTTTCTCTTGATTTTTCACATGAGAATGGTTTAACTGGTGATATTACTATTGCAACGCTAAGATTTAAAGTAAGAAGCACTGTAGCAAAAACAAGTACATTTATTTCACTAGAAGGAACTACTAAAGCAAAGGAAGATGAAACAATTACTGCTTTTGAAAAGGTAACGAAAAATATCGATGTTAAATCAACAGATAATACTTTAAAGGATATAAAAGTAAATGGTAAAACAATTACTAATTTTTCTCCAAAGCAATATGATTATGCTTTTATGGTAGATGCTAGTACTACCACTGTTAATTTTGAAGCAACTTTAAATGATAAAACAGCTACATTTAAGGATAAATATGGGCCTAAGACTGGAGTTTCGCTTGATTATGGCGAAAATGTATTTGAGATAGTTGTTGTGTCTGCTTCTTTAGAAGAAAAAAAATATGTTATTACAATTACTAGGCCAGATAATAGAGGTACTAATAATAATTTAAGTGATTTAATTGTTAACTCTAATAATAAATTACTTGAATTTGATTCTAATACTTTGTTATATACTATAACTACTCATAAACTTAAAAAAATTGATATTGTAGCAGTTCCACAAGATTCTAAAGCTAAAGTTGAAATTGATCAACCTAAAGAGTTAGCTATTGGTTCTAATACTATTAAGATTAAAGTTATTAGTGAAAATAAAGATGAAAAAGTTTATACTTTAGTTATTAATAATTTAGATACTGATATAGATACTACTTTAAGAGATATAGAAATATTTGGTATAGATGATGATATTAATTTTGAAAAAAATAAATATGATTATGAAATTATGTATAAAGCTAAATATAAGGATAATATTGTTATTAAGCCTGAATTGAATAATGAAGATGAGGCTATTGTTGATAAAGCAAAAATTGATAAAGATTTAGCTAATTTAGGACCAGGAAAAAAGGTTACTATTTCTGTAAAAGCTAAAGATGGTACTGATGGAGTGGAAAGTGTCTATACAATTACGTTTAAAAAAGATACAAGAATAAATTTTTTCTTGATTTTAGGACTAATTATATTTATAGTATTACTTGTAATTTTTATTAGATTAGTTTTGAAAAACAAAAAAGAAAAGAAAATTATTGAAGAAAAAGAGAAAAATTTAGCTAAAACAAAAAGATTAGAAAAGATAAACTTAGAATAATCTAAGTTTTCTTTATAAGGGGGATTATTATGAATAAATATGTTCCTAATATGTATAAAAAAAATATTAATGATATTGATTATGAAAAACTTAAAAATTTGAATATAAAATGTTTAATGTTCGATTTAGATAATACTCTTTTAAAACTTAATAAAACAATACCAAAAAAATCATTTTGTAGTTTAATAAAAAGATTAAAAAAAGATTTTTCAATATTTGTTGTTTCTAATAATGGAAGTAATAAAAGAGTTTCTATAGCTGCCGCAAGACTTGGGGTTAATTATGTTAGATTTTCGATGAAGCCTTTTTCACGTGGGTTTAAAATAATAAAAAATAAGTATGATTTTGCTAAGAGTGAAATGTGTATTATTGGAGATCAGTTAATGACAGATATTCTTGGTGGAAATAAATTTGGAATATATACAGTTTTGGTTGATCCTTTAGAAAATGACGATTTGTCTATAACAGGAATAAATAGATTTTTTGAAAGAAGAAAATTGAAACAATTGTCTAAAAAAGGTTTATTAAGAAGAGGAGAATACTATGGATAATGAAAAATATTGTATAGGTTGTGGAGTTAAACTTCAAGATTCTAATATGCTTTATGAAGGTTATACGCCAGATTTAACTAACGATATTTGTTCTCGCTGTTTTAAACTAAGGAATTATGGCGATTACCAAATAACTACTAGATCTAATGAAGAGTATATTGATATACTTAAAAGTGTAAATGATACAAAAGATTTGGTTTTATATGTAGTTGACTTATTAAATATTGAAAAAGATATTAATATAATAAGAGAATATATTAAGAATAGATTGATTTTAGTTCTTACAAAAAGAGATGTTCTTCCAAAAAGTGTTAATGATGAAAAGATAATTAATTATTTTTCATCTTTAGGTTTAGACTATCAAGACATAATTATTGTAAGTGCAAATAAAAACTATAATATGGATGAATTATTGCTATTAATAAAGAAACACAAATCAAGTAAGAATATTTATGTAGTGGGACATACTAATGTTGGTAAGAGCACTTTAATTAATAAGATGGTTCAAGATTATTCAAATGAGGAATATGAACTTACAATTTCTCCACTTCCATCTACAACATTAAATAAAATTAATATAAAACTTACTGATGATATTATGTTAATAGATACTCCTGGACTAGTAGATAGAGGAAGCATTGTTAATTATGTTGATTTTGATATGATAAAAAAGATAAATGCTAAAAAAGAAATTAATACTGATACTTTTCAAGTTAGAGAAGGACAATGTTTATTAATCCCTAATTTGTTAAGAATTGATTATATTAATGGAGATAAAAATAGTTTCACATTTTTTGTATCAAATGAATTAGAAATAGAAAAAAAAGATATTGGTAGATGTGAAAGTTTAAAAGAATTGCCAAAGAAGACTATTGAAGTTGGATATCATCAAGATTTGGTTATTAATGGACTTGGATTTATTAAGATTACTGAAAAAGCACTTATTGATGTTTATACATTGAATAATGTTGAAGTATTTGTTAGAGACTCATTGATATAAATAATAAATTTAAATTGTTCTGATATTAATTAATATCAGTTCTTTCTATAATTAATACAATAAGAAGGAAGGTTGAAAAAAATGGAAGAAGAAAAAGGAAATAGTGCTAGTGAAGGACAAGAGTTATCAAAGAAAAAATTAAATAAACCTCTTATTATCGTTATTGTTGCATTTTCATTGTTAGCAATTGTTGGATGTTTAATTGTATTTGGGCATGTATTTGACAAAAAGGAAAATAATAATGCAAAAAATGATACTAATAGTAATCAAGAAGTTTCTAATGATGTTAATAATAATGAAGAAAAAAATAATACAGAGGAGAATAATAATACAGATGTATCTATTGAAAATATTGATTTTGAAACTATTAGAAAAGAATTGAAATCAAAAGTAACAAATGGTAGAAATGCTTATGTAGTTAAATGTGAGGATAAATCTGATGAAATTAATGGTCCTTTAACTGATGAAAAATTTATTATGGTTTCGCCAGATACAATTGATATTGTAATAGATAAATTAAAATCTGCGAAAAAGTTTACAAATGTTGTTACTGGATATGAATTATGTCCACCAGAAAATATATTGTATTATGTTGGAGGAGAAACATATTACAATGAAAAAGATATTCTTATTGATTACGGAACTGATGGAAAGTCACTATTAGTTGGAGTATTTGGGGATAATAATATTTCTGGGGTGTTTGAATTTTCAAGTTCTGATGAAGTCAAAGGATTTATTGAATCATTGAATACTAGTACTTCTTTAGAAAAAGAATTAAATAGTAAATTAAGCAGTATTGGGTTGTTGAAACAACAAGGATATTATGATGAATCAGAGAAGTTAATTACATTTAATAATAATGATAAATGGTTTAAACAGAATAAATTAACCGCTAATGATTTAAGTACAAAAGAATTAATTAGAACAGCATTATTAAACGTTGATAAATCAAAAGCGTCTTTGGGAGAAGTAAATACATGTAAAAATACATATTCTTTAAAAGAAATAAATGACTCGTTAGGAGAAATAATTAATAATAAGCCATTAACTCTTAACGATTTGAAAAATATAGATGCAGAATTAACAGATATTCATATTAAATTTCAAAATGATGACATATGTATTCAAGTTGTAGGATCAGATGTGGGACCTAGTGCATCTACTTTTGTAAAAACAGCAAAAGTAGAAAAGTCAATGAATGATGTGTATTTATATCAAAAAGTTGCATATTGCGATTATACAGATAATTCATATAATGAAATAGCTTGTTACAAGGACTACAATATGAAAACAATTATTGATAAAAATAAAAATGGTTCAATTTTAACTAATCTTTCATGGGATAAGTATAATACCTATAAAGTTACTTTCAAAATTATAAATGGAAATTATTATTTTGATAGTTATGAGTTAGTTAAATAATATAATTAGAGATTACTAAATAATTTAGTAATTTTTTTTGTAAAAAAATGTAAAAAAAGCTTAATAAATTGAACAAATATATAAAAGTTGCTATAATTATTATAGGTGTTAATGATGACAATAAATATTAAAGATATAGATATTAATTACATACAATATGGTAGTGGTAAAAAAAATATTGTTTTGTTACATGGTTGGGGACAAAATATTGAAATGATGAATCCAATTGGTAAAAAATTAGAGAAAAATGCTACTATTACTATTATTGATTTACCTGGACATGGGGAATCTAGTGAACCTAAACAAGAGATAACTATTTATGATTATTGTGAAATAGTAAAAGAATTATTAGATAAACTGAAAATAAAAGATCCTATTTTAATTGGTCATTCCTTTGGAGGTAGAATTGCTATTATATATGCTGGTAAATATAAAGTAGATAAACTTGTTTTATTAGGTGCTCCTTGTATTAGAAAAGAAACAAAAGTTAGTGCTAAAGTAAAAATATTAAAAGGTTTAAAGAAAATACCATTGTTAAATAAATTAGAGGGGTTTGCTAAAAAGCATATTGGTTCGCGTGATTATCGTAATGCTTCTTGTGTTATGAGAAAAATACTTGTTAATACAGTTAATGAAGATTTATCTTCTTATGCTAGAGATATAGTTTGCCCAACATTATTGATTTGGGGAGATAATGATACTGAAGCACCACTTGCTGAAGCTCAAGAGTTGGAAAAAATAATGAAAGATGCTGGATTAATTGTTTATGAAGGCGGTACTCATTATACTTATTTAGAATTTTTAAATCCAGTTTGTAATGTTATAAAAACATTTATTAAGGAGTGATATTTATGGATTTTATTTTTTACTTATTAATACTTATTGACTTTATTTATATTATTTATTTATCAAAGAAAGCATTACATATGCTTCAACAAAATTTATATAATGAAAACAATAGATATTTAAAATGGATATCTAAAAATAAAAATACATTTTTTAATTTGAGCTTATATGGTGTTTTATTTGCATTGATGTTGTTTTTTTCAAAAACAGAAACAACGGATATTTTCTTTTTAACTGTATTAATTCTAGTTTATATTAGTAGTTTTGTAGTTGAAAAAGAAAAAAGAAAAAGTGATCAAAACAAAAAACCTTTAGTTATTACTAAACGTGTTAAAAGATTAATATTTACTTTATTTATTCTTTATTCAATTCCATTAGTTGTTTATATTGTAGATAACTATACGAGAAATTATGTTGTTTTATCATATTCTATTATTAGTTCATTAGTATATTATGTTATTTTTTTAGCTAATATTATTAATCATCCAGTTGAAAGACTTATATATCATAAATTTGAACATCAAGCTAAAAGTAAATTGAAAAGTATGGAACCAAATTTGAAAGTAATCGGTATTACTGGAAGTTATGGTAAAACTAGTAGTAAAAATATTTTGAATGATATTTTAAATATTAAATATAATTCTTTAGCAACTCCTAAAAGTTTAAATACTTTTAATGGATTAATGATAACTGTTAATAATCAATTGTCTAAATTTGATGATGTATTTATTGCTGAAATGGGAGCATATGTTAAAGGGGAAATTAATGGTTTATGTAAGTTAGTTAATCCAAAGTATGGAATTATTACTTCAATAGGAACTGCTCATTTAGAGACATTTGGTAGCGAGAAAAATATTCAAGAAGGAAAAATGGAACTTATTGAATATTTACCAAGTGATGGAGTTGGTGTACTTAATAGAGATGATGAAAAGCAAAGAACTTATACGATAAAGAAAAAAAATCATGCTAAGATATTGTGGATTGGTATAGAAAGTAAAGATGTTGATGTTAGAGCTGAAAATATTAAGTGTGATTACAAAGGAACTAGTTTTGATGTTATTTTTAAAAATGATAAGAAAAAATATAATTTTGAAACAAAACTTTTAGGTAAACATAATGTTTATAATATTCTTGCAAGTATAGCTTTAGGTTATGAATTTGGACTTACAATTAAAGAATTACAACAAGGTGTTAAAAAAGTTCATCCTGTTGAACATAGATTAGAAGTTAAAAAACTTGGTAATTTTTATCAAATTGATGATGCTTATAATTCTAATCCAGTTGGTGCTAAAAGTGCTGTTGAAGTACTTGGAATGATGAAGGGAGATAAAATAGTTGTTACACCTGGTATGATAGAGTTAGGAGCAAAAGAAAAAGAACTAAATAAAGAATTTGGAAAACAAATTGCTGAAGTGGCTGATAAAGTTATATTAATTGGTGAAAAAAGAACAATTCCTATTAAAGAAGGATTGTTAGAAAAGAAGTTTAAAGAAGATAATATTTATGTTTTAAATGATGTTAGAGAAGCGTATACATTAATTAATAAATTAAAAGGTAAAAACGAGTTATATGCTTTATTTGAAAATGATTTACCTGATACATATACTGAATAGGAGGATAATATGATAAAAGTTGGTGTAGTTTTTGGTGGGGAAACAGTTGAACATGAAGTTAGTATTATTTCTGCAGTTCAAGCAATGAATAAAATGGATAATGAAAAGTATGACATTATTCCAATTTATATAACAAAAGATGGAGAATGGTATACTGGACAATTATTGAGAGATATAGAGACATATAAAGATATGGATTTAGTAAAAAGATATACAAAAAATGTTGTTTTGTATAATAAAAATGGTAGATTTGTACTTCAAAATAAAAATTTATTTAAATCTATAGTAAGTGATATTGATATTATTTTTCCAATTGTTCATGGGACAAATGTTGAAGATGGAGTTTTACAAGGTTATTTGAAGACTATTGGAGTTCCTTTTGTTGGAAGTAATGTTTTAGCTAGTGCGGTTGCTCAAGATAAAGTTGTACAAAAACAAGTTTTTGAATGTAGTAAGTTGCCTATTACAAAATATCATTGGTTTTATGATTGTGATTATCTAGATGATGCTGATAAAGTTGTAAAAGAAATAGAAAAACAATTAACTTATCCTATGATTGTTAAACCAGCAACTTTAGGTAGTAGTGTTGGTATATCGTCAGTTGACAATAAAAAAGAATTAATTAGTGCTATTGAAGATGCTATTCAATATGATAATAAGATTGTTGTAGAAGAAAAAGTTAGTAATTTAGTAGAGGTTAATATAAGTGTTCTTGGAAATTATGAGAATTTTAAATTAAGTGAGATAGAAGAAGTAATTACAGATAATAGCTTACTTACTTATGAAGATAAATATATTGGTTGTGGAAAGAAATCTAACACTGGATCTAAAGGAATGGCAAGTGCTTCAAGAAGAATTCCTGCTAAAATAGATAATAAACTTAAAGAAGAAGTTGAATCTATTGCTTCAAGTGCATTTAGATCAGTTGGATTAAGTGGTGTTTGTAGAATAGATTTCTTAATTGATAAGAAGAAGAAAAATGTTTATATAAATGAAATTAATTCTTGTCCTGGAAGTTTGGCTTTCTATTTGTGGGATGCTAAAGATAAGAGTTTTACTTCTTTATTAGATGATATGATTAATATAGCTATTAAAGATTATAAAAAGAATAAATCTAAAATTAGAAGTTTTAATTCTAATATATTAAGTGGATTTAATGGTCTTAAAGGATCAAAAGGTAAATTAGGTAAATTTGGTAAGTTAAAATAATTAAGTAATGGGGAGTGGTTTTATGGATATAGTTCAAACATTTGACGAAGATACTTATGTATATTTAGATGTTCAAAACTTATCTATAGATCACTCTTTAACTATTCCTGAGATAGAAAAATGTAAAGATTTAATATTTAGTCCTAATAACTTACAACAAATATATTTTAAAGATAAGTGCGATTCTAAAACTATAGAAGTAATCAAATCTCTTCTTGCAATTAGTGATTATATTGATGACTCTAAAATAGAAAAGTATATTCTTATAGATTTAAATCAAGAAGAAAAAGAAAAAATACTTAGTGATGTTTATGAAAATCCAAGCACTTGGCAGTTACCCTATGAATTAGATGATGATAGATTTGCTTTAACTGATGTTCCTACTTATAGAACTATGAATTTATTTATTAGTAAGTTATTGAATAAAGAATTATCTTGTATTGAACAAATAATGAGAATATATGATGGAATAAAAATAATGGATTTTGAATCTAATGATAACCATGATTTGTTAACAGAAATAATTATGAAGAAAAAGACTAATTCTTATGGAATGAATAAATTATTTTCGTATATTCTTAATGTACTTGGTTATAGTACATTTATGGGTGTTACTGATAAGGGAGATTTTATTACTTTAGTTGATGTTAAAGATGAAAAATATAATGTTGATGGTATATATGTATTTGATCCATCAATGGATAATCTATCAAAAGAAGATTATTCTAAAGAAAGTGTAAGAAGAATTAATTATAATTTTTTTGGAAATACTTTAGATTCTCTTAATAGGGTTACTTATGGGGAAAGACTTAGTGGAATACTTGCTATTGTTTCAATAGATGATAGAGATTTTAGTATTGAAAAAATAGATAATATTAGAGATAGTAGAATGCTTAAAGAAAAGGAAAGATTTCTTAATGCATTTAATATGAATTATCGTGAATTATATGATAGAATTCATAGTACTAAAAGAATTGATGTTGATACAATTATTTCTATTGTAGATGTTTTATATAAAGATAAGAAAGAAAATTATGATTATGTTTTAAAAGAAAACTTTTTATCTAGAAAGAAGGAACTATTTAATAAAAATACGCAAGAAGAATTGGAAGAAACTATAAAAGAAGAAAATAATAAAAATAGAAATTCTTAGGAATTTCTTTTTATATGTATAATAATATATAGTGTTGACAAAATATTTAATAATTAGTATAAATAGATATGTGAAATGGATGTGGAATAGTGACTAAAAATTTAGTAATAGTAGAATCTCCTAGCAAGAGTAAGACAATTGAAAAATATTTAGGTAGTGGATATAAAGTAGTTTCTTCAAAAGGTCATATTAGAGATCTTGCAACAACTGGTAAATATGGTTTAGGTGTTGATGTTGATAATGATTTTAAGCCTAGTTATATACCTATACCAGGTAAACAAAAAGTTATTAATGAATTAAAAAAATTAACAAAAGAGAGCGATAAAGTTTATTTAGCAACCGACCCAGATAGAGAAGGGGAAGCTATAAGTTGGCATTTGAAAGAAGCTTTAAATATTAAAGATAATGATTATGAAAGAGTTTTGTTTCATGAGATTACAAAGGATAAAGTTTTAGAAGCATTTAAAGAACCTAGAAAGATAGATGATGATCTTGTTAAAAGTCAGGAAACAAGAAGAATTTTAGATCGTATAATAGGTTTTAGATTAAGTAAATTGATGCAAAGTAAAACTGGAGGAAAAAGCGCTGGTCGTGTACAATCTGTTGCTCTTAAATTAATCGTTGATAGAGAAAGAGAAATTGAATCATTTAATAGTGAAGAATATTGGACCGTAACTAGTGTATTTAGTGATTTTGAAGCTGTTTTATTTAATTATAAAGGTGAAGAAATTAAACTTTCTAATGAAGAAGAAACAGATAAAGTTATTAATTCTTTAGGAAAAGATTTTGAAGTAGTATCTATAGAGCAAAAAGAAAAAAATAAGAAAGCAAAACCACCATTTATCACTAGTACTATGCAACAGGATGCATCAAATAAACTTAATTTTAATGCTAAGAAAACAATGTCTCTTGCTCAAAAGTTGTATGAAGGAATAGATATTGGTAGTGAGACAGTCGGACTTATTACTTATATGAGAACAGATTCTATTAGACTTAGTGATCAATTTATTAAAGAATCATATAAGTATATTAATGATACATATGGTAAAGAATATGTTGGATATGTTAAAACTACTAAGAAAAAAGATAATGTCCAAGATGCCCATGAGGCTATAAGACCTACAAGTATTTTTAGAACACCTGAAAAGATGAAGCAATATTTAACAAAAGATGAGTATAAGTTATATGAATTAGTTTATTATCGTGCTCTTGCATCAATTATGGCAGATGCTAAGGTTAATTCGACAACTATTATTCTTAGAAATAATGATTATGATTTTAAAGCAACTGGGCAAGTTCTAATTTATGATGGTTATTTAAAAGTATATAAAGAATTTGAGAATAGTGAAGATAAAATTCTTCCAAATTTGAATAAAAAAGATGTTTTAAATGCTAAGGAAATTAATAAAGAACAACATTTTACTCAACCGCCTGCTAGATATACTGAAGCAAAATTGATTAAGGAAATGGAAGAATTAGGAATAGGTAGACCATCTACTTATGCTACTGTTATAGATACTATAAAAGAAAGAGAATATGTAGAATTAGTTGAAAAGAAGTTTGTACCAACTAAAATGGGGATAGAAACAACTGATAAATTGCAGGAATTCTTCAGTGGAATAATTAATGTTGAATATACGGCAAATATGGAAAGTGATTTAGATAAAATAGCAGTTGAAAAAGAAGATAATATTAAAGTGTTACATGAGTTTTATGATTCGTTTGAACCTTTAGTAGAAAAAGCTTTTGGAGAAATGGAAAAAAATAAAGCTGAAGAAACAGGTGAGAGTTGTCCTGAGTGTGGAAGCCCATTAGTTATTAGAAAAGGAAAATTTGGTGAATTTACTGCATGTAGTAATTATCCTAGCTGTAAATATATAAAAAAAGAAGTTAAAGAAGTTAAGGAGTTTGCTAAATGTCCTTCTTGTGGTGGGGCGATTGTAGAAAAACAAAGCAAACGTGGAAAAGTATTTTATGGTTGTTCTAATTTTCCAAAATGTAAAGTTGCAACTTGGGATATGCCTACTGGGAAATTGTGTCCTAAATGTGGGAAACTACTTATTACTAAGAATGACAAGATTAAATGTAGTGAATGTGAATGGGAAGAAAGTAATTGATTTACTTTCTTTTTTTTCTTTAATTATGCTATAATTGTTTTAGTATAGGAGGATTGCATTATGGATGATGGTGCTATTGTTTTTGATTCAGATGATGTTCAAAGTGTTTCAACAAGTGTAAATAGTGATCTTCAGTCATTGTCTAGTATTGTTAATCAAGTATCTTCCAATTTTTCTTCGCTTGTTAATTGTAATTTATTTGATGATAATCTTAATCAACTTGTTAATAATATTAATAAAGTAAAAGCTTATTATAGTAAAGTTGAGTCTATAATTTCTAATCATAACAATGAATATATAAATATGGAAAATGCCATTTCTAATATTGCAAATAATTATCAATCTTATGATAGTTACGATAATAATTTAGTTCCTATTTCTATTAATATTGGTAATGATATTAACATTGATAATGTTAATAATGGAAAAAGTATTTCAAATAGATTAGACGATGAAGTAATTTCAATTGATGATGATACAATTATAGAGTTTATTGATTTTGTTAAAAAAATAAATACTAATATTTCTATAATAGATATTTTAAAAAAAGATAAAACTAATATATTAGTTGAGAATCTATCAAAATTTTATAAACAAAATTTTAATAAAGATCTAATAATTGATAATGAATTAGAAACTAGAAATCATTTTTTATTAAATTTGCTTGATTGTAATGCTTATTATAAAGATTTAGAATATTATAGTTTATTTAAATATAAGAATTATTTAAAAATTGTTGGTGATGAAAATAATTGCAAAGTCAGTGAATTGTTTACTGATCCAGTTAAAGAGAATATGCTACAAAAAGCATTTGATAATTTATATGCTGGAAAAGTTAATTATAAAGGCTATGGACTAAGTGAAAATTATCAATCTGAATTTAAATTGTTAGTTGACAATAGGGCTAAAGAATTGAATATATCTACTGTGCAATTACTTCTTAATCCCTTACTTTTATTATAGGAGATAATTATGTATTTTAGAGTTAAATATAAAGAAATAGAAGAAACTGGAAATTATTTTAAGAATAAATCTCGAGAATTAAATACGAGAGCAAATAAGGTAAATTCTCTTCTAAAAGAACTTGAAAAATATTGGAATGGTTATGATTATAATGAATATAAAAATAGTTATGTAGATTGTATAAAAGAAACATTATTACTTTCAAAAGAGATTAATGATTTTGGTGGCGCATTATGTAAAGTTAGTTCAATTTATTATTCTGCTAATAATAATTTTGAAAAAAAAGTTAGTAAAATGGAGATTGATGATTGTGAAGAGTAAAATATATTTTGAAAAAGAAGGAATTGAAGGAATACTAGATAAATTGAATAATGAATATGATGCTATTGCTAAAATATATGATGAAATAGAAAATCATAGTAAAAAGATAAGTGATGAAGGTGACTGGCAAGGAAAAGGACAAAAAGGCTTTTACAATAGTTATCTTTCAATTTCAAAAAAAATTCCAAATAATAAAGTAAAATTACAAAATTGTAATGATTTTTTAAGAGAAATAATGAAGGCATATATTGATAAAGATAATCAATTATTGAAAAATATAGAAGATAATAAAGATAATTTAACTATAAATAGCTAATTAAAGAGGTAATAAATCTTTATTACTTCTTTTAATTTTGCTATACTAAGGATGGTGATATATTATGGAAAAAGTTATATTAATTGATGGTAATAATATTTTGTTTAGAAGTTATTATGCTACTGCATATAATGGTAATACAATGAAGAATTCTAAAGGTTTTCCTACAAATGCCTTATATGGACTTGTAAATATGATAAATAAAATAATTCAAGAAGAAAATCCTACTTATATTATGTGTGCTTTTGATAAAGGTAAAACATTTAGACATCTTAAGTATGCAGATTACAAAGGTGGTAGAATGGCAACTCCTGATGAATTGAAGGTGCAGTTCCCTAAGGCAAAAGAGCTTGTTACGGCGATGGGAGTTAATTATTTTGAGATAGATAATTACGAGGCTGATGATATAATTGGTACTTTTGCTAAAAAATGTAATAATAATAAAGATTTTGATGCCGTTATAATTAGTAGTGATAAAGATTTACTTCAATTAATTACTGATGAAGTAGAAGTTAAACTTCTTAAACAAGTTGGAAGTATTCGTATGACACATCAAGAATTTTTAAATACTTATGGAATAGAACCACCTAGAATGGTTGATTTAAAAGCTTTAATGGGAGATTCATCAGATAATATTCCTGGGGTTAAAGGAATAGGTGAAAAAACGGCTCTTGGACTTTTACAAGATTATAAAACACTTGATAATATTTATGAAAATATAGATAGTATTAAAGGAAAGCTTAAAGATAAATTAGTTGATGGGAAGGAATCTGCTTATCAAAGCTATGAACTTGCAACTATATATACTGATGTTCCAATTGATACTGATTTTGAAAAAATTAAATATAAAGGGTATGATACTTTAAAATATTTAGAATTACTTGAAGAATTTGAATTTTATTCATTAATAAAAAAACTTGATATTAAAAAAGAAGATATGAAAGAAAATATTATTAAAGAAGAAAAACAAGATATTAAAGTAATTAAAGATATTAATGATTTAAAAATAGATAGGAATTATTCAATATATTTAGAATTATTTGGTTATAATTATCATAGTGCTAACCCAATTGGAATATCTATTTATGATGGCATAAATAGTTATTATGTTCCTTTTGATATAGTTAAAGATAATCAAGAAATAATTTTAGAAAATACTTATGAAAAATATACATATGATTTAAAAAAATTATTAGTAGTATTAAAGTACAATAATTTAATTATTAACAATTGTAATTATGATGCGATGATTGCTCTTTATCTTCTTAATAAAAATGTTAAAGATGATATTAGTTATGTTATGAAGAATAATGGTAGAGATGTTATGTTTTATGAAGAGGAATTTGGTACTCTTGCTAAACTTCATATGCCTCTTGAATCAATTATTATTGAAAATGCTTGCCGTAAGGCTAAATATATTTATGATACTAGAGAAGAATTATTAAGTGAACTTGATGAAGAGGAAGAAACCTATTTATTTAATGAAATTGAAATGCCTTTAGTAGAAGTTCTTGCAGATATGGAATATACTGGAATAAATGTTAGTGCTGAATATTTAAGGAATATGGGAGATGAAATTAAAGAAAAACTTAATGTTTTAGAAAAAGAAATATATTCTATTGCAGGATGTGAATTTAATATAATGTCTCCAAAACAATTAGGAGAAGTTTTGTTTGTAAAAATGGAACTTCCTTATCCTAAAAAGATAAAGGATGATAATTATTCTACAAGTAAAGAAATACTTGATAAAGTAGAACCTTATAGTCCAATTATTTGTAAAATACTTGATTATAGGACACTTTCAAAATTATATAATAATTACGTTGAAGGACTTATTGGTGAAATTAAGTCTGATGGTAAAATACATACTTTATTTAATCAGACATTGACTAGAACCGGAAGATTATCGTCTAGTGAACCTAATCTTCAAAATATTCCTGCAAGACTTGAATATGGTAAATTAATAAGAAAAGCTTTTTATCCAGAAAAAGATTCTATAATACTATCAAGTGATTATTCACAAATCGAATTAAGAGTTTTTGCTGCAATGTCAAATGCAGATAATCTTATTCAAGCATTTATTGATGGAAATGATATACATGCTAAAACTGCAAGTGATATATTTGGAGTACCAATTAATGAAGTTTCTAAAGATCAAAGAAGACAAGCTAAAGCAGTTAATTTTGGAATACTTTATGGTATAAGTAGTTTTGGACTTTCAGAAGACTTAAATATAGATGTTTATAAAGCCAAAAAATTTATTGATGATTATTTAAAGACATACCCAAGAATTGGTGAATATATGAAAGAAACAATAGAAAATGCACATAAATTAGGTTATGTTAAAACTTTAATGAATAGAAAAAGAGTTATAGAAGAATTAAATAATAAAAATTATATGATTAGATCTAGTGGTGAAAGAATGGCACTTAACACTCCTATACAAGGAACAAGTGCAGATATTCTAAAAAAAGCAATGGTTGAAATATATAAAGAATTTAATAAAAGAAATTTAAAAAGTAAAATGCTTATTCAAGTACATGATGAATTAGTTTTTAATGTTTTGAAATCTGAAGAAAAAGAAGTAGAAGAATTGGTTAGAAATATAATGGAAAATACATATAAACTATCTGTACCTTTAGTAGTAGATATTAATAAAGGTAACGATTGGTATGATGCAAAGTAGGTGATTTTATGCCAGAAAAACCAGAAGTAATCACTGTTGCTAGGAAACTTGAAAATAAATTAATAGGTAGAAAGATATTAGAAACTTTAGTTTATTATAATAAAATGATTGATTATCCTAGTGTTGATGAATTTAAGGAAAAAATAAAAAATCAAGAAATATATGAAATTACTACAAGAGGAAAATGGATAGTTATGACTCTTGATGATTATTTTTTGTTATTTCATTTAAGAATGGAAGGAAAGTTCTTTTTTAGAACAAAAGAAGATGAAAAAAATAAACATGAACATGTTATATTTAAATTAGATAATGGAGTTGAGCTCCGTTTTGCAGATGTAAGAAAATTTGGAAAAGTAATGCTTATAGAAAAAGATAAAATTAATACGATGAAACCATATACAGAACTTGGATTAGAACCATGGGATAAAAATCTAACAAGTAATTATTTAAAAGAAAAATATAGTAAAAAAACTCTTCCAATAAAGAGTGTTTTACTTGATCAATCAATTGTTACTGGTATAGGAAATATATATGCAGATGAAATACTTTTTTTGTCAAAGATAAATCCTTTGACTAAGGCTAAAGATTTAACTGATAAAAATAGGAAAGATATAATTGAAAATACAATAAAGGTACTTGATAAAGCAATAGAAGAAGGTGGAACAACAATTAGAAGTTATACTAGTGAAGAAGGAGTTACTGGAATGTTTCAAAATAATTTATTTGTCCACCAAAGGGAAAAAGAATCTTGTAGAATATGTGGAAGTACAATTATAAAAATTAAGGTAGGTGGAAGAGGAACATATTATTGTCCAAAATGTCAGAAATAAGAGGAAAAACTCTTATTTTTATTTATCTATTGAATGAGTTATTTAAAAAATGTATAATAATTATTATAAGTGATAGTGTATGTACATAGAGGTGGTATCTGTGAGTAATAATTTTGTGTTTAATGATTTAGAAATTGATAATGGTATAAATATTTTGAATAAAACATTAACTGATTCTAATGATAGTAAACAAAAAACAATAGAAAACTTTAAAGATTTAAAAGATAGTGGATTGTTTTCAGAGGGAATAGATGTAATTGGGAATAAAATGACAAATGTTTCTTATGGAATATCTAGCGTAAAACAATTGATTAATTATTCAAAAACAAAGACTGTAGAACTTGAACAATCATTATCTAGTAAAGCTGATGAAATAGATGTACCACTTGATTTTGTTGTTAATGATAATAGAAAAGATATTTCTATAGATGATGTTAGACTTTCAAAAAAAGATGGTACTTCAGTAAAAGAAGGGAAAGCATCACAAGAACAAGAGTATGATGATGAATCTAAAATAGCAAGTAAAGAGCTTGTAAACATACTTGGAGAAAGCAGCAATGAAATAAGTGATCAAGTAAATGTTGAAGTAAAAGAAACACTATTATCCAATATTAAAAGTGATGAAGAACAAATTGAGAAGAGCGTAGAAGATAACTATGATACGGAAAAAGCTATTTTAGGAAACATTAATAAAGAAGTTGAACAAGAAGAAAAGAGTCTTGATGATAATAGTAGTATTCAAGAACAATCACTTAATAATATAGAAAATAAAAGTGGGCAACAGGAAGTTAAATTGGAAGACAATTATGGGATTGTTGCTAATAATAATCAGGTTAATAATTCATTAGGATCATTTGCTCAAAGTAATGATTCAAATCTAGATTATAGTTTAGATTCTGATGATAAGTCTTCAGTTAAAGAAAGTAGCATAACAGACGATGATAAAAAAGAAGATCAAGAAGAAAAAGAAGAACAAAAAGATGATTGGAGAGATTCTTATGGTAATTAAAGTTGATTATGATGAATTAAAAAATGTAAATGAAAAAGCAATAAAAAATTGTTCTTTGTTGGATCATGAAATAGATAGATTACTGAAAACTTTAGAAGAATTAAAAAATTGTTGGAAAGGAATTGATTCAGATACTTTTTATAATAAGGCATATGATTACTTTAAAAGAATGAAAGTACTTCCAGCATTTCAATCTTCAATGACAAATTTTATTAAAGAAAGCAGTAATCAATATAAACAAAATGATAAAGAATTATCAGATAAATTAAAAAAGGAGAAGGATGAACTTGAAAGAAGAAATAGTATTCAATACGGAGAAGTTCAGTCAAATAATTAATATATTTGAGGACTCAAGAAAAAATATATGTGAAATATTTGAACAAGAAAAAGCCAATGTTGAATTAATTAATAAAACATCAATATGGAGTGGACCTACACAAGAAAAAATATATGATAAGTATCAACAATTTCAAAAGAATTTTTCTCCAATTGAAGATGCTTTAAAAGTTTATATTGATTTTTTAAAAAAGACATTAGATGATTATAATAAATTAGAAGATACATTAAATAAAAACTTAGAAGAATTAACAGAAGAATTAGATGTTAATTAAAAACAAGAATATAGAGTGGTGATATTATGGCCGGAGAGAGCTTTATTTATTTTACTGATGATTATGCACAATATTATAAAAATCTTCATGGAGAGAATTCTAAAGGCGCTAAAGATTTAAGAGATACTGTTGAACAGGTTAATAATCAATTTAACCTTTTTTCTAGTCAGATAAATGACTGGTCTGGAGAAGCAAAGGATTCATATCAAGAATTATATGAAATGGTATGTAATCAGTTGAAAGATATTAAGAAAAATATTGAAACAGCATTAGAACCAGCCTGTGAAGCTTTAGATGATTTGAAAGATAAACTTCAAGATTTTAAAGATGCAGATAAAGAAACTTTAGAAGCCAAAAATGCATGGGAAAATGAGAATGACAAAAATGTACCAGAAGAAATAGCTGATACTTCTGATTCTAGTGGAACGAAGAAAAAACATAATGATGCTTATGATACATGGAAAAGCCAAGTTGAAAATTTATATACAAATTATGTTAATTTACATGATAATAAATTATTACCTGCTAAAGAGGCTTGTGATAACTTAATAGATAAAGTTGAAGTATTAAGAGGATTATTGATTAATTTTGCTCAAGCATCAGGGCTTGCAGATGAGTCTCAATTAGCAAATATGCAACAGTTGAGTATTCTTAATTTATATAATCAACTTGATAGTATGTCTTATGAAGAAAGACTTGCTTTTTTAGAAAAAACTGTTAAAGCATATAAAGATATTTATTTCGAAATATATAATTATTATAAAGAACATTACAATAACAATAATCTTTTCTATACATTCGGTTCAGATGATATAACAGGTTTTATAAATTTATTTAGAGTATTTAAATTAGATTATTTGGCACTTGGAACTGAGATAATAAGTGCTGATAGTTTTGGAGATCCAAAAAATGCTTATGATATTATTTCGTTTATGCAAGCAAATGATATGTTTAATAAAATTCAAGCATATATTGATGGAGCAAGTTTTGAAGAGTCTGGTCTTCAAGAAATATATGATAAATCTCCACAAATGATTTGTTTTAAAGATGGTGCATATGGTGGAATCTTTAAAGATTATTCATGGGAAGAATATATTTCTTTAGTGGCTAAACATCAGATTGAAGATTCATATCAGGCCTTTGGATTAACTAATGATGATTATTTTAAAATAGAAGCAATGGGTGATAGAGATCCTAATACTTTAAGGAATGTTTTAAAAATGGTCTTTCCGGAAATGAAAGAAAGTTTTGATAAATTAACATTTACGTATTATGACTATAAAGCAACTACGGAAGCTTTAGCAAAAGCAAAAGGAGTTTATTGTAATGCCATGGATGCATACAAGATTGCTCCATTTGAAAGAGTACTTGATTCTGAAGATTATAAGAATTTTGATCCTAGTCAATATATTAATGCTAGAAATAATGATTTAAGTAATGAGTATTTGGCTGATACAGGTACAGAATGGTTGAAATATAATGGTAGTTTTGATAAGTATATGACTGATGAAGAAAAGAAAATTTACTATTATCATAAATATGTTTTGAAAGATGATAATGCAGCAAAATCTTATTTAGATGCAATTCATAATTCTGTTAATCAACGATATGGAGTTGATATAGCTTATCAAACAGTAAAAGATGAATGTAGTAGGCATGGAGTAGGATATTTACTATCACTTGCGCAAGCATCAGGAGATGGATTAACCGATGGAGTAATAGATTTTGTAGATGGATTTGATGCTTTCTTTAAAGGTGGAGATACTTTGTATGGAGATCAAGATGTATATGATTATGCAAGATACTATAAAACACAATTTTTAACGGCTGCTTTTGATGCAATAAACACAGATGCAAGTAATCTAAATGAAGAGTCTATGGGTGTTTTAAAAGACTTATTTGGTCAAGACTATTCGCCTGAATTGGTTGAATCAATTAGAGATGGAATGAGTCCATTGGCAAGAACAATATTAGAACAATGCTATTCAACAGGAGATACAATTGGTTATATGGCAGTACCTATGGCTGTATCAATGTTTAGTGGAAATGAGTTATTAGGTACAACTTTATTAGGAATTTCAGCAGGAGGAAACAATGTAGAATATGCTAGATCTAATGGTGCATCAACAGGGACTGCATACTTGTATGGTATAGCTACAGCTGTAGCAGAAACAGTTACAGAATATGTTCCGTCTAAATTTGGAATTGGATCAGCTTTACCAGCAGGAAAATTCTCAAATAGCTTGTTTAAAGATGCATTGGGAGAAGCCGCACAAGAAGTATTCCAACAAACTGTTGAGAATGGTTTGGAAAATGCATTTATAAGTGGTGAAGCATTTGTAGGAGAAGAAAAAGGATTATTCGATGGAGCTGGAGAAGCTGCATGGGAGGCATTTAAAGCTACTGGAGTCCTAGGTGGGTTAGGCAAGGGAAGAAGTGCCATAAATCAAAAAATATCAGGAAATACGGCAGGTACAAATACAGGAGGAAGCCCAACAAATGGAAGTCCAACAGGAGAAAACCAAGTAAATGGAAGGCAAAACGGTGGAAACCAAGTAAATGGAAGGCAAAACGGAGGAAGCCAAGTAAATGGAAGTCAAAACGGAGGAAGCCAAGCAAATGGAAGTCAAAACGGTGGAAGCCAAGTAAATGGAAGGCAAAACGGTGGAAGCCAAGTAAATGGAAGTCAAAACGGTGGAAGCCAAGTAAATGGAAGGCAAAACGGAGGAAGTCAAGTAAATGGAAGTCAAAACGGTGGAAGCCAAGTAAATGGAAGGCAAAACGGAGGAAGCCAAGTAAATGGAAGTCAAAACGGAGGAAGCCAAGCAAATGGAAGACAAAACGGAGGAAGCCAAGTAAATGGAAGTCAAAACGGTGGAAGCCAAGTAAATGGAAGTCCAACAGGAGGGAATGGAGAATTTACTAACGTACAGCAGGTTATGGATGCGATGTATGATGGAAGTATTACACCTCAAGAAGCAAAAAACATTTTGAAAAAACATTCAAAAGGAGCTGCAGAAACTGGTTTACATAGTGCATTAGCTGAAGTTATAAACTATGATGCTGCAAGTAGAGATAACTCAAGATCAAAACTTAATCGTGGTGATTATAGTGGAATCCAATTAAACGGAAGTCCAACAGGAGAAAGTCATGTAAATGGAAGCCCAACAAATGGAAGTTCAACAGGAGAAAACCAAGTAAACGGAAGTCAAATCGATGGAAACCAAGTAAATGAAAGTCAAATCGGTGAAAACCAAGCAAGAGATGGAGATGTTAGAGTTGTTCCTAATAATGGAGACTCTGTACAATCATCAAAAAGTCCAAATGTAAGACCATCATTAAATAGTGCATTAGGTTCAGATACAGTAAATTATATAGAAACAGCAGAAGGACCATTAGGATATGATACTGATTTAGATTCAAAAACTAGTGTACAAAATACAGATATGACTCAAAGTCAGTTAGGGGAAAAACCACCATTACCGCCAGGAAAAGGAAGTCCAAATGGTAATATTCAATTAGCTGATACTGCAAAGTTAAGAAAACATTTAAGTAAACAAGGCGTAGATACTGCACAAATAAAAAATGTAGAATTTGACGGAAGCAATCATTTATTAGTAGAATTTAAAAACGGAAAGAAGGGGTCATATTCAACAAATAATCGATTCTTTGCTCCAGCTGATGTGAATGCAAAAACTGAAACTAATGCAGATACTGTTGCAAAATTACCATCAGGAAATGAAAATACGGATGTAATAATACCTCCTGATGTGAATACGGATGTAATAATACCACCTGATGTGAACACGGATGTAATAATACCTCCTGATGTGAATACGGATGTAATAATACCACCTGATGTGA
>CACXGX010000034.1 GCA_902767365.1 uncultured Erysipelotrichaceae bacterium
TGGAGCAAATTTACAATATGGTGCAATATCAAAGGTAGTACCTAACTTTGTATATCAAGGAAGAGTTTATTTAAATGGCATGACTAAGCAACAGAAATATAGTGAAATTAAAAAATACTATGAAAATGGATATTACCTTGCAGTAGAGGTTTTAGGAGCAACTAAAACATCACAGCATTGGGTAGCAGTAGATAGAGTGGAAAATAGTAAAGTATATATGTTAGATCCAGATACATATGAGACCGATATGTGGAAACAATATGATTTTAATAAAACAACACAATTTGTGTATTTTAAAGTAATAAGATAGCATATTAAAAGTACAGAATTCTCCCTTTTAGAGAGTCGCTCGCTTTTTTTGCTACTGTTTGTTTATATAAAGCATGATATAATACAAGTGAAACAAAAGTTTGTATTTTAGGAGTTGGTAGTATATGGATAACAAAAAGGTTGGGAAATTTATTTGTGAATTAAGAAAAGAAAAAGGCTGGACTCAAGATGAACTGGCTGAAAAATTATTTGTTGATAGAACAATGGTATCAAAATGGGAAAGAGGAGTATATATTCCAACTACTGAAATATTACTTAAAATGCAAGAATTATTTGATGTATCGATTAATGAGATTATTTTTGGTGAAAGAAAGAATAATAATAATTTGAGTAGTGTTGATGCAGTTCCAATTCAAATAATGGAAGAAGAAAAAAAGAAAAGGAAAAAGATATTAATAATTGGTATTGTAGTTATATTTGGACTCTTAATTTCCTTTTTAGCATATTATTTTATAAATAATTATAATTCCATAAAAGTTTACAGAATTGAAGGAGAAAATGAAGAGTTTGCTATAAGAAATGGTATACTTGTTTTTTCAAAAGAGAAAAGCTACTTTAGAATAGGAAACTTAGAACTGAAGAAAGATCAAAATGTATCGAGTGTTAAATTATACTTTATAAAGGATAATATAGAAAAACTTATTTTTGAAGGTGGTTTATCTGACTTAGATATATTATTTGAAAATATATTTAATTATAACGAGTATTTTAAGTATAATGATTTGGAATACATTATTAATAATTTAAAACTAGACTTTGAATTGAATAACGGAGAAGTAAAAACGCTAGAGTTAAAATTAAATAAGGTTTATGAAAATAATAAAGTTTTTAATGATTATAAAGCACCAATTTCTGATTTAGAAAAAAATAATACAAAGAAAAATATACCAGAATATATAGAACGAAATTTTACTTATGATAAATCAACAAAATCATATATAAGAACACAAGGTAATCTTAAAGAAGAATATTTCTATAATGTGAATATTTATTTATTAACAGTTTATAAGGATAATAGTGAAGAGCGTTATTCATATTCAATAGCTACCAATGTAATTGAGTACAATAATTTTAAAAATAATGAATTAGTAGATAATTTTAGTTATGATTTTTACAATGAAAAATGTGAATATGGAAATTGTAATTTAAACACTATAAATATGATAAAAGAGAACTATATAAATTTTGTAATTAAATAAGTACAATCAAAATTTTACATAATAATAATGTTGATTGTGAAATATTTGCCCTTTCTTTTTTTTATTATTTCAAATTAAAATTAAATTGAAAGAAAGGAGGAAAAGTAATGAATAAAAAAAATTTGATATTGATATTTACTTTTGCAGTTATTATATCAATTTTATCCATTAATGTTTATGCATCGGAAAATCAAATTTATGTGAACAATAATGGAGTTGAATTGACAAGTAAAGAGTATGAATTCATAAATATTTTTTATGGAAATAACTATTTTGAAAATATGACACAAGAAGATTATGATTGGATAGCAGTATTAGATATAAATAATAATGAAGTATATTATGATGTATTGTATGACAACAATAAATTAAGTTTTGAAAATTTATCTATGTTTGCCAATGCTTCAATAAACGGAACTATTCATCAAACTAATAGTAAAAGATTGGCAATTGCAAAAACTTGTGATGCTGTTAAATGTAATATATTAACAAATTTAACTTGGTTAACAAATCCAACAATTAGAAGTTATGATGTAATTGGAGCAAGATTTAGTGGGACAAGTTTGTATAACAATTCTATAACAACAAAAGTAAAATCTAGCAGTGGTGTAACTTATTATTCAAATAATAGATTTTTATCAAATGGTTTTGGAACATCAGTAAAATTACCAACAAGTTCAACGAATATAATCATAGAACAAAGTTTTTATACAAATCTTGGTGGTTCAATATATTCAAGTTATCAGCATGCCACAAGTAATATATCTCTAGCAAATAGTTTTTTATATACAATAACATCATCTGGTTATGGAAAAGTGTTTAACTTTTATGGGAACGCTTTAAATGTATATGATGGTATGGGTGGAGTTGATATATAAAAATCAATTTTTGATAATTGTGAAATATTTGCTCTTTCTTTTTTTGAGTTATAAATTAAAATCGAAGATGGGTAGAATTATATAAAAATATTGAAAGGAGGAAAATAAATATGATGAAATACTTTAAGATAAGTTTCAGTGTTTTTTTCTTTGCATTATTACTTGCAGTTACAAATGTTAATGCAGAAGTTCATGGATTCTTTGGGGTAACTGTAAAAAGATTTAGTGCACCCTATACAAGTAATGCTTATACCAAAGTTGATACAGGAACTCAATTCTTATTTGAAACAAAATGTACAGATGATTTAACTGATGATGATAGGACAGTTCAATCTCGCTTATATAGAGTAGTTACACCAATATATACTAGTTGGATTACAGCAGTTAAACAAGATTATGTATATTATAATAGTACTAGTCAAACTGTTACTGATTGGAAATTTATACTAAAATCTAAAAAAAGTTTGATTACAACAGCAACATTTTATGGGCATGTAGGTTATTAGTTATTAGTAGATATTAGTTGATATTATTTTTATAATTCTACCCTAATTATTTTGAGGAGGTAAAATGAAACTTAAAATTAATAAATATATTATATTCTCTTTTATTATATTTGGACTAATTATATTCATGAGCTTTTTCCAGTATTTTAAAGAGGAATTTTCATATGAAAAAGAATATTATATTATAAAAGAAAATTGCTACGAGAAAAAAAATGTAAACCATAAAGTATGTAATTATTTTAATAATAACGATGAAGTTCTTAAAAAATATATAATTGAGAATGATCCAAACAAAAAAATTAATGATTTAGATTCTATTACCCTTACTTGTTCAATAATTGAAAATACATTATTTACAATTTTTCAATATATATCACCATTGATAATTTTTATTGCTTTTATTGGAACTTTACAACCATTTTTTTCAAGTGGTATTATAAAGTATTACCTCAATAGAGAAAACTATAGAGATATATCAAAACGTATTTTCAAAAAAATGATAATTGTATCTTTAATAACACCATTGAGTTTATTATTTATATATTTATTATCAATAATTATAACTAAAGGAAATTTCAATTATACAAATGAAGTTCAAACAATATCTGTATATGAGCCTTGGAAATATAATAATTTTATTATATATGGAATAATTATATGTATAAGCCAGTTCTTGTTAAACATGAGTTATTGTTGTATTGCTTTATTTAGTCTTAAAAAAAGTAAAAATAGTGTTGTATCCATATTTATGAGTTATATATATTTTATAATTGTAGATATTGCTTTATACATTATATTGTATGTAATAATAATAAATAAGACTTTAGGATTTAAAAATTTATCAGATTATTTCAATATTGCTGGATATTGGTTCTGCGATTATGGAATTAAAAGTCTATATTATGTATTAATTTCATTGCTATTGTTTATACTATTATTTTCATTGACAATAATGCTTTATAGAAAAAAAGAGGATGTGATTAGTTTATATGAAAATGAAGATTAAAAATCGACTTTCATTATTAAATTATATTTCAACAACTCCAAAATTTAAATTATTATTTATAATGCTATTTTTTATAGCATTTTATGGAAGTAATGTTTCTGGAACTTCAGTAAAAAACATTATTGATTCTATTTTAGTAACAATTCAATTTCCAATTTTTAATATGATATTTTTCTTGTTGATTTTGTTAAATACATATAACACATGTTCAACAATTTCAAAAAAATTTTCTTTTTATATCATAAGGTTGAAAAGTAAAAAAGCATATTATATTGAAATGATGAAAATAAGTTTAATTATGAATTTATTTTACTTAATTTTATTTTTAATTATTTATGCAGCATTTAAAGTATTCTTTTCTCCTGGATATTTTTCTATTGATAATTATAATAATTACAATATTAATAATTTAATGTATTTATTATTCTACTTTGTAAGATATATATTATATATTTTCCTTGTAACAAATATTATGACTATGTTATTTGTTTCAACAAAAAATATATTTATTTTGATTATTGATTTAATTATGTCAGGAATGTATCTTATTGTTCCAATAGATGGGGAAATTAAAAATAATTTTACCTTAAATTTTTGGAAATATTTTAATGGATTAAGTTATGATTCATTTAATACAGAATTAAAATATTCCTTAATTTATCTTATATTATTAATAGTGATAAATATATTTTTATATAATATTATAAAAAAAAGAAAAGGAATTAATATATCATGAAGTATATGTTTATAAATGATATTAAATTTATAATTAACACAAAAAAGAAATTCTTATTTTTCTTATTTGTAATACCTATTATATTTATTATAATTTTTATAAATAATTTTAATTACTATTATGAGTTTATACCATTTTATTATGGAAGTAATGATAATCTATTAGATAGTAATATTATGAAAATAATTCCATTTATTTTAAATTATTTTGTATTATTATATTTAACGTTGAATATTTATTCAAAGGATTTAAAAAACAAAGACTATTTATTTTTAAGAATAAGTCAACTTAAGTGGGTATTAAATAAAATATTAATAATATTTATTATGATTTTTTTTACTAAAAGTATTCAATTATTAATATTTTTAATGCTTATGAAATTTAATGTAAATGCTATTAATATGCTCTTATTATTTTATTTATATGATATTTTATTTAATTTTTTAATTCAGTTATTGGTAATATGTATCTATAATTTTACTTTATTAAAAAACAATTTATCATATTTGTTCTATATTTTTTCAATAACTTTGTTATTTATTCCTAAAAAAATAAATCAAATAAATATATTAGATATTTCGAGTTGCATGATAATTTCATTTCTGACAGTATGTATTATTATATTTTCTGCAAAAACGTGTATTAAAAGAAGTTTTAATTAATTGAGGAGGTTGTTATGATATTAAAAATAAAAAATGTAAGTAAAAAATTTAAAGATTGTGATGTATTAAAAGATGTAAATATGGAAATGTCCAGTGGGAAAATATATGGATTTATTGGTAGAAATGGATCCGGTAAAAGTGTATTACTAAAAATAATATGTGGGTTTTATTATCCAACAAATGGTTCGGTAGAAATAGATGATTATAATTATATTGAAAAAAATGAATTTCCTAAAAACACTCGTGCATTAATAGAAAAACCATCTTTTATTCCTGACTTAACTGGATTTGAAAATTTATCTTTGTTAGCTTCAATTCAGCATAAAATAACAAAGGAAGACATTGATAAGGCATTAGATGAAGTTAACTTACTTTCTGAAAAAAACAAAAAATATAGTAAATATTCACTTGGTATGAAGCAAAAACTAGGAATTGCGCAGGTATTAATGGAAAACCCTGATTTGATGATTTTTGATGAACCATTAAATGGTATTGAAAAAGAAACTGCAGATAAAATAAGAAGTTTGCTTTTAAAAAAGAAAAAAGAAGGAAAACTAATTATTATTGCATCACATATCAAAGATGATATCGATGGATTGGCAGACATAATATACAAGTTCGAAGATGGTAGTGTTAATAAAATAAAAAGATAGTTTGAAAAATTAGCTATTTTGTGAAGTATTGTTCAATTTAAATGCAAAATAAAAAATGAAATAGATGAAAATATATAGTTTTAATAGTTATGGGCAAATATTAAATCATGATAGTAGGATAAATTAAGTAGTTTGCTCATTTTTTTAATTTGAATTTAATTAAAAACAATATAAAATTATTAGTGGTATATTTGTAACTTATGAAATTGTTTATTATTCGACTTGTAATAATGAACATTTGGCTTGTATTTTTCTAATATCGGAGGATGAGAATAAGAAAAGTAATTAACTATTTTTTATAATAAAAAAGGGTGATATTTTGTTAGTATTAAGTAATAGATTAAAAGCATTAAGAATTAATAATAAGCTTACTCAAAAGCAATTAGGTATTATACTTAATTTGTCAAAAAATAGCATATCAAATTATGAAAATGAAAAAAGGATGATTTCTGTTGAAACCTTGATAAAAATATCGAGATTGTTTAATGTTGAATTAAATTATTTAGTAGGACTTGAAGTGACTGTTGATGTTGACAAAAATGAGACCTTTAAATTATCAAAAGAAGAATTGACAGTATTGATAGAATTGAAAAAAAACAAAAAATTATATTATGATATGATTAATAACACAAGTAGAACAATAAAAAGAATAGAAAATAAACTATATTATTAGTTAAAAGTATAAAAATTCGCAAAATAGGAGACTCCATTCTCAAAATTGGAGAATCTTTTTTTATATTTATATATTATTATATACCATCAAAGAAATGAACTTTTTGGGGATGGTTGATTTTGTCTTCTGTGTGTTTACTCAAATCACAATTTTTTGATTGTTATATTTTTAAGTCATACCAATTGCTTAAATATTTTAATAATGAAACTACGCATAAACTGTGCGTAGTTTTTTTGTGGTGAAATTATTAGAGTCAAAATAAGAGGACCACCTTCTTTCAATTTTTGAAAAAAAGTTGAAAGGAGAAAAGATGGACAAGCATCCTATTAGAAGAAAGTTTATTGATAATCCATATACATTAAGTAGTAGTAAAAACGATGATTTATATATTATCAGTTTTATAGATAGTAATGGTATTGTTCAGAATGTAAAAGTTGATAAAGAAGTATATGATTTATTTGATGAAAATGAAAAATTTGAGAATGCAAGATTTAAAGAATATAATGATCATATTTTATCTGGGCAGTATAATGATGAAATTATTTCAAAGGCTACTTCAATAGAAGATGAAATATTAAATAACTTAATAGTTGATGATATAAGAAAAGTTATAAGATCTTTACCAACTATTCAGAAAAAAAGAATTTATAAATACTTTTTTCAAAATAAAACATTAGAGCAAATTGCTAAAGAAGAAAGATGTTCAAAAGTAGCTATTAAGCATAGTATTGATAGAGCTTTAGAAAAAATTTCAAAAAAATTTATATTTTAGGGTTAACTTTTTGTCTATTTCAGTACAAAGGGTGAGAGGAGAAATTCTCTCACCCAATTTTTTTGTTCTAAAAATTAAATAGTTTTTATCAA
>CACXGX010000035.1 GCA_902767365.1 uncultured Erysipelotrichaceae bacterium
CAGAACGTGAACCTATATTTTGCCTAAGTAAAGATACAACAGAATATTCTGATGGGCAAGTAAGATCTTGTACTGGATTAGGATATATAATATATCATTATGAAAGAGATAGTTACAAAGGTATAGAATATGGTCCTTTCTGGTCAAAAGATAGAAGTGCAGATTAAAATATAAAGCAAGAATCACGTATTCTTGCTTTTTTATTTACATAAATATAATAATAATATATAATATGAACATAGATTGAGGTGCAAAAATGGATAATAACAATCATTTGAGTAATCAATTATGGCAAGAAATTGATAGAATAAAAAGTATGGCAATACTTGAAAAAAATGAAGAAAAATCAGTTCAAATAGCAATTGATGAAATTGTAAAATTAACATCAATTGATGATATTCAAATATTTCGAACTGATAAAAAAACTAGTATAATGCAACTTTATGCAAAACATAAAAGTAAAACATTAATTTCAAAAAATAAAATTGATAATAATAAAATATTATCATTAAATATTGAAACTGATAAATATATTTATACTTTGTTTATAAAGAAAAATAAAGGATTAGTTGATAAAGAAAAAATATCATTTATTATTAGTAATATAATAAAAATAGTATTAATTGAAAAAGAATATATAAATAGCCTTAAAAATATGGCATATTTTGATGCATTAACTGGAGTTTACAGCAGAATGTATTATAATAAGTATGTTGATACTAAAATAAAAAAACAAAAGATAGTTGTAACAGTAATGGATTTATTTAGACTGCATTACATTAATAACACATTTGATCATATTGCAGGAGACAATTATATTATCGAAGCATCGAATGCTTTAAAAACTGTGTGTGATGAAAATGATATAATATTTAGAACAGGTGGAGACGAGTTTGTTATAATTTCAGTTAAATCAAACACTAAAAAAATGACTCAAAAAATAGAAAAAGCTAACGAAATAATAAAAGAATCTACATTAGCTAAAAAAATAAATGCAGATTTACTTATAAATTATGGAGTAGCAGAGGGAAAAGATAATTATAATGGTCTACTTAAAGAAGCAGAAGCAAAATTAAAAGCAAGTAAAGATGAAATATATAAAAAATTAGGCTTTGAAAGAAGAGCACCAAGAAAAATAAAAAGCAGTGAAAAAGAAATAAAATAAGTCAAAAGAATTAATTAAATAATTAATTCTTTTTTTGTTCTAAAAAAGTAAGAAATATGTTAATATTATATTAATAATAGATGATAGGTATCATTAGACCATACGTTTTATGATATGAAGAAAGGATATATACATATAATTAACAAAATGTGTATATATAAGTGTAAAAATGAGTAATGGAATTATTGATATAAGAGAATCAGAATTTGATGAAACTGCAAGTAAATTAAATAGATCAAATACAAACTTAAATAACATGTCAATAAATGGAAAAAAGCAATTTGAAAAACTTAATTCAACGGGAATGTTAAGTAAAACATCTTCACTTGTAAGGAAACAAACAAATATAATATCTAATCAAATAAAAGGTTTAGAGAAATCTTTGCGACATACATATGACAATTATAATATATTAGAAAATGAATTATATGAAAAAGTATGCAATATAAAAAGCCCACAAATTTTTTATAAATATGATTCATCAAGTGATATAACAACGAATCATAACGATTTAAATAAAGATGATGGAAAAGCAATAAATGCTAATAATGATAACAATAAAAAGGAATTAAATTTTAAAGATGTATTAGAATACAATAGTAAATTAAAAAGTATAATTAAAGAATATGAAGAACTAAATGGAGAAATTGATATAAAAACAAATAAAGATATATTAAAAAATATAAAGAAAGAAGAAGTATCAATTGACTCAGAAATAGAAAATAATACAATAGAAGGAAATATATTAGAAAATATAAACAAACAAGTAAATGAAGCAAATCCTGAATTAAATGATAACTTTAAAATTAGTAAAATATATATGAAAAAAGCAAATAATAATGAATCAAAAGAAACAAATTACGATGATGAATATAAAATGATTAGAGAAGAAATAAGAAAAAAACTAAATAATGGTAATTATATTTTAGTAAATTATAAAAAATAAGGTGATTATATGAATTTAAGAGTCAATCATGAAGAAATAAATAATTTTTATGATCTATCAAAAAATGAAAGTGAATTTATAAGAGAAAAAATAGACTTTTGGATAAAGAAAATAGATGAATTAAAAGAAATATGGCAAGGAGAAGATGCAGATACATTTTATGATAATGCTACATCATATTTAAAGAATATGTATATATTGCCAGAATTTTATGATTCAATAGATGATTTTATTATAAATGCAAACAGACAATATAGAAATACTGATTTATTATCTAAAAAAGAATTCCAAAAGATTACAGATTTGGAGGAATATGATGTCTAATATAGTAATAAAAGATTCGAGAAAATTTGAAAAAATAATAGACGAATTAGAAAAAACAATCCCTGCCATAGAAGATTCTTTTGAAACTCAAAATAAGAACTATAAAATAATCGAAAATACAGATAATTATAGAGGAAAATGTCAAGAAGTAATAAATGAAAAATATAAAGAAGTAAAAAACAATTATAATTCAATTGATGAAGCATTAATAAATTATATAAAATTTTTAAAGATAACATTAAACAACTATAAGAGATATGAAGAAACAACAAATACAACAATCAATAATAATGAATATGAACTAAATGTAAACTAGAAATAAGGTGATTTTATGGCTACTAGAAAATACTTAGTAGGAAAATACGAAGAATATTATAATTCTTTTCAAGGAGAAAACGCGGCATCTAATAAAGCATCAGCATATATAACTGAGTTAACAAACATGGTAACAGAATTTAATAACATTAGTCAAACAATGGTATATTTTAGTGGTGAAACAAAAGATGCTATGACAAATGAGGCCATAAATCAAATTATGGAAGAGTTTAAATTAACTCAACAAAATTTGCAAGAAACATTAGGACCAAGTTGCGAAGTAATAGATTATATAAGTTCTGCATTAAATGAAATGAAGATAAAAGAAGATGATTATCTTCAAAAACAATACGAATTAGAAAGACTAGAAAAAGAATTAAATAGTCTTGGAGGAAAGTGGAATACAACAGAAACTAGTGAGAAACAACAAAGTGATATAGAAAGACATAATAAAGCAGTAGAACAAAAAGAAAATGAAATAGAAGCAAAAGAAGAAGAAATAAATACATTAGAAAAAGAATTAGATTTATTAAAAGAAAATATAGATCTTGCAATTGAAAAAATTGAAGGATTTGAATCACAACTAAAAGACTTTTCTAATTATATGTCATTAACAGGAACAGTATTTGGAATAAATGGAGCTAATGAATTTTCAGGTTATAGTTTAGAAGAAAAATTGAATTATATTCAAACAATAATAGACAACTATGATACGATATATAAATCATTGAATGACTTATATGAAAAACAATATGGAAAAGGATTTACTTTTAGTAGAGAAGACTTTAATAATTTAGACTTAATATTTGATGCATTTGATTTATATTGGATGGCAGGAGTAAATAAAGATTCTTTAAAAACAAGTTCATATAATGAAAATGTATTATTAAATATAGAAAAATTAACAAAGATAATCGGTTATTGCAATACAAGTGGAGTAATTGAAAAAATTGGAAAATATATAGATGGAGCAAGTTGGATTGATTCAGGATTACAAGACTTTTATTGGGAAAATTCTCCAAATATAATGAAAATAAATGTTTTTGGAGAAAATGATTTAAAACAAAGATTAAAAAATAATTATGGGGTTTCAGAAAGTGAAGTAAGAAACTTTTTAAAAGGCAAATTTGAAGTATTTAGAGGATCATTTGAAAATTTAAAAACTAGCTATGGTGAATATCAAAATTTAGCAACAGTAATGTCAGTAATAAAAGAAAAAATGAACAATTTAAATACAGCAAAGAAAATATTACCATTTGAAGCAGAAACATTAAATTCAGATTTCCAAGATTACTTAAATAAGAACTATGATGGATATAGATATTTAAATGCAGATAAAATGTCAGTAATGAGTCAAAAAGAAATAGCATTATATGATTACTTATATCATAATAAATCAAAACAAGAAGCAGATAAATATTTAGGAGCTTTAGAAAATGCAATAAACCAAAGAATTGGAGCAAAGAATGCAGCACAATATATTGAATGGATAAAAGAAGATGGGTTTACAGTTGGAGATTTATTTAGAACAGGCGGAGAAGGATTAAAAGATGGAGTAAGAGGTTTTGGAGAAGGACTCGGTAAATTATTTACAGCATGGGCAATAGAAGAAGGAGAAAAGTCTGCTCTAGATTACGAATTAATGTATAAAACACAATATATGCAGCGCTTAATGAATGATCCATCATTTATAGACCAAGAAACAAATAAAAATTGGATGGGGCTAACCGATTTAACAGCATGGTATAATACAGGTTCCTCAATTGGAAATATGGTAATTCCATCTATCGTAGGAATGATACCAGGTGGCCAACCATTATCATCAATATTATTTGGTATGTCTATAGCAGGAAACACTGCAGCAGAAGCAAAATCTTCAGGCTATAGTACAGCACAAGCATATTTATATGGTGGATTAACTGGATTATCAGAAGCAGTAACAGAGAAGATGCTTGGAGGTATTCAAGGATTATCAGAAAAAGCTCTTGGAAGAAATATTCTTACTAATATGTTTAATGAAGGACTTGAAGAATTTGTCCAAGAACCACTAGATAGATTAACAAGAATGGCTATACTGCATGAAGAAATGGATTTTTCTCATGAAGGACTTCAGGAATTATTAAATACAGGAATACAATCATTTAAATTTGGAGCCTTATCAGCAGGAATAATGCAAGGCTCAACTGGAGTAGTAACAAAAGGATTAGATATAGCAACAAAAATTGCAAGCCCAGTATTGCTAAATAGTGAAGGAAAAGCTGTAGTAAATCCTTTAACAGGGAAAAATGTAAAGAAGTATACTTCCTTTGCACAATTCAGTCAAAATATAGAATCAAAAAGAGCAATTAAAGGTGCTAATTCAGCAATAGATAACGCTCTTTCAAAAATAAATAATGGAGAAACTCTATCATTAAGTGAAAAAATTAATCTTAATAAAAAAATTGATAATTTATCAGTAGAAGAATTGTCAAAAATTAATAAAAAGTTAAGTCAAGAACAGCAAGAAATAATTAAAAGAGCAGTTGATGGAATCCCAACAAAAAGTAAAGATACGCTTGCTAAAATAGATTTATCGGAAAAAATAAATCAAATAAATGAAGCAAAAGATTCATTAAAAAATATTGAGTTTAACGAAGATGATTTTAAAGATGCAGTTACAAGAGATGGAAGAACTTTAGCAGATTATATTGTAGAGAAAAAAGCAGATGCCCTAGATACAACAACAAGAGATAATATTGAAAAAGCCTCTCCAAAAGTATTAAAAGATATTGATAAAATAATTGAAAAAAATGAGAAATATGCTGAAAAATTAGCTCAAAAACAACAAAAGCAAATAGAAAAAATGATTAGTAAACAAGAAAAAGCTAATCAAGAACAAAAAGAAAGCATTAAAGACAAAATAATATCTAAAGTAAGAGATGCAGTAACATCACCAGCATATGCTGAAGAAGAAATTAACAATTCACATGAATTAAGTGATAGTGAACTAGAAAAAGTACAAGCAGGAGTTCCAAATGTTAATAACAATAGAACTACAACTAATGTCCAAAATAGATCAACACAAAATGAAAGAATTGAATCAAATCAACAAAATTCTGAAGAATTAAGTGATAATGAATTAGAAAATGTTCGCGGAGGAATACCTAACGTAGTTAATACTACTACAACAACTAATGTAGAAAATAGAACAAAACAAGATGTAGATCACTCAACTAAAAATCAACAAGAAGTAGTTGCAGCAAGTACAGCAGTAATGTCTTCTAATATAGCTTTAATGCAAGAATTATCTAAAAATAATGAACAAAATAATAACAAGTCACAAGAGTTAAGTGATAGTGAATTAGAAAAAGTACAAGCAGGAGTTCCTAATATTGGATATAGTGCAACTACAACAAACGTAGCAAATAGAGTAAGTCAAAGTAGTTTACAAGAATTAAGTGATAGTGATCTAGAAAAAGCACAAGCAGGAGTTCCTAATATTGGTTATAATACAACAACAAATGCAACAAATAAAATAAATCAAACTGAAAGTACTCAAACAAAACAAGATAATAAAGATGTATTGTTTAATGAGTTTGAAGCTTTAAACAAAAATCAAACTTCATTCACTACAAATGAAGTAGAAACCCAAAAACAAGATTCTTCAAAACTAGTAGAAGAATTTCTTAAATCAAAATTTGATTTAAGTAAAAGTTACTTTAATATTCAAGAAGTATTAAATCAAAAAGGACAATATTATAAAAATATTCAGAATTTATATAAAGAATATCTTGATATTGCACCTGATGCAAAGCAACAGCAAGTTGTAGCAGATATATTATTTAATGGTAGTTATGGTAATTTACAATTTGATACAAATAAAAGTATTAATAATAATGCTGAAATGGAAATATATAGAAGACTATCTATGGCAGCCTTATATTTAGCTAATCCAGATACATTTAATTCATTAGTTGACATGAATGTAAATGTATTCCATGGTACAAATTCCTCTAGTTTAGGAAGTATTCTAGAAAATGGTTTAATGAGTGGAAAAGTACAGGAACAAAATGATAAAAAAGTAACAACTGGAGAATGGAGTAGAATCGGTGGATTTGGTGGTGTACAACGTTCATTTATAAGTTTTTCAGATATATTTGATATGGCATCAAGATATGCTAAAAGTGGTGACGATGGATCGTTTGAAATCATCGTTGGTACTTCAAAAGACAATATAACAGATTTAATAGATAGTGGAATGAGTTCTGGTTTACCAGAAATCGGTATAGCTGGCAGATTCCCTGCTGATAGAATTAAAACTTTAATAGTTCCAGGAGATAAGGTACCATTAGTTCAAAAAATGGTAGGAAATAAAAATATAAAAGTATTATCACTAGATGGATATAAAGAAGGAAATGTAGGATTTTATTATAATGACGGAGATATAAATGTATCACCTGATTCAGTAGAAATACTAAAAGATATTGTTAAAAAGAGAGTTGAACAAAATACAAACACACAAGAATCAAACAAGAGAAAAAGAAACATCTATGAAGTAGAAGAAGAAGCAAAAAATATGGAAGTTAAATCATTTGAAGACATTAAAAAGTTAAATGAATTATCAAAAGAAGCAAGTGATTTAATGATGACAGAAGTAAGAGCAATAGATGTTTCTGTTGGAATATCAGAAAGGGTATTTGATTCTATATATAAGCAAACATTTACAGAAGAAGACTTTAGTAAAATGAGTGATGATGATTTAAAACTAATACTAAAAAATGAATTATCAGAAGAAAGTAAAAAAGCCTTCACAAGAATGTTAGAAAATGAAACATTTAAAGCAAGAGTAGATAATATAACAAGTCAAAGTGAAACGAGTCAAGTAGCTCAAAACAATTCTGAAGAACTAAGTGATGATGAATTAGAAAACATTCGTGGTGGAATACCAAATATTGGATATAACACAGTAAGTAATGATGAAAATATAACAAACACACAAGAATCAAACGGGAGAAAAAGAAACATCTATGAAATAGAAGAAGAAGCAGAAAATATGGAAGTTAAATCATTTGAAGACATTAAAAAGTTAAATGAACTATCTAAAGCAGCAAAAGATTTAATGATGACAGAAGAAAGAGCAATAGATGTTTCTGTTGGAATATCAGAAAAAGTATTTGAATCTATGTATAAACTAACATTTACAGAAGAAGACTTTAGAAATATGAGTGATAGTGATTTAAAAATAATAATAAAAAATGAATTATCAGAAGAAAGTAAAGAAGTCTTCTCAAGAATGTTAGAAAATGAAACATTCGAAAACAAAATTATGAGTTTAATTACTAGTGACCCAAACTTATCCATTAATGAAAATATAGCAAATATGTTAAATCTTCAAAAAGTGGTTAATAATTATTTTTCCTTAAAAGATAGAATATCAATTTCATTAGATACCATATATAATAATTCAAATGTAATTGTACCTTATGAAGTATTTGAGGATTATACAAAAGAACATGGAAACATAATAGGTCCAATAACAAATTACACAAATTCGATAGAAAATTTAGCTAAATTTTTAAAATCAAATATAGAAACAAAATATACTATTAATATTGGGTGTATTGATGATTATACTGATTTAGGAACTAATATTGGTGCTTTATATTATGAATATGGAATAGATGCTGATGTATCATGCCAATTATATAAAAATAACAATTTCAATACAGTAGTTTTATCAACAAAAGATTTTGAATATAACGAAGATTCTATAATTGAATCAATAAAAGAACTAAAAGCAAGAGCAAGCAAAAAAACATATAATTTTACTGATTTATTTATTGATGAGTCTAATTATATAGATTTGCGACATTTTTATGTTACAGATAGAATAAGACAAGTAATTATTGAAACTATACAGAATAATTCTCAAATAAATTACACAATTAATAGTATAGATTATTATAAAATATTTGATGATAATACACCTAAATTGGCGAATGTTTCAATAAATGATATAAAACCAATAATAAATAATATATTATCTTCAAATACTGTTAATGAAGATTTTATGAAATCATTAAATACGTTAAATAATATGTTAAAAGAGGATAGTTCTGTTGCCTTTCAAATAAATGAAAATGTTCAAAAAAAAATACTTGATTTAGTTAGCGTGAATGAAATTGTTTCTGATTATTATGATATAATTGCACTGAATACTTTTTCAAAGGAAAAACTAAAAGATAAAATTTTAAAAATGAATAGTAAAGAGTGTTCATCACTTCTTTCATATACTACTACTGAAAAATTAAGAAACATTTTAGATTGTATAAGTATTAATGAAGACATACATAAACCAATTTATGAAAAAATCATTTCTTTATTAGAAAAACCAACATTTTTTAATAAATTAAAAGAAGTTATAATTATGTATCCAGAACTACAAATTGCAAATTGTATATATTGTCATGTAATTGATAATATGAATGTAGGGGAATTAATAGATAATTATAATGCCATTAAAAATAAATTACAGGATTCAACTGTTGCAATAGATAAAATAATTAATTTTGATGGTGACGTCCCTGAAAGTATAATCATGGATATTGCATTTTATGAAAGCGATATAAAAAATAATGATGGTACTACTACTAAATATAATTTATTTACTAATTTAATAAATCTTTCACCAAAAGGGATTGAAAGAATCGCTAATATTATTAATTCTAGAGAGAATTTTGGAATAGATTTTACATATAGAAAAGACAAAAATAATTTAATAAATAAAATAAAAAATGATAATGCAATATTATTAGTAAAAAATAACAACGGCGAAATAAACTTTGCATCTTTTAATGCAATGTTATTAGTAAAAAATAACAACGGCGAAATAAACTTTGCATCTTTTTCGGAGTATCAAAAAGAAATAAATTATATTTATAAAGACGAATTATTGTTGAATTTGGATCCTAAAAATGTAACACGTTATATAAATTTAGTGGATAATGTAATAGATTTTAAAGAAAGTATATATGGCGACTTTTCAACAGATAAAAATTATCAAAGGGTGATAGATACACTTAATAATCCAGAATTTAAAAGTTTATTAAATGAAATGTCTAGTAAAGAAATAAAAAAATTATTGAATTTAGGAGTACAAAAAGATTCAATATTTGATTTGGCTTTAAATGGAGATAGAACAGATCTTATAGATTTAGTATTATCAGAAGACGCATTAACAATGGAAGAAAGTACATTAATTAATTATTCAAGAACTTATAATGATATTACTAAAACAAAAGTTGCTGGAGTTGATGGAGATAGAGTTAGATATACTACAAGAATTAATCCAAGTATTCTAACAAAACAAGCAATAGAACGAATTAACGAATATGTAAAACAAAACCCAAATATTACTTTAGCTTTAGATTTTAAAAGTACAAAAGGATTAACACTATCAAATTTATATGATTTAAACGAAAATATTTTAATTAAAATAGAGGGTGACTTAACTACTGATTATTATGAAAATAAACAAAATAATTATACAATGTGTTCAAATTATTTTGGAAGCCAATTTATATCAAGTGTTTATACAAGAAATGAAGCATATGCAATAATTTCAAAAATGGAAGAGATAGAAGAATATCTTGATTTATCTTGGAATGAAAAAGAAAAAGCTATATATATATATGATATCTTAAAAGATATGATTAAATATGATGCAATAAAGTGTAATTTGGAAGACATAATGTTAGAGCAAAATAGAAATATTGAATCTTATACGTCTGACTCTACAAGATCTCTTAGAGGATTAATTTCTGGAAATGCAGTATGTGCTGGTTATGCTATCATTTTTCAAGAAATGCTTACAAGACAAGGTATTAAGGCATATTATGATTCCGGTATATCACGCACTGGCGGTCATGCTTGGAATGTAGTAATCTTAGATGGCAAAAATTATCTTTGTGATTTAACATGGGATTCAAATAGTGTTACAACAACATTATACGAATTTAATAAAGCCCCTGAAGAATTCTATAAATTTCATATTCATGATGTTAGTACACATATACCACAAGAAATATACGAAAATATTAGTACAATGACCATTGAAGAAATTGATGAAATAAGAAATACAAAAACGGAAATAACACCTGTTATGCCAATGGATGCTGAATCAATTGAATATGCTAATGAATTAGAAAATTTAAGAAGGAAAGATATTATAACTGATAATGTTTTAACAACTAATGATAGATATGAAGAATTAACTAATAAATATTTAAGTGAATTATTAGAAGTGATAAGTAAATCTATAACAATAGATAATACGGCAAAGAACAATTCGGTAACGATAAGAGCAAATGAAAACATTTTTGATGGTAATAATTCGTTATATAAACAGATGATTCTATCAAAATGTATTGAGTCTATTTGTCAAAAAATGCATTGTTCTGAAACTGATGCAATCAAGATAATTGAATCATCAGCTTATTCAGAAAATTTTGAATTCTTACCAGTAAATGATAAACTTAAAGCATTAATAAGTAACTATTCATATGATGATATTATAGGTGCTATTGTTGAAAAAAATAATATAGAAGATGTAACAGATAATGATATAGCAACAGTAGAGTATGGTATAAATAAATTGATGGAAAAAAATAATTCAACAAGAGAAAATGCTATTAATCAAATCAAAGATATGCTTTTAATTGAAAATTATAATTTCATGACAAGTTTTGGAGATGCTCGACAAAGATTTAAAGAGCTTGGCTTTAAAAAGATACAAGCAACTTTAAACAAAATAGAAATGCATGACATTGAAGTAGTAGAATATGGAATAAGTAAATATATGGAAAAATATAACTCTACAAGATTAGATGCAATAAATCAAATAACTGGTGCAATAAATACTCAAGATTACTCTTATATAACAAGTAATGGGAATGCTAGACAAATATTTAAAAGCCTTGGTTTTGAAAGAATTTCAATAGCATTAAAAAATATTATGAATCAAGATAAACCAAATTTTGATAGAATAGGAAGCTCAACTACATCTACATATGGTGTTAATCAAGGATTATTTTATAAAATGTTTATATTTACAGATGTTGAAACAGGAAAAACTTATAATTATGTAGAAGTAAAGAAAAGAATTGCTGAAGCAATTAGAAGAAATGAAGTAATACCACAATTTTACAAAGATGCTGTAAGTAATGAATATTTAGAATTTAAAGATAAAGTTATGAAAAAATATTATTTATCTGATAGAGATGCATCAATGATAATTGAAGCAATTGATGACTCAGGAGCATGCAGTTATGCATCTGTTTGCAACGAAATATTTAGTAGATTTCTAGGTAATGAACAAGAGTTTTTATATAGATTTGGATTCCCAATGTATACAATTGTAGATGGAAAATCTACACTAAATTCTAAAGAATTATTATTTGATTTATTCTTATATGCTAATACTACTGAAAATGGTGGCAAACTTATAATTAAGAGTGGAAATAGTTATAGAGTAAATATAGATTTATTCTCAACAAAACTTGATCCACTAGGAAGAGTAACAATTGATTCGCAACAGAAAGAATACTTATCTAGTTTTGTAGGTAAAAATGTTTTTTTAATAGATAAATACTTAAATACAAAAGGTTTGACTTATGAATCCCAGACTATAAAAATGATGAGTTATATAATTAATAATCAAGATATTGAAAACATAAAAAATAGAGTAAGAGAAGGAATAAATAATGGCTTAATGTATAGTTTAGGTATATACACATCAGGATATCCTATAGAATTAAGATCAGCAGATTGGGAAGAATATAATTCCGATTCTACAGCAAATTGGGGAATTGGAGGCCATTCTGTATTTATAACAGGTGTAAATTATGGTGGATTTACAGTAAGTTCATGGGGAAGAAAATATATAATACCATTTAGTGACTTAGTAAGAAGCGCTAGTTGGGTACTAACAGAAAGCAAAATAATAGATGGTGTAAATATTACAAAATAAGCAAAAACCTTCAATTACACCACCAACAATAAATAAAGATATTATCTAAAAATAAGAGTAAACAAAAATAAAAATTTTATTATATAGAATGAGGTTACCATGGAAGAAAAATATAAAATTATGACATTAAAATATTTATATCAATTACTAGATTTAAAAATATATGAAAAACAACTTGAAGATAGCAATATTGAAAGTATGTTAGAAGAAAATGAGCATTTTAAATATTTTACATTGTTATCTGATGGAAACATATCTCAATTTGATGAAGAAGAAAAAAACATACTAACAAAATTTGACAAGTATGATATAAATGAGATACTATCAAATGATTTTTTAACAAATGAATTTATAGATTTCATTAAAAAAACATATAAAAAATTCTATTTTCAAGATGTAAAGAAGATATATAAGTATTATAATGGAACTAATGAAGAATATATGGCTCCAGATGATGCATTTGTTCTTGGATTAAATTATATCATTTCAATTAATGATAATTATGAAGAAAATAAAAATAATATAAATAAACTCATAGTTGGGATAATAAATGAAATTCAATTTAAAAAAGCCAAAGAAAAAGAATTAAAAGTAGCAGTTTTTAAATATAATGGGTTACAATTGCAAACTAATCAATTAATGTAATAAATTGGAAGTGAGAATATGGAAAATATGCAAATTAAAAATAAAGATTTAGCAATTTTTTTAGGATTTAAATTAAATAAAATAGGTAACGAATTTTCAAAAAATGAATTAGCTACACTAAAAGAATTAACTTTAAATCAACTTGATATACAAGGTATGGTTAAAGATGTAGATATTGAAATACTAGACCATACTGAAAATCTTGAATCAATTACCTTTAAAAATTTTAGAATTACAGATGAAATTATAGATAAATTGAAAAAAATAAAGAGTTTAAAAACAGTAACATTTGAAAAATGTATTATAAGCAATTTTGATAGAATAGGTGAGCTAGATTTAGACTATTTGTGTATAACTAACAATCGATTTATAAGGACTGATTTTTTAAAAGGGAAAAGTTATCTTGGATTAGTACTAACAGATTCAGATTTATTAGATATTAATAATATTCAACATATGACATCTTTAAGTTTTCTAAATGTATCAAACTCCCATATTGAAAATCCTAATTTAATTGGTAATCTACAAGGCCTTTCAATTGTACATATAGAAAACTCTGATATTAAAGATATCTCATTTTTAGAAAGTTTACCAAATCTAAGAACAGTTGGAATTGATAAAGAAAAATATGACAATAATTTAGATACAATTGTAAAATTAAAAGAAAAAGAAGTTGACTTATTAGAACAAGGCTATATTGAAATAAGTAGTGATAGTAAAAGATTACAGTAAAGTGAATTAATGATTAATTCACTTTTTTATTTTCTACTTGAAAAATAGGAATAAATAAACTATAATTACATTGACGTTTTGAAAAATAATATTGTTTAAGGGTATACTACATGAAAATGTGGTTTTTTGTGTTTGTAGGAAAGGAGGATGTATTAGTCCCTTATTTTTAAGATGTCAAAATAGGAGGAATATGAGTTTTATCAACGTAAAAGACTTAAATAAAACATTTAAAGTAAACACACGTGATAGTGGTCTTATTAATGCCTTCAAATCTTTATTTAAAAAAGAATATAAGGAAATAATGGCAGTAGACAATATTTCATTTAGTATTGATAAAGGAGAAATTGTAGGCTATATTGGACCAAATGGAGCAGGAAAATCCACAACAATTAAGATGTTAACAGGGATATTGAAACCAGATAGTGGTGAAATATCAATAATGGGATTCACTCCCTTCATTGACAGAATAAAATATGTCAAAAATATAGGAGTCGTCTTTGGACAAAAATCACAACTGTGGTGGGATATACCAGTAGAAGATTCTTTCCTTCTTTTAAAAGATATATATAAAATTAAAGATGAAGAATATCTTAAAACAAAAGAAGAATTAGTAAATCTTTTAAATCTAAAAGATTTTCTTAAGATCCCAGTAAGACAATTAAGTCTTGGGCAAAGAATGCGCTGCGAAATTGCTGCATCATTACTTCATAATCCAAAAATTCTTTTTCTTGATGAACCAACAATAGGGCTTGATGCTATATCAAAAGTACAAGTTAGAAAATTTATAAAAAATATAAATGAAAAGAAAAAAGTAACTATTATTTTAACAAGTCATGATATGACAGATATTGAATCATTAACAAATAGAATAATAGTTATTGGTCATGGGAAAAAACTATATGATGGAAAACTAACTGATATCAAGAAAAAATTTAGTAATCATAAACAAGTAGAAATTATATATAAAAATATAGAAAAACTACCAAATATAAAAGAAGTTAAAATAATAAAAAAAGAAAAAAATAAAGCAATATTAGATGTTAATATGGAATATAATACAATTTCTAAAGTAATAAGAGAATATTCAAAAATATGTGAAATAGAAGATGTAAATATTCTTGAAAAAAATATTGATGATGTAATTGTTAAATTATATGAGGAATATAATTTATGAGAGCTTATTTAAGTTATTTTAAGTGTCAAATAGAAGTAGGGCTTCAGTATAAAAGTGCTGCTTATGCAGGATTACTTACACAATTCTTTTGGGGAATTCTATATGTATTTGTTTATGAAGCATTTTATGATCATGCATCAGTTGAAAGCATTAATTTTAGTCAATTAATGTGTTATGTATGGTTAAATCAAGCATTCTTTTCTCTTGTTGCTCCAGGAGTAAAAGATAATCAAATAATAGAGCAAATCAAAAATGGAACAGTGGCATATGAATTATGTAGACCATATGATTTATATTGGTGGTGGTATTTAAAGCATTTAGCTAAAAGATATTCAGGATGTGCTTTAAGATGTATTCCTGTAATAATATTTGCTTTTTTGCTTCCCAAACCATATGGCTTGTCGTTACCATATTCAATAGAATCCTTATTCTTATTTATAATAGCAATTATTTTAGGATCATTTATAACAGCATCAATTGCAATGATTGTACAAATAATAGCATTTTTTACATATCAAGATAAAGGAATATCTAGTTTAATATATATAATTCAAGGTTTACTTCAAGGATTCGATATTCCACTTCCACTTTTACCTGTACTATTTATAGCTATAACTGAATATTTACCATTTAGATTAATTAGTGATTTATCACAAAGAATATATTCGGGAAATATAGGTATTTCATATGGAATACAAAGTATAATACTTCAAATAATATGGATAGTCTTATTAGTGTTATTTGGTAGATTATTAATGAAAAAAGCATTAAAAAAGGTTTCAATACAAGGTGGATAATGAAATTAATAAAAAATTATTTATCATTACACTTGAAAATATGTCTCGAATATAAATCATCATTTATTTTAACAATAATATCACAAACTCTTGCAATGTTTGTAGAGTTATTTACAGTAATGTCATTGTTAAATAAATTTAAATTATTAGAAGTATATAATACATATGAATTATTATTAGGCTTTTCCATTTTATGGCTTGGGTTTTCACTATCTGAAATGTTTGGAAGAGGCTATGATAACTTTTCAAAAATAATAATTAATGGTAATTTTGATATGTTATTAATTAGACCTAGAAGTTTATTTATTCAAATATTTGGTAGTGATATATGCTATGAAAAAATAGGAAGAGTAATATTTTCTATAGGATTATTAGTATATAGCATAAAAAAAGCAATAAAAAATATAACAATTATAAAATTGATATTAATATTCTTAATGATAATTGGATGTATTGTCGTAATAATGTCAGTATTTATAATTGGAGCAAGTTTTTGTTTTATAACCATTCAAGGTTTAGAAGTAATTAATATTTTTACTAATGGTACTAAACAAGTAGCACAATATCCAATGGGTATATATAAAAAGGCAATTAGATTATTTTTTTCAAGCGCTATTCCAATTGCTTTAGTAAATTATTATCCAATAAGATATTTAACTGATAAAAGTTCAAATATTATATACATATTAATGCCTTTTTTAACTTTAATAGTCTTATTTATAAGTGTTAAAATATTTAAAACAGGTATTAAAAAATATTGTAGTACAGGTTCTTAGAGAGAGTAATCTCTCTTTTTTTTGTACAAAGACCATACTTGTGATAAAATATAATTTATATGAAAGGTAGATGATTATAAAATGAAATTATATGAAGAATTAATAAGAAAAAGTATAGCTGCATCACTACTTATTGGATTAGGTAATTACGCACTATTAAAACTAGGAAATCCAATAGGACCATTTATATTTGCCCTTGGACTTTTAGGAGTGTGTTATATGGGATTAAACCTTTTTACAGGTAAATGTGGCTTTCTTATTCAAGACAAAATAAAAATATCTAATTTACTAATAATACTAATTGTTAACTTGCTAGCAGGATATCTATTTGGATTAATATTTTCTCTAGCAGATATAGAAATATACAATAATGCAGTATTAAAAGTTAAAACATGGGATATATCTTTAGCATTTTTTATAAAATCTTTATTATGTGGAATAATTATGTATATAGCAGTACTTATGTATAAGAAAAAAACTCCACTAGGTATAATATATGGAATTCCTTTATTTATTTTATGTGGATTTCAACACTGTATTGCAAACATAATAACTCTTGGAGTAGCAAGAACATTTGATATTTCAATAATAATATGTATTATAGGTAACTTTTTAGGATCACTATTTATGTGGTATATATCAAAAGAAAATTAAATATTTAGTAAAATATGGAATATTATGTAATAATTAATAATTAATTGAATTAATAAATAATCTATTATAGAATTTAAAGAAGGAGCTAAATACTAATTAATAATTAGATTAGATGAATGATATGGGAATAGTTAATGATTATATAAAAAAAATAATAAATAAAATAAATGAACACAAATATGATAAGGAAAAACCTTGGTTAAAATATTATGATCGCATGCCAGAACACTTAGAATATTATAATGGTTCAATGTATGATATGGTCAATGATACAAGTGTTAGATATCCAAACAATGTTGCACTAGAGTACTTTGATGTTAAATATACATATAAAGAATTAATAAAAAAAATAGATAATGTTGCAATTTCATTGAAAAATTTAAACATAGTAGAAAACGAATGTGTAACTATATGTATGCCTAATACACCAGAGGCTATATTTATAATATACGCAGTAAATAAAATAGGAGCAATCTGCAACATAATTCATCCTTTATCAAGTATAAAAGATATAGAAGAAGCTTTAAAAGAAACAAATTCTACAACACTTTTTGCAACAGATGTAACATATAGTAAAATAAAAGATCTAGAAATAAAAAATTTAATAATGTGTGAAGTAAGTAATAGTATGAAACCATTATTAAAAAGATTATATAATATAAAAAATAGATTAAATATGAGATATAAAGAAAATGTTATAAGATGGAATGACTTTATAAAAAATGAAAGCAAATTAATAGAAACACATGTTAATAGAGGGAAAGAGTCTCCAGCAGTTATTATTTATAGTGGTGGAACTACTGGTAAAAGTAAAGGCGTAATCTTATCAAATTTATGCTTTAATTCAATTGCAACACAATGCACTGTTGTATGTAAAGAAGCAGTAGCAGGAAACTCAATACTTTCAGCATTACCTATATTTCATGGCTTTGGTTTATGTGTATGTATACACGTTCCATTAGCAATAGGATTAAAATGTATTTTAATGCCTAAAGTTGATGTTAATAAACTAAACAAGACAATAAAAACAAAAAAACCTAATTTATTGCCAGTAATACCAACAATGTTAAATTATATAATAAAAAATAAAAAACTTGGAGATAAGAGCTTTGAAAGTGTAAAAGTAATACTAAGTGGTGGAGACTATCTAAGCCCAGAGTTAATTAATAATACCCTAGATTATTTTAGAGATTGTGGTTCACTTACTAGAATTCAAATTGGATATGGATTATCAGAAGCAACTGCATTTATTTCAGCTACATGTGAAAGTGTTAAATCTTTAGATAATATTGGGATACCAAATCCAGACAATATCATAAAGATATTTGAGCCTGAAACTGATATAGAATTGGAATATGGTTCTGTTGGAGAAATATGCGTTAATGGTCCATCAGTAATGTTAGGGTATATCAATAAAGATGAAGAAACAGCTAATGTTTTAAAAACACATTATGATGGTAAAGTATGGCTTCATACAGGAGACTTAGGTTATATGACAGATGATGGTGTTATACACTATCAATCAAGATTAAAACGTATGATAATATCTAATGGTTATAATATATATCCAATGGAACTTGAAGAAGTAATAAATAAGTGTGAATATGTTGATACATCAGTAGTTGTAGCAATGAAACACAAAGATAAAGGCGAAGTTCCTAAAGCAGTTATAGTATTAAAAGAAAATGTTAAACCATCAAAAGAAATAGAAAGAGCAATTAAAAAATATTGTCAAGATAATTTAACAAAATATAAAATACCACAAAAATATGAATTTAGAGAAAATCTACCAAAAACAAAGATTGGTAAGGTAGACTATAAAAAATTAGAACAAGACAAATAAAGATATTAGATCAAATAGTATATTTTTATTTGCAAAAATAAAATAATATAGTAAAATTATATTAAATAGAATAGTAGGTGAATATATGATAAAAAAGCATCTAAATATATATTTAATTATAGTTTTATTAATAGGATTAATGCCAATTATTGCAAAAGCAACAGAATTTGATCCAACGACATGGAATGATGGGCAAAATTGGAATCCAACAAGTGGTAATTCATGGGAAACTGCATATGCCTACGAGTTAAGCATTGTAATGTATAATGGAACCGGCGAACCACAAAAAATAAAAAATGGAAACGAAGATGCAAAACCAATCTTACTATATCATCCAAACATAATGAGAGAATTTTATCAAGATAATGCAGGTGATGTTAGGCTACCAAATAGTATGAGTGACATGACAAGTGGTCAAAGCTGGGGACTTAATCAAATGTTACCACAGGATAATGATCCTCACACATTTACTGAATGGTCTGGACAAAATACTGCACTATTCCACGAATTGCCAAGTATGGCTGATGTCGCTTCGACAGATACTGTAGTTCAAACAGAATACGGAGATAATTATATAGTGCATGGGACACTTTATTATCAACTATATAGCGAAAATTGTAATGATTACAATCCTAAACCAGTGGTTGAAAATAATTACTCTTCAACGAAAACTCATGGAGAAATGCCATATCAAAAATATGTTCTTTCATTTATGACAAAAAGAAGAAGAATTAAGTATAAGAAACCAAGCACTTCTGCATATGCAAAAATATACGAAGATTCTAATTTAACAGAAAACAACATATTAAATGGATACTTAAATAAATGGGTAACTGAACATGCAAACAACCTTCAAAATATAGAAAAATATTTCAAAGTTAATTTAGATTATTCTAAATTTGAACAATATTATATACAAGCAATTCCAGTGAGAAGAGTTAAAAAAGAAAATGATATAATGCTTAATCCACAAAGGGTTTTTCTTGCTTCTTCACCAATAGTTGATATTATGAAAAAAAGAGACGGTACTCAAGCAAAAGCATCAACATGGCAAGAAAGTGATTGGGAGTGGGAAGATGCCAATAATTGCGCGTGTGGTACAAAGTCAGATACCTATGATTCAGCTAATTTATGTTCTGAGAAATGTGCAGTAAAACATCCTGGTGGAACATGTAGTGGAAGTGTGTGCAGTTGGTCAGGTGGCTATAGTTGTGCATGTGGTGAAGGAACAACAAATGGTGGTAGTTATCATCTAACAAAAACAGTATATTGTGGTAAAAAAGCCTATATATATTTATATGGAAAATATGTAGAAAGAGAAACGGAACTAATAACAGTAAGAGATGGAATATGGTCTAAAAGAGCTCTAAATAATTGTAATGATCAACAAAATCAACATTGTGAACTAGAAGATGATGGAGTAACATGCAAGAAAGATGTAAGTGGAAAAGAAATCTTACAATATTATATAGGACCAAATCTAGAAGATGCCCTTGTTGGAAATAAAAATAAAAATTATTATCAAATAAATGGAGATTGTAATAAAGGTAAAAAAGATGAAGGGATTAGACATTGGTATGCAATAGATTTAATAGATTGCCCACAAGTATGTGAAAAGACGTGTGATTTAACTAAAGAAACACTAAAACAATGTAAAAGAACCGATAAGTACTTAAAATGTGCCGAAAACTATTGTGAAGCATCAGTAGATATCGAACAAAAAGGTAATCCAAGAAATAGAAAAAAGAATTGTATTTTAACAGCATGTGGTTATAAATATGGGAAATCACCTACCCAGCCAAGTAATCTTGATGCTCCGGATTTGGAATCAGTAAACAGTTGTAACAATAGTAACCCATATAAAGGATTAGATAAAATATTAAATGCATCATCAACTTGTAATAAAGATGATACATCAAATAAATATATGCAAGATATAAATGCAACAATAACATCATGTATAAGTGATAAAGTAACAGATTTTGATGGAAATGATACAAATGATACAATCTTTGATCAAAGAACATATATAACAACTGCTTGTAAAGAAACTACATCATTTAAATTTAGCGATATTTCAAATATAAAATATGTAGCAGGACAAGGAATAGATTATCAAGTAAAACAAACAGGGAAAAAAGAATGTACATATAAATTTAACCTAGAACAATGGAAATTTGATTATGCCTCAATTCCAGGAAAAGAGAAAAAAGAATTAAGAAGAAAAAGACTAAAACTTATATATGATATGTATAATCATGCAATGGATAGTACATATAAACCAAGCTCAAGTCCATATTATTTAAATGAATTTGCAGGTGAAAAATACGGAGAGATAAGTTGGAAAGAGAATATTTATAAAGTAGATAGAGAAACAGTAACATCAAAAGTAAGTGAAGTAATAAATAATAAATTAGTTCCTCAAGAAACAGAAACATTAGTAGATATAGTAAAAATGTCAACTCCAGAACATCATGTAGGTGGTAATCAACAAACGTTAGTAGTAGTAGCAAAAAATAATATAGATAAAACTAATTACAAAACAAATGTATATAAATCGATAGATAAACATGAAAATGTCAAAGAGTTTAAATCAAGATGTATATCAACAGATGGAAAAGCAAATATTTATTTTCCAGATGATTCAAATATATGTTATAACAAGAAAACTGGAATTGATAATACACCAGTATATGGAAAGAACTTATATTATACAAACTTAAGTGCAACACCAAATGCAAAATTCTCAAGTGCATTAGTAAATGCAGGAGTAAGCCATAATATTGAAACAAAAGTAACAGTAGGAAAAAATGTAGCAAGTGAAGAAACCCCATATTATAAAGATCAAGAAGTATGTAAATATAAAATTGGGGAAGGAAATATAAGATGTGAAATAAATATAACACCAAGTTCTGGAACAGAATCATTAGGAAATAATGTATATGAAGGTGGAAATGTAACAGCCGAAGTAATACCAACAAACTTGGAGAACCTAGAAAAAGGTGACGAAATAGAAACCGTAAAAATGAAAATAGTTACAAAAAATTTAAACGAAAAAATAGTATCAACAAATATATATACAGGTACACAAGAAGGAGTGACACAAAAAATCGAAATGCCATCAGATAAAGACTCTATAGGGTTCTATGATGTGCAAGGAACAGTATTAACTAAAAAAGGAAAAGAAGTAACATGTCTTGGACATTTTAAAATGTTAAAACATACTCCAACATGTAATGTAAAATGTGATATAGTAGAAAACAGCAAAACAAAATATCAAATTGTGTCAAAAGGAAAAGATACTCCAAACAAGTATTACATATCATTATTGACAAATATGAACCCACAACAAATTTTTCAAGATGGTAAAGGAAAATATTATGTAGTACTTGACCAACCATTAAGCATTAACAATGATATTTTATTCGGATATGTCGAAAAAACAGGAGATTGTAATGATTATTGCTATCATGGGGATCCACCTACACCAGAACAAGAAAAACATAGTTGTACAAAAGAATTTAAACCAATAGAAACAGGAGAAATTGCAGAGTATTGTGATAAGAGTTGGGATACAGATATAAATAATTATCAAAGTGCATCAGATTGTTTCTACAGGTGCAGTACAATATGTCCAGTATTATGTTATAACGAACAAGTAGTAAAGGATTATTGTAAAAATGCAGTATCACTTGGATATAAAGATGAAGCAATGTGTTTAAATAAATGTTATTGTAATCAAAATATAAATAAAGATGACAAAGTATATAGATCAATAAATAACAATAACCCATTCCCATATTCAAATGATAGTGAAGATCCATATGAAAAAGGAAATAGATTAATAGGAAAGAATTGGTATGGATTATCAAAATATATAAAAAATGACGATGAAGACAAAACAAGTATTACAGGAAAATATGCTAATACAAAAGTAGAATATATAATAGATTTAGGTCCAAATGAAATTAAAAATATAAGAAATAATAATAGTGAAATGGGACCAGATGTATATACAAAATATATTTCAAAAAATGGAAATTATTTTGAAGGAATAACATCATATAAAAGTAGTTTTATCCATGAAGAATTTAGACATATATTTAAAAGTAGAGCAGGTAATGTCTTAGTGGATCATGAAATAGAAGACTAAAAAGTTCATTGTCAAATAGTATTCAAAGTGAAGGATGATGAGAATCATCCTTTCATAATGCCTTTTATTAAGTAAATTAAAGAAACAAAATGATAAAATTTTCTATAAACAATTAAATATTTAGTATAAGATTATAACATTTATTTCTTTCCAATTTTATAATACAACCAACTAAAAAAGAGAAATAATCTCTTTTTTTGTGGTATTATATTATTAGCATAGAGGTATTTTATGATGAAAGTAAAAATTAAATTGTGGGCTAAAATATTATTGATAATATTAATTGTAATAGGAGTGTATTTAATAGCAAAAGATAATAAAAATGAAATTAAACCTATAGAAGAAGATAATATAGTTATAAAAGAAAGCATCATAGATGTAGTATATAACAAACTTAAAGACAAAGGAATCGATAAAGATTTTATTGAATGGATTGATAAAAACTATAATGGTAAATTAGAAGAATTTGATGAGATACTGAAAAATGAAGAATATAATGAAAAGCAATGGCATATAATTACTGGTTTTTCATATAGAGTGTTAAAAGATTTATATAATAATAATTATGATGAAATGGATAACATTAAGATAATTGAATCAAAAGAAATAAGTGAATTAAGTTTTGTAGGAGATATATCCTTAGCAGATAACTGGTATATTATGCCTAAATACGATCAAAGGGATAAAAAAGTAAAAGGAATATTATCAGACTCTGTATTAAAAATTATGACTGAAAGTGATTTAATGGTAGCTAATTCAGAGTTTACTGTTAGTAATCGTGGGAAAAAAATGAATGGTAAGCAATATACCTTTAGAGCAAAACCTGAAAGATTAAAAATATATGAAGAAATGGGTGTAGATTTAGTTACCCTTGCTAATAATCATGTTTATGATTTTGGAAAAGAAGCATTTCTTGATATGTTAGATTATTTTGATAAGTATGAAATACCTCATATTGGTGCAGGACATAACTTAGAAGAAGCAAAAAAAGAATACTACTTTGTTATTAATGGATATAAAATTGCCTTTTTAAATGGTACAAGAGCAGAAAAATATATTTTAACACCAGGAGCAGAAGATAATAAAGAAGGAGTATTTAGATGTTACGATCCAACAAATATGATTAATCAAATAAAAAAAGTAAAAGAAAACAGTGATTTTGTAATTGTATTGCTTCATTATGGTAAAGAAGGGTCACATGACTTAGAAAAAGAACAAATAGATAGTTCTAAAAAGTATATAGATGCTGGAGCAGACGTAATAATCGGAAGTCATGCTCATGTATTACAAGGAATAGAATTTTATAAGGGAAAACCTATTATCTACAATTTAGGAGATTTTATTTTCAACGGTAATGAAGAAGAAACTGCTATATTTCAAATTAAGTTAGATAAAAATGGTGTAATGGAATATTATATATATCCAGCATTACAAAAAAATATGTATACAGATTTATTAAGTGGTAAGGAAAAAGAAAAATTAATAAGTAAAATAAATAGTTGGAGTGTTAATGCCTCAATTGATAAAGAAGGAAAAATAACACAAAAATAGAATAAGTAGGAGATTGATATGTCTAACCATATAAATATCGATAAAAGATTAAAAGAAAGAATATCAAACGTTATATTAGGAACTGGAAGTTATGAGAATGTCAAAACAGGTAATACTGTTTCTATAACAGGAGATGGCGGAACAGCATGGAATTATTATGGAAATTCATATAAAAAATTAGCACCTAGGCTATTTACTTACATTCCATATGCTGAAAAATTAGAAAAGATTGATTATTTATTAAAAAATAACAAAATAGATATAGAAGAATATAAAAGGTTAAAATATTTAATAGAAGAAGAATATATTGAAAGTTACTATGAATCAAGATTGAAAAATTTAAATATTGAAGAATTAATAAATACATTAGAAAATAAATTTGGTGATCATATTATATTTTTATGTCATGAACCAATTGATTCCTTTTGTCATCGAAGAGAACTTGCTAGTTATATAGAACTCAAAACAGGATTATATATACCAGAAATATCAACTGATGAAAAAGGCAATATCAAAAAATTAGTCCCAATTGACTATAAAGAAAGATTAATTAAATACATGTACAAACGATAAATAAACATATGACATTATAAGAGTTATGTAAATAATTCTTTAACTAAATAGAACATATAGAATAACATACCATATTTATAAATTATGTAATAAAATAGATGAGTAAATAAAAGGAGATGAATGAATATGATATTAGCATCGAATAATAAAGGAAAAATAGAAGAAATAAAAAAGATTTTAAATAAAGATGATATTTATTCTTTAAAAGGAAAAAATATATTTATTGATGTAGAAGAAGGTGAAACTAATTCTTTAGAAAATGCAAGAAAAAAAGCACATGATATATATAATATTTCAAAAGAAGAGACAATAGCAGATGATACTGGATTATATATTAATTGTTTAGATGGATTTCCTGGAGTATTAACGCATAGATTTTTAGGAGAAGATGCTACTGATAAAATGAGAAATGAATATTTAATTAATGAAGTAAATAAGTATAATGATAGAAGTGCAAAAGTAATATGTTATTTAGTTTATTACGATGGAAAGAATGAAATAATAGGTGAAGGTGTATTAGATGGGTTTATTTCTAATAAATGTAGAGGAAAAAATGGTTTTGGTTTTGATGAAATATTTGAATTAGCAAATGGAAAAACTCTAGCAGAACTATCATTAGAAGAAAAAAATAAAATAAGTGCAAGAGCAAAAGCAATAAAAAATCTAAAGGAAAAAATGTATAAAATATTAAAATAATAACAAAAACTAAAAATAGAGCATAAAAAAACTTAGTACTATTTACAAGTACTAAGTTTTCTTTATAAAGTTTTATTGCATATATCCACATAATCTGGATCATTAAGAATATCATCACTAGCTTGATCATGATCCCTTTCACTAGTTAATTGACTTCTGTATGTATGAGAAAAAGATGTCCATCCATGATTAGGATCATATACATGATCAAAGTCCAAACTACCGTAATTAGATTGTTCAGGATAAGAGATATCACGCCAAGGATCAAAATGTGCAGAATCTGTTTTTGAATGTATTTCATTTGATAATTTTTTCTTGTCAACAGTTATTTTAATAAAAAATTTTAAGTTCAAATTAAAACTCATATCAACCTCCAAAATAATTATATCATATAAAAGATAACTTACTTGTAAAAATTTAAAAATAATAATATAATACTGAAAAACGGAATGAGAGGCTAGTGCACATGGAAGAATTAGAAAAACAGGTAATGGATCAATTACAACATTTAATTATTATTGATTTAAACGGTAAAAAATATGTGTTTGAAGAGTTAATAGAAAATTTAAATATTACTGAAAATGAAAAAAAAATAATTAAGAGAATATTTTCATTGAATAATATTGAACTTAGAAGTTTTCCAAAAAATGAATGTATAACTAAAGAGCAAAGAAGTTCAAGAGTTAAAGATTTTGATTATGGTGAAATTGAAAGCCATGGCTTAGAAGAATTAGATAAACCAAATATGGCTAATGTTGAATATAGTGATAATCAAGTGGTTTTAGAAGATTATACAAAATTAGATGAATTTATATTAAGTGATTTTATAAAAAACAAAGTAGTAACAAAAACTAGAAAATCAACAAATAGAAAACAAGAAATAACTGAAGAAACATATAAATCAATAAAATTATGTGATATAACAGCACTAAAATTAAGCGAAAAAGAATTTTTTCATGTTTGTAACTTGATAAATGAACAAGGAATAAGAATATGTGGTAAATCAGAAAGTTTAGAAGGCGTAATAGATATGTATGACTATTATTATACAAATCGTAATATAGATAAGTACAATCCCGTAACTAAAGATGAATTAAATGAAAAAATATTAAAGTATTATAATGACGGAAATAGATTAATAAATACAGAACTTGAAAAAGAAATACTATTGAATTGTTTTAAGCTAATTAAATATTCGGCATATAAAGTAGGTAAAAAAGTAGGTATAGATGAAGATGAACTAATGTCATATGGCTATGAAGGGATTTTATATGCGATAAGAAGTTTTGATCCAGGGAAAGGCCCTTCATTTATATATTGGGCATATATATGTATTACAAGTCATATTAAAAAATCTATTAGCCAAGAAAAAAATATTCCTTATAGCATATATTATCAATTTAATAGTATAAAAAGATTAGTAGAAAAAGAATGGGGTAAAAAATATGATGGTGATAGAGAAATGCTTAAAGAAATTTATAGCATTGCTAAAGAAAATGGACTATTATCAGATAATAAACAAATGTTTGCTTTTGGAGAATTTATTAATAATAAATCTATAGAAGAAATGTTAGAAAATGATGAGGATTTCATTGAAGATTCAGTGGATATAGAAAGAATAGTTAATCTCTCTATATCAAGAGAAATAATAAATGAAATATTGTTCTCATCAAATATTTCAAAATCTATATCATTAGATGATAAAAGAGCAAAAATAATAGAATTAAAGTTTGGTTTAAATGGAAATAAAGAGCATACTTTAGAGCAAATAGCAATGATTTACAATGTTACAAGGTCAAATGTAAGACGTCTTGAAATGGATTCACTAAGAAAAATTAGAAGAAATCGTAGAATTAAAGATATCAAACAATTATGCAGCTAAAAAATATGTAATAAGTTTCTTTTTCCAAACAGTGTTATAAGATAATAAAATTTGATAAATAAATTGAACATGAAGGATGATGAAAATCATTCTTTTATTAGTATTAAATTTTTAGAAAAAATAATATATAATAAATACATGGAATAAATTTGATATAGTTAAACACAAGACACATCAAAATTTAAAGTAAAAATTATAATTTATATTATGTGAAATAAAAAATATTTTCATTAAAATAAAGAAAGAGTTTTGTAACGAGGTGATCATAATGAAAGATTGGACTAATTTTCAATCAAGAACATATGGAAATAATATAAGTGAGTTGCTAGTAGAATTTTTTAAAAAAAATAACGTAAAAAATGCAATTGATCTTGGATGTGGTAGTGGAAACGAAACTGTTTATATGGTAAAAAAAGGAATACACGTATTAGCTATAGATAGGCAGTTGAATAAAGATTATATTTTGAATAGATTATCAGAAGATGAAAAAAAATATGTTACTTTTAGCGAAAGCAGTTTTGAAGATATAAATTTACCTAAAACAGAATTAATCACTGCATTTTTTAGTATTCCATTTTGTAATCCAGATGATTTCGATACATTATGGAATAAAATATATAATTCACTTGAAGATAACGGATACTTTATAGGACAATTATTCGGTGATAGAGATTCATGGAGTATTGATGAAACGATAAACACTTTTTCAATTGAAAGAGTAAAAGAATATTTAAAGAATTATAAAATATTAAAATTTGAAGAAGTTGAATCAATAAGAGAAAGTGATAATAAGAAATGGCATTTTTTTGATATAATTGCAAAAAAAAAATAATAAAAATAATAAAAAGGGATTTTGATAGAATAGATGGATTAGTAATAATTAATAAAAAATTCAACTAGTTTAATCATTTATCATTTACTTATAAAAATTTATTTTTTGGAGGAACAACTATGGTTAGAGGTTTTTATGAGATTAGTAATTCATTAATGCATGAAATATGTAATTCTTTTGAAATTGATAATGATTTTAATAGACTAAGAGAAACATATTATGATATAGATTATTATGTTTTATATAGTATTTTATATTCAACTAGAAAATATAGAAAAGAAATATATGATGATTTATGCCAATTAAAAATTAATGACAATAAATTATTGATTATTAGTGATACACATTATGGATCAATATACGAAAATATAGACTATACGTATAATATTTTCAATTATTGTATTGCAAATGGAATACATGTTATTCTTCATGGGGGAGACATTATAGAATCAAACGTTAAGCCTAGAGTTGGATTTAACGACGTAGTTAAGCAAGCAGAATATTTTGTAAATAAATTTCCTTTCGATAAAAGTATTACCACATATGCATTATTAGGAAATCACGATTATTCAGCAATAAATATAAGACGAAAAACTATAGATATTTTGTCATCAAGGAATGATATAAACGTATTGGGCTTGAAAAAATCATTTATAAATTGGAAAGGTAGCATAATAAGTATAGAACACAAAATTGACAATTATAGACTATTACTACCAGTAGGAGCAGAAAATATATCTTTTAGAGGTAATTCTCATTTTTATCATATACACGATAAAAATGGAAGAAAAAATGAAGAAATATATATTCCAGCATTGTGTGATGACAACGTACCATTATTATCAAGTAGAAAATATTTAATTAAAAATAAATTAGTTCCCAAACCTGGTTTCTTAACTGCAGAAATAATTGACCATAATATAGAAATAGTTAATTACTCAATAAATAAAGGAAATATAAAAAAAGAAAAAGAATATATAAAGAAATTAAATATATAATAGTATACCTAAATATAAAATATATAATTAAAAATAGATAATTAAAAATTAATTATCTATTTTTTTACTATATCTTTCACTTAAATGACTATACCTTAGTACCAATTCATAGAATCAATCATAACACATTTTTCTTTATCTATTATTATAGGTGGAATATACTCAATATTCCATCCTTCATCATAGTAACCTTTAAGCTCTTCCATATAATTATGATTACTAGTTATTATTACTTTATAAGATCTATAATTATTTATTCTTCTAGTTATTTTATTAAAGCCACATGCTCTAATTAATAATGTGTCTAAATCAAATTTATCTAGATAATTAATACAACTATCATAATTTTTAACATAGCAATTTAAATCTGCAAAAAACTTATTACTTTAGCCTTTGCATAAAAAAGACCTACTGTTAAATCCTTACATGTTTGATTAAATAGGTGATCTGCTTCCGTATTAAAAATATCTATATTTTCACTTTTATTTCTATTCTCGTAATCTAGTTCCATTATCTTAGAATATAAAAAGTGAATATCTTCTATATACAAATTTTCATCTTTTTGTAAAAAATTAATGTTAAAGATTTTTCTTTTCATTTTTTCTTTTTAATGACAATGCTAAGTCTTTTTTTATATCTTTTGTTTTACTATGAAAATCTTCAAATAAATCTATATGCCTACTCATTACTTCTAATGTGTGCGCTCTAATTTCATCTTCATAAACAAAGGAAGATATTTTATTTTTTTTACTTTCGTTATTAAATATTTCTAATTGAAAATCTATATCATCAAAAGTACTTTCACCGGTCACTATTTCATAATATGGCTTGTATCTTATAGATTTAAAATAATATGAAGAAATACTACTCAAAATTAATTTATTTTTAAAACCATATAATGTATCACCATTATACATATCTATTCCATATTTAACACCATCATGTTCTATTAAATTTATGACATGATTTGCTTCTTCGGAATAAGAAAATCTAGATAAAATAAAAGTTGGAGTATAACAATAGAATATTTTAGAATAATAACCCAAAAGATTCAATATATCGTTTCCAAAACTACTAAAATTTCTACAACACCCCATTCCACATATGATAGACATACCATATTTTATTTCCAAATCATCAGTTGGTGATTTTATGTCAAAAGACTTTTCATAAGATAAATAACCGTTTTTTATTAAATATGATATTGCAATAATATTTTCAAGAGAAGTATTAAATCCAAGACTTTCCATTAATTCTTTTAATATATGCAAAAAATTATTATATTCATTAATTTCATCATTATAAAGTATTCCTTGTTCATAACGCATTTGTTTATGGTAAAAATGCCTTTCATAAAATGTATCAAGTGAATCTATATCCCTTTGCAAATAAACATCTTCATTAAATATATTCTTTTTCATAAAACAACTCCAAAAGTTATGGTATATTATAACATAATATTATTTATATAAGTCAAATAAAATTATAAAAAAATTTTTTATAAATCAGAATACGAGTTTTAAAGAAGGATTAATCATAGAAACAATATTTAGAATTAGTTAAGATAGATTACTAAGATTTATTATATATAATTTACAGTAAATGTAAAAAAAACAAAGAAAGAATTAAAAGTAATAAGAAAATTAAATTTAGATGATAAATAATACAATTAGATCTTTAAAATCAAAAATGTAAATATTAATAAAATTGTTAAAGAAAGGCAAAACTGTTTAAAATAAATAATTAATAAGATATAACAAAAAATAATATGTTATAATTATAATAAAATTTTAGTTAAAGGGATGATTTAGATGATAAATACTATCAACAAGATTAAGAAAAATATTGATTTATTAAAAGAATATGGCTCACCATTATATATTTATGATTATGATGTATTAAAGAGTCGCATAAATAACATATCAAAGTTTAAAAAAAATCTTGAAGATAAATTAAACAATGTAAGAGTTAGTATTCATTACTCTTCAAAAGCAAATAATAATCCAAATATTATAAAAATGGTTAAAGAAGCTGGACTATTAGTAGATGCTATGTCACCACTAGAACTTGATTTAGCTAAAAAATGTAATTTTGATAATAATGAAATACTTTATGTATGTAACAATATTGATAAAGAAGAAATGAAAATAGTTCATGATTCTGATATTTTAATATGTTTAGACTCAATTTCACAAGTAGAAATGTGGGGTGAATTATTTCCAAATACTAATATTATGGTAAGAATAAATCCAGGTATAAATGGAGTAGGCCACAACAAAAAAGTTGTTACATCTGGAAGTGATTCTAAATTTGGAATATGTGAAGAAAATATAAATAAATTATTAGAAATAGTAAATAAATATAATTTACATCTTATTGGTATACATCAGCATTTAGGAAGTTTATTCTTAGATGATAAAGTAGATGATTATATTAATGGGGTTAAAGAAAGTTTAAGAATTATTAAAGATCATTTTAAAAATATTAGTATAGTAGATTTAGGTGGAGGATTTGGAGTTCCTTATAAAGAAGAAGAAAAACCACTAAATTTGACCTCTTTAAGTAGCAAATTATCAAAAATTTTAAATGAATTTATAAAAGAATATAAATCAGTTAAAGAATTTAAATTTGAAATAGGAAGATATATTCCTTGTGAAGCTGGAATAATAATTGGAACTGTCAATGCAATAAAATATGAAAAAGGGACATATTGGATTGGTACAGATATTGGAATGAACACTTTATTAAGACCATCTATGTATAATTCATATCATAAAATATCACTTTTAAATCAAAGAAAAACAAAAAAAGTTAAAGCTAACGTTTGTGGAAATATATGTGAAAGTGGGGATATAATTGGAAGAGAAAGACAACTAACAATTCCAAAAGTTAATGATAAAATAATAATACATAATGCTGGAGCCTATGGATATTCGATGTCTTCCAACTATACTGGAAGAGCAAGACCAGCTGAATTAATGTTATATAGAGATAAAATTAAATTAATAAGAAAAAGAGAAACTATAGAATCAATGGAAGATGATATCGTATGGTAAAAGATGATATAAAAAATGCATCTATAATAATTCAAAAAGGTAGAATAGTCCTATTTCCTACAGAAACAGTATATGGAATAGGGGCAAATGCCTTTAATGATGAAGCAGTAAAAAAAATATTTATAGCGAAGGGTAGAGCCCAAGATAATCCATTAATACTACATATTTCAGATATGAATATGTTAGACAGTATAGCAGTAAATATTACTGAATTAGAATATAAATTAATGGATGCTTTTTGGCCTGGACCTTTTACAATCATTTTAAATAAGAAAAAAGATATAGCAAAAGTTGCAACATGTAATGGTGACACAGTTGGTATAAGAATGCCTTCAAATAAAATAGCACATGATTTAATAAAAGAATCAAATGTCCCAATTGCTGCACCTAGTGCAAATATATCAGGTAGGCCTAGTGGAACTAATATTAAAGATATTATTAGTGAACTAGATAATAAAGTAGATTATGTTATTGATGGAGGAGAAACTGACATTGGTCTTGAATCAACAGTTGTTAGAGTAATAAATAACGAAGTAAAAATACTTAGACCAGGGAAAATAACAAAAGAAGATATAGAAAATATAATATCTAAAGTAACAATTGATAATAACGTTATGAAAGAAGTATCAAGTGGTGAAAAAGTATTATCGCCAGGAATGAAATATAAGCATTATGCCCCAAAAACAGTATCCAAACTAGTATATAGTGATGATAATAATAAAATGATCAAAGCAATACTTGAAATGGCAAATAAAGAAGAAAATGTAATCATTCTTTCATATACTGAAGATCTAAAATATTATAGCAAATATAAATGTTTAGATATAGGAAGTAGAAAAAATCTAGATGAAGTATCACATAAATTATTCTCATTATTAAGAAAGATAGATGATATGGATGTAAATCTAGCTATCATCGAAGGATTACCATTAAAAGGATTAGGCCTTGCAATAATGAATAGATTAATAAGAGCATGTAATCACGACTATAGAGTAATAAAATAGCAAATATAATAAGAGAGTTATTATAACTAAAGACTATTGTAATCAAATAAATAAAAATATAATTTAATATTTAAAAAAAATATAATTATGATATAATTATAAAAGACAAGGGAGTAGTTTTCACTATAATTAGTGATTATATGGCGTCAATTCGATTTTTAATCCGCTATATAAGAATACTTTGTATTTTAACGAGACTTGATCCAATAATGGATTGGTCTCGATTTTTTTTGGAGGTAATTATGTTTTTAAATATTATTCTTTTAATAATAGGTTTTATAATTTTAATAAAAGGTGCTGATTTGTTTGTAGATGGCGCAAGTGGTATTGCTGGGAATTTTAAAGTATCTAAAATACTAATAGGTCTAACAATAGTAGCATTTGGAACGAGTGCACCAGAGTTTGCTGTAAGTATCAAATCATTGCTATCAAATAATGGTGACATGGTTTTAGGAAATGTTATAGGAAGTAATATATTAAATATTTTATTAATTTTAGGATTTTCTGCATTAGTACACCCATTAAGCGTAAAAAATAATACAGTAAAAAAGGAATTACCAATTACACTAATGATTACATGTGCTTTTGCAGTATTATTATCTGATAACCTATTTGCCAAAAATATTACTAACTCTTTTCCAAGAGGTGATGGAATAGTATTAATATTATTCTTTGGAGTATTTATGTACTATTTAATAAGTATGACTAGAAATAAAGTAAATAGTGAAGAAACTAATAATATAATATCAATGAAAAAATCCATAATTCTAACAATAATAGGTCTTTTAGGAATCATAATTGGTAGTAATTTTGTAGTCGATAGTGCAAGTAATTTAGCAAAAATAATAGGAATAAGTGAAAGAATGGTTTCTCTTACTATAGTCGCACTTGGAACATCTCTTCCGGAACTTGTTACAAGTGTAACTGCAACAAAAAAAGGGGAATATGATATTGCAATAGGAAATGTAGTAGGAAGTAATATATTTAATATAGGAGTAGTAATTGGAATACCGATAGCTTTAATAGGAGGTATATCAAGTATAAAATTTAGTTATATTGATATTACAGTAATGATTGCCTCAGCCTTACTTTTATTTATTTTTTCAATTAATGATCATAAAATATCAAAAAAAGAAGGTATAGCCCTCTTAACATTATTTATTGTTTATTATAGTTATGTTGTTTTTAATTAGATATATCAATTATATTATAATATCTAAACATAAATATAATATAGAATTAATTTAACTTTTGCTAAGATTAAATATCCGGTTGGTCTTGCTACTACTTTTGAGATGAAATTAATTAATAGTACAACATTTAATAGAACAAATTCTTCATATTGGATGCTTACCCCAATGATATTAAATAATGCAGGAAGTTTTTATAATACGATTAATTCTTCTGGTGGCTACTCTTGGAGTAATATAAATGGTTCGTCTGGTGTACGACCCGTATTATCACTTAAATATGGAGTCGAAAGTACTATTGATGATGGATATTGTAATGTTGAAGTTAACCTAAAAAAGTTCAAGATTAGTTTCTTGAACTTTTTCTTTTTATTTTTTTTTATAATTATTAAAGTGATTATGTATTTAATCATAATAAAAAATATAGATAATATGTTGATAATATAAAGTAGTAAACAATATTATTGTGATATAATAAAAATGGTGATAATATGAACAACAAAAGAAATCATTTTATAGAAAAGTGGTTTATTATAGGTATCGTTTTATTTATTATTGTTCAGTTAACTGCGGTTGGATTTATTAATATGTTTACTCCAAAAAATCAACAATTAAATGAAAAGCAATTTGAAAGATATGATAAAGATTATATTGGTCACTGGTATAATGGAACTTTTTTTATAAATATGACAGTAAAAGAAAACTTTGATAGTTATGAAAAGTATGATGAGATGATTGAAAAATATAATAATAATTTAGCAAATAAAGTATGTCATATTATTGGTGGAGTATCTATTGTAGCTAGTCTTTCATTGTTATTTATTGCTGCATATAACGAAAGAAAAAAGAAACTAACTGAAGGCAATACTCCAAATTATATTATTATAGGAGGACTCTTATTATTATTACATAAAATAATTAAAGAAATTAGTTTATTTATTGAAGTGTCATATTGGAGCAAATATAGTAAAGGATTTTTAAAAACAGCCCGTTATTATCCTCAAATGCATTATATTTTAATTCTTCCAATACTTCTTATTTTACTAGGATTAATATTAAGACAAAAACAAAGAAACAAAAATAAATTATCTATAAAAAATAATAATAAAATTATTAAAGTAATTAGCATATTTACAATTATTATTGGATATACTTTTATTCTTTATAGATTTGGGGGAAGAGTATATGAGTTAATAAATATAAATTCAAACACTAATATTAGATTACCATTTTATTACTTTATTTTCGATTTACCAAGAAATTATGCTATATCATCATCTTCATATACTAAAATAGTATTATTAAGGTTTATAAAAGACTTACCAATTTTCATATCATCATCAATTTCACTATTATTATTTTATAAAATAGTGAAGTCTACTTTAAAAGAAAAAATAGTTTCAAAAGAAAACAATAAAAAATATAAGATTATATTTATTTCATTAATAATATCTTCTTTATTATTCAATATTTTAGGTATATTTGAAGTAAGACTATTTAATAGTGAATTCTTATATCAATATAAAGAAGCAACATATACAATTGCAATAAGAAGTCTAACTGAACCATTATTTTATGGATTATTTATATATTCATTTAAGAATTATATAGAAGGTGCTTATTCTTTAAACGATAAATAACAATTTATAAAGCCAAATATGAAATAGTAACAAAAATATACTTATTATGAGGTGAAAATAATATTTGAAAATATTAAAAATAGAATTAATGATTTAAAATTATCTATTGATAGTTTGTATATTCAAATTGATAATAATTTAAATATAGTAATTGACTCAAAAAGATTACATGAATTAAGAAGTTGTTCCAAGTTACTTGTTGCTATGGCAATGGGAATTGCAATCGAAAACAATTTATTTTCACTAGAAGAAAGCGTTTATGATTATATAGAAAATTATATTACTAACGATAATAATAAAGATAAGATAAGAAAATGGACAATAAGAACATTATTAACTCATACAACTGGTTATGAAAAGATGCTTATGTCCAATAAAGAAATTATAGAAAAGAATCTAGATAAATCTAAATTGCTTGAATATATTTTAAATTACGATATTATAAATGAACCAAATACAAAATATGTCTATAATAATGTTGAACCATTTATAATATCTATATTATTTAAAGTAAAACATAATATTGATTTAGAATTATATATAAAAGAAAATATATTTGATAAAATGGATATTGTTGATTATACTTGGAAAAAGTACGGAAAATATTGTCCAGGTTGTACAGGATTATATTTATTGCCAAATGACTTTCATAAATTAGGTATGTTATTTATAAATGATGGAATGTATAATAACGTTTCTATTGTACCAAGTAATTGGATTAATGAAATGACAAAATTACAAATAGAAACGCCTAATCTATTTAAAATTGAAAGACTATTCCCTAAATATGGTGCTGGATATTTTACTTTTATATCAAGAGATGACTATATATTTAGAGATGGAACAAATGGACAATATATTATAATTAATAAAGATAAAAGAGTAGTAATAAGTATCATGTCATCGGAAAAAAATATGAGTAAAATTACTGAAATATTTAGAAAAATCTTGTGAGAAATGAAGGAGGTAATTCAAATGAATAAAAATAAAATAGCATTGGTAACTGGTGGAACTAGTGGAATAGGAAAGGAAATAGTAAAAGAACTATTAAATAAAGGATGCATTGTTATAACTTGCTATCATAGTAATGAAGAAGCTGCCAAAGAAACAGAAAAAGAATTTAATAACAATAATTTATCAATTTTGAAATATGATGTAAGTATTGAAGAAGAAGTTATTAAAATGTTTGATATAATAAAAGAAAAATATGGTAAACTTGATTACTTGGTAAACTGTGCTGGAACATTTATTGATAATTATATTAAAGATTTTGATATAAATGATTTTAAAAAAGTATTAGATATTAATTTGCTTGGTAAAGTAATGTGTACCAAATATGCATATTCAATCATGAGTAATGGTGGAGCTATTGTAAACATATCTTCACACTTAGGTGTAGTTCCATGTGCTGAATCTTCAGCATATTGTGCTGCATCAGCAGGTATTATTAATTTTACTAAAGCTACTGCTTTAGAGTATGCAGATAAAATGATAAGAGCAAACAGTATTTGTCCAGCATTTACTCCAACACCTTTATCACTTAGAGGTTGGGAACAAGAAGAAATAGATAAAAAATTAAAAGAAACTCCACTTGGTAGGTTTGCAACACCAAAAGATACTGCCAAGTTATGTGTATTCTTGCTTTCTGATGACGCAAGTTTTATAACAGGCGAAAATATCTGGATAAATGGTGGGAGAATATAATTAAATAGTTGTTAAAATCAATATCAACATTTGGCTTATATTTAATTTATGGCACAATCACATAAACAATTATAAAATGATAGACTTTAAAAAATAAAATCATAGAGACTTTAAAAAAAGAAGGTACTTTTTAAAAGTAGGTGAAAAATAAATGGAAAAATTTTATTTAGAATTGCCAACAATTGGTCGAAAAAATGACGCACTAGAATATATCGAAGAATTTTATGAATACGGTTCAGAGATACATGGTAAAGGAAGTTTAGATAGGATATTAAAGAAAGGTAAAACATACGAAGAATGGTTAGATAATAATTTGAAACTCCATTATAAAAGCTATGCTTTAGAAAAAGGATTGGTGCCAGCATATACTTATTTTTTAGTAAGAGAAAGTGATAAGAAGATAGTTGGAATGATTGATTTAAGATTAGGACTAAATGAATATTTAAGAAATTTTGGTGGTCATATAGGCTATTCTATAAGACCGACAGAAAGGAAAAAGGGGTATAATAAAATAAATCTCTATTTAGTATTACAAGAAGCCAAAAAATATAATTTAGATAAAGTATTAATTACATGTGCAGATTCAAATGAAGGAAGTAGAAAAACAATTCTATCCCTTGATGGTAAATATGAAAAAAACACTTTTAATGAACCAGACAACGAAACAATGGAGTTATATTGGATAGATGTAAATAAATCTTTAGAAAAATATAAAGATATATATGAGCAATATATTTCAAAAGTAAAAATAAAGTAATGAAATTGATCAAAATATTGGAAAGATAGCTAAGATGATTATGCAATCTAATAATAAAAAAAAATGAGGTGAGCTTATAAACAGAATTGAAACAACAATAGCTTTATTAAAACGGAAAGATGAAATACTGCTTTCCTTCTGAAAGTGAAGAAATGATACCTTTTTGGTTTAGAATCGATAATATTCCTTATGATAAAATGTTTTCAGATGATAAATGCAAAAGACGTAACATATAAGACTGCTAGCTGAAACTAAGTTTGAAGATTTACTAGATGATTGGCACTATCCAAGATACAAACAAGGAAAAAACAAGTTTAATAAAGCATAAAATAATCGGAATATTGATTAAACTTATTAATAACTATTCTAAATAATAATTACTTAAAATAATAAAACATTTAGAAAGATTACTTGATAAAATAGCACAATTATGATAAAATTCACATCAAGAAAAAGAGGTGCTTTGTATGGAAATGATGCAATATAAGCCATGGGAAAAAATAGAAACTAAGAAGTTGATTAGTCAATCTAGTAAAAGTTTACCTATTCTAGATGTTCAACTAGGTGGAGCTTGTAATTTAAGTTGTATTTATTGTGATACTCCAAAATATGGTTTTCCTTGTTCTGTTGATTTATCATCATTAAAAAAACTAATGGATGATGGAAAGATAAAATGGGTTTATGTATGTGGATTAGGAGAACCTACTGCTCCAGCTAATATAAGATATTTAAAAGAAATATTATTATGGTGTAAACAAAAGGGTATAGGGCTATCAATGTTTAGTAATATGTTAAATGTAGATAATGACTTACTTGATTACATTGATAATGGAACGCTAAATGTATTGTTTAAATTAGATACTTTTGACAAAGAAAAAATGACTTATTTATATGGTAAAGATAATGGAGATATTTTCTTAAATAATTATCAAGCTTTACGAGAAGTTACTCACTTTCAAAATGGAGTAACAAACCTAGGAGCTTCAATAGTTCCAACTAGTGTGAATTATAATGAATTACCATCTATAATAGATTGGTGTATGGAAAATGGTATATTTCCATTGATTGGTCAATTAGAAAATGCAGGAAATTGCACAAAAATATATAAAGAATTAGAAGTTAAAGAAGAAGATTTAAATAAATTTAGAGAATATATTTCCAGTACTTATGGCGTTAACTATGAAATGCCAACATGTCCTGCCACAATATCAGGAATACATGTAACTAATACCAATAAAGTAATTCTTGATTCTAGAACAGGTTTGTCTTGTCCTTGGTTTTGGTTAGATGAACCACAATTAGAGGTTATTGGTAATATTAAAGACATGAGTTACGAAGAAATAGTAAAAAGAATTTTAGATTATAGAATTTCAAAACTTCCAAAAGTTGAGAAAATGGAAAAACATGTTGAACTATATCCGTTTGGTGGATGCGGTGGAAATGCAAAACAACTTTTAAAAACATATATTGATGCTTCAAATTACAAAAGATAAAAATATATAAAAAGACTATAACTTAAATTTTAAAGTTATGGTCTTTTTTAACAGAAAATATCTTTATGAATAAGAATCATAACAACTTTTTTATTCGAAAAATTAGAATGTAAGAAATGCTGAAAACTGCCATTATTTTGGTGCAAAGCATTAAATAAACCGCGCTTATCATTAATATTGAGAACTATTTAGATTTGTATTTATAAACGTTATTGTGTATAATAACTGAATGAATAGAGGTATAAAACTGATGAAAGAAAAATCAATAAATAATACTTTTAATGCTAAAGTAGATATAGTTACATCTCCAGATAATATCAAACATTATTCTCAAGGAAGAAATGATTATACGGAATTAGCTTTAACAGCCATCAAACAAAAAGCAAATGTAATTAAATATATTTCATCATCATACAAAGATTATTCTATATTATGTGATGAAGCTGTTAATCAAGATTGCAAAACTTTTCTATTAATAAAAGATTGTGTAAGTAATTATAAACAATTAGGTATCAAAGCAATTGTTAAATTTCCTTTTTTAGTAATCAACCTAGCTAAAGGAATTAAAAATTATTATTTTTTTTGGGAATTAGCTGTTTCAATGTGCTATAGAGTTTTACAGTACATAGATGAAAGCAAACAGGAATTATTTCCATTAATTGAAAAAGCTATTAAACAAGAACCCCTAGCAATCTTTTACGTAGATAGTAGAATATCTATTTATAGTAAGTTATGTAACATAGCATATAGCAAAAATAAAGAATCAATAAAATATATGGATATAAACTGTGTTGATAAAAATTTAGTATATGAAATTATTAATAATGAACCAGAAAAAGTCAAATACTTAGATACAAGTAAGGATTATTATAAAGAAATTTGGAAACATGCTTTAAGTTTAAATGGACAACTGATAAATTGTATTGATTATTCATCAATAGAAGATAATCTTGATTATTTATTTGAATTAATTAATATAGCAAAAAATAGCAATCCAGAGATAGAAGACTATCCAATAGTACTCAATGCTTTATGTCTAGTAAATAGAAAAAAGAAAGAAAGATTAATAAGTACTTCTAATTTATCAGAAAATAATATACATAGGTTATTAAAAGAACTAGATGATGAATATGAATTATTATCAAAAAAATGCATTGAAGCATTAATTGAAAAAATGAAAGAAAAAACACCTATAAATTCTGATCATATTCTTAATTGTCCTGTTAAATTGAAAACAGCTAAACAAATAATTAGTAATTAATTATAAATTGTCATTCAAAAGAATGAAACAAAAAGTGGATAAGAAATGACAAATCATGTTTTTCTAAGTATGAAAAATTAAGTCATAACGATAAAAAGGCTTCACTTTTATATGTAATCCCAAACCTATTTATACTTCATCGTATAGCTAGTGACATTGACAAAATAAATAAAATATGATATAATAGCGAGCAATAAATGGGGGATAGTGTTATGAAAGGGAAAAAAAGTGGAAAGAGAAGTAATAAACATATAAACGTATTTAAATGTCCTAATTGTGGTGCAAATTTTCATCAAGTGGAGTTGGCTTACGTACTAATATAGAATTCCATTTGCTTAATAACAATACAAAAGAAGAACTATATAAATATTTTGAACCAGGAAAGACAAGTACAAATAACAGGATTTCAAGCGAAGATATTAATAATTTAGATATCTCTAGAGAATTATCATCATTATTATCGGGATATGATATGTTACGAAAGACTAGTATCACCGATCCAAATAATGAACTTGTCGATTCCATTAGAAATAGAGAAACAAATAAAAATATGTCATTAAAATTAGTAAATAAAAGTAATTTATAACAATAATTATATGATTAAAACTAGAGTTTTCTAGTTTTTTTTAATTTATAAAAATATTACTTCCTTTGGCCTTATAAGAATAGATTATTAGGATATATGATACTTTCTACAAATAAGTTTAAGAGGATATCATTTCAAATATAAATAAAAAAGTAATAAATTATTTGATACTACAACAAGTAATAAATAATAGTTTTCTAGCACTTTTATTACCATATTTTAATATTTGGCAATTATAGTTAATAGATTTATCTGACTAAATTATAGTTGGATCAAGTTCACAAACACCATAAATAGAATTAATAACAATAAAATATGGAGTTAGACATAATTAAAATTTGATAATTTATGATATAATATAGATATATTAGGTTGTGATTATAATGAGTATATATTTAAAAAAAGTTAATTATGAAGATATAGATAAAGAATATGATGCAATAATTAATATACCTGAAAACGAGAATGGTTTAGTAAATAAGTATTATAATGTTTCAAAGGAAGATTTTAAAAATAAAGTAATACCTGAATTATTAAATCATTCAGAAGGAATTGATTTAGTTCCAGGCCATGTTCCAGATACTTATTTCTTTTTATGGGATGATAATGAAATAGTTGGCTTATTCAAAATCAGACATTACTTAGTAGAATCATTAATTAAAGGATCTGGTCATATTGGATATGCAATTCTTAAAAAATATCGTGGTAAAGGTTATGCAACAGCAGGTTTAAAAGCAGCTATTGAAGTATGTAGAGGATTAATTAAGGAAGATGAGATATATTTATCATCACATAAAGATAATCCCGCTTCTTTAAAAGTACAAATTAAATGTGGAGCATATTTAACTGGTGAAAGTAAAGAAGAATATTTCACTAGAATTAAGTTAAATAATGACAAAAAGTTGCATTTTGGTATTAGAGACTTAAAAAGAAATGATTGGGAAAGAATAACTGATAAGACCGTGAATGTAATAGATTATAAGAATGAATATTTTGATGGCAAAATATGCTTGTTAAAAATGAACAATGTTACTTCACCATTAAAAGTTGATTCACCAATAGGGAAAGTTACTATTGCAGATAATAATTATAAAAATTTAATTTTTGCACCTAAAAATAAAAATTGGTGGTTAACTGTTATGTATGATGATAAAAACAATTTGATTGAAAGTTATTTTGATATTTCAAGATTAAATAATTTTCATAATGAAGAAAATCCTTTCTTTATAGATATGAAACTGGATGTGTGCATCCCTAATGGATGTGAACCATCAGTAATGGATGATGATGATTTAAGAGAAGTTTTAGATGCTGGAATGATTACAGAAAATGATTATAAATTGGCTCATGAAGTAGCAAATAAAATAATAACTTTTTATAATATACATAAAGATGAATATAATAATTTTATTTGTAAAATGTTTAATAATTTATTAAAATAAAGCACTTCAAATATTAAAATATAATGATTTGCTATATGCCTATAATTAATATTTGATACCGCTTTATAATAACTATAATAATGACTTAAAAATAGACGGAATTATACTAAATTTCGTTTTTTATGCTATAATATAGCCTGATAGGTGAATTATTTGTCGTTAAAAGAACAACTAGAAAAGTATATTCC
>CACXGX010000036.1 GCA_902767365.1 uncultured Erysipelotrichaceae bacterium
ATCCAATTAAATCTAAGAAATCTAAACAATACTTCTTCCAGAATTCAAACCATTCTAAATCACTACCTGGTTTACAAAAGAATTCAAGTTCCATTTGTTCAAACTCTCTTGTCCTACATGTAAAGTTTCCTGGAGTTATTTCATTTCTAAAACTTTTACCAATTTGTCCAATTCCGAAAGGGACTTTAGCTCTCATACTTCTTTGAACATTCATAAAATTAACAAATATACCTTGAGCAGTTTCTCCTCTTAAATAAACAATACTTTTAGAGTCTTCAGTGACACCTTGATGTGTTTCAAATAATAAATTAAATTTTCTAATTGGAGTAAAATCGTGAGCTCCACACTTAGGACATGGAATATTATTATCTTTAATATAATTTTCTAATTTTTGATTATCCCATCCATCTCCTGTTTCTTTTCCTTTAGTAAAATCTTCTATTAATTTATCTGCTCTTTCTCTTGATTTACATTTCTTACAATCAATTAAAGGATCTGAGAATGATGCTACATGTCCTGATGCTACCCATACTTCAGGATTCATTAAGATTGCAGAATCAAGTCCATAATTTTTATATTTATTATTACTTTCTTTAATAAATTTATTCCACCATGCTTCTTTTATATTGTTTTTTAACTCTCTTCCTAATGGACCATAATCCCATGTATTTGCAAGTCCACCATATATCTCACTTCCTTGAAAAATAAATCCATATTGCTTACAGTAATTTACTAATTTTTCCATTGTTAAATCTTTCATATATTCCTCCTATAAAATAAAAAAGATTCCTCTTTTGTAGGGGCGTGTTACCGCTGTTCCACCCTACTTCATTCAAGAAGAATCTTATTAATATATTGCTCGCGAGATTCCACCTCGGTCATCACATTGATACAACCATTCTAATACTAAACGACTATTAAATCAATATTTTTTTATTCATTAGCTCTGATTTTAGTAATTATTGGTTGATTTTCTTTTAAAACTGTTCCATTGTCATCTTCAACAGGAGTTTCTTTACATATTTTATCTACTATTTCTATTCCACTAGTAACTCGACCAAATGCTGCATACAAACCATCAAGTGAGGGGTAAGTAGTTTGAACAATAAAGAATTGGCTACTTGCTGAATTATAATCATTACCACCTCGTGCCATAGAAATAACTCCCCTTTCATGTTTTAAAGGATTTTTAAAGTTATTAGCACTAAATTCTCCTACAATAGTATTTTTACTTCCACCAAAGCCATTTCCTTCAGGATCTCCTCCTTGAATCATAAAGCCATCTATTATTCTATGAAAAGTAAGCCCATCATAAAAACCACTTTTGGCTAGATTCACAAAATTCTTAACAGTAATTGGAGCTAATAAAGGATATAATTCCAAGTTAATAGTACCATAATTTTTTATTTCAATATCAACATTAATTGTTTTAGAATAGACGTCATTAGATGACTTTTTTTCTTCTTCACTAGAACATGCTGTAAACATAAACATAGATATTACAACCATAATTATTAATAATAATTTCTTTTTCATTTTTATCACTCCTTTGTAATTGTAGCACAATAAAAAAAATTAGGAAACCTTTTGTTTCCTAATTTAAAGAGTGTAGACACCCCCCTAGTTTTTTTACTAAGGGTTTTCTTATGCACATTTTTGAAGGAAAAAAATTTAATTTTTTCTTTAATTATTGTAAATATTTGAAATATTGAACTTTGTCAACACTCTGAAGAAAGTGTTTACACTTTCTAGTATTGTATTCCCCAAATTACATGGTATTTTGCTTCTTTTCCACAACATACACACTTACCATCTATTAATGGTTCTTCTGTTATACAACGAGATTTACACCCTTTTATTTCTTTAATTTTTAATTCACAAGTTTCATCTCCACACCAATCAGCATGAATGAATCCTGGTTGAGTGTTTAAAATATTTTCCATCTCTTTTAGATTGTGAGCTTCAAAAGTTAATTTGTCACGGCGTTCTACAGCACGATTATACATATCTTTTTGAATTGTTTCTAATAATTCTTTTACATATTTTACTATATCTAAATCTTTACTTTCTACTATTTTTTCTCTTGTATCACGTCTTACAAAAGTTATTTTATTTTCTTTTAAATCTCTTTCTCCTATTTCTACTCTTATAGGAATACCATTAACTTCTGCTTCTGCAAATTTGAATCCAGGAGATTTGTCTGTTAAATCTTTTGTAACACTTATACCATTATTTTTTAATAATAACTCATATTTATCTACAAGATCTAGTACCTCACTACTACTTCCAATTGGAATAATAGTTACTTGAACTGGTGCTATTCTTGGTGGAAGAACAAGTCCATAATCATCACTATGAACCATAATAAGTCCACCAATCATACGTGTTGTTGTTCCCCATGAAGTTTGATACACATGTTCTAATTTATTTTCTTTATTTAAGAACTTTACATCATATGCTTTAGAAAATTTTTGTCCAAAATAATGGCTAGTTCCTGCTTGAAGTGCTACTCCATTATACATCAATGCTTCATTAGTTAAGGTATATTCTGCGCCTGCAAATTTTTCTTTTTCTGTTTTTCTTCCTGTTATTGAAGGAATTGCTAATATTTCATGATGAAACCACTTGTATACTTCCATCATTTTGTCTGTTTCTTTTATTGCTTCTTCTTCAGTTGCATGAATTGTATGTCCTTCTTGCCATAAGAATTCACGACTTCTTAAAAATGGTCTGGTTTCTTTTTCCCATCTTAAAACGTTACACCATTGATTATATAATTTTGGTAAGTCTCTATATGAAGAAACATGATCTTTATAATAGTCACAAAACATTGTTTCACTTGTTGGCCTAATACAATATCTTTCTTCTAATTCTTTACTTCCTCCCATAGTTACCCACGCTACTTCTGGGGCAAAACCTTCAACTAATTCGCTTTCTTTTTTTAATAAGCTTTCTGGGATTAATAACGGCATTTGAACATTAGTATGTCCCAATTCCTTAAATTTTTTATCTAATATTTCTTGCATCTTTTCCCAAATAGCATATCCATTTGGTTCTATTGCGATACAACCTTTTACAGATGTATAACTAGCTAAATGTGCTGCACTAACTACATCAGTATACCATTTTGCAAAATCTTCATCTCTTGAAGTTATGCTTTTATTTTTCATAATCCCACCTCATTCGTCTTATTTTATCTTCTTTTATTAATTATTTCAATACTAATCACTTGCTAAATTGTCAAAATATCCTTGTATAAATACAACTGGAGTACCCTTATCTCCACTTCCACTTGTTAAGTCACATAGTGAACCAACTAAATCTGTTATTCTTCTTGGTGTTGTACCTTGTGATAGCATATTACCTTTTAAATTAGCTTCTTTTTGTCTAATTTCATTTTTAATTGCTTCTTTTAATTCATCTCCACGTAAATCTGCAAATTTATTATCTGATACATATTTTAATTTAATTTCATTAGGTGTACCATCCAATCCACTAGTATGGGCTGGTGATACAACTGGATCTGCAAGTTCCCAAATTTTTCCAACTGGATCTTTAAATGCTCCATCTCCGTAAACCATTACTTCAATTGTTTTACCTGTTTTTTCTTTTAATTTATTTTGAATGTCAATAACTAATTTATCGCCTGTTTTAGGGAATAATTTTAATCTTTCTTCAGTTGATTTATTTGAACCAAGTAATCCATATGTTGGATTAAATCCACTGTTTCCTATTGGAGCATTCATTATTTCATATAAACCATATACTTTTTCAGCTCCTGCTTCTTGTAACATCTTTTTTGTATGTAATCTTGTATGTATATCACAAGTTAAAACTTCTTTAGTATAATGTAATATTTCTTTTGGATTGTTTGCAAAAACAAATTCAACTTCACAATTTTCATTTTTTATCAAATCTCTATAAAAGTCAACCATGTTAATTCCTGTAAAAGGATGAACCCAAGATCCAAATGTCTCTTTATACTCTTTTTCAGTTATAACACTAGATAAATTATATTCACTATTATCTAATATTTCTTCATCTAATATACCATTTCCTACTTCATCACTTGGAAATGATAAAAGCATTGTTATTTTATTCATTGCACGAGCTATTCCTTTTAGTATCATAGAAAATCTATTTCTACTTAATATAGGAAACACTACTCCAATGTCTCCACTAGGGAATTTATTTTTCAAGTCTTCTGCAATTTCATCTACTGTTACATAGTTTCCTTCACTTATTCCTACAACTGCTTCTGTTATTGCAACTATATCTTTGTCACGAAAAGTAAACCCTTCTGATTCTTGTGCTGCCATCAAAGAATCAACAACTATATTTGCTAAATCATCATGTTCTTTAATTATTGGAGTACGAATTCCACGTACTACTGTTCCAACGTTTCTCATATAACCTCCTTAATATAAAAATTATATCATACTATTAAAAAAACGGCAATTTGAATAAATTCAAATCCCATTTTTTAAACATCTAACATTTCTAACAATAAATATTAAAATCATTTTTGGTTGAATAAATATAATAGGTCATATTTCTTGGTTGATTATTTTTAGAACATCACAAATTATTAGTTTTTTGATGTTTTTATCTCCAATTACATCAATACTAGATTTTCTATATCCAATATGATTAATAGAATTTCCTGAATGATATATTTTATTATTATCTATTATAAAATATCTATCATGAAAAGTATCATCATATATTATTTTCAAATTATGATAATCATTATTATATTTTTCAATATCGGTTTTTGTAATTTTAGTCTTTTCACTTGTTATTAAAATAACCTTGCAATTTAGATTTTTAATCATATCTAAAATTGTTTTATCAGTATATCTATCAATTATAATTAATTCTTGTTTTGCTTCTATAAATATATCTACTATTTTTGAATATGCATCATATATTTTCCCACTAAAATATATTTCATTTACCTCTTTGCTTTCTTCTAACTTATCAAATGACTCTTGGAGTCGTTTAATATTTTTATCATGCTCTATTATTTTAGTTTCAACATTTGAATGTAGAACACTGGATAGCATTGAAACACCTTGCTCAGTAAAAACATATGGCAAATATTTGATATTTTGCCCTCTTTTTATATTCAAGGTTCCACTTTGGAACCTTGAACATTCTTCCTTAGTTAATTGAAAATAAAAATCAGTTGGGAATCTTTTTATATTTCTTTTTACTGCTTTATTTACATCTTTTGTACCATTTTTACATTCATATAATATAGCCAAATCAGAGTCTAACATAACTTGCTTTCCTCTAATTTCATAAATCATATTTTCTATTTTTTCTTCTTTAATTATATCTTCCATGAAACCTCCTATAGTAATTATAGAATGTTCATTTATTTTTTTCTAATTTTTTGAAATATTTATCAATATTCCCACACTTATCATACTTATTAACAAACTGCTTCCTCCATA
>CACXGX010000037.1 GCA_902767365.1 uncultured Erysipelotrichaceae bacterium
AATTGCTGAAAAATTTGAAACAATCGTATCTAGAAATATAGATAATACAAGAATGAAAGACTACTATGACTTATATATGTTTGTAAACCTTAAATGGAATGATATTGATAAAGCGGTTTTAAAAGAAGCTATTAAAAATACATCTAAAAAAAGAGAAACTGAAAGTTTCATTGAAATGGCAAATAAATATATAAAATTAATTGAGAATGATAATTCACTTAAAGAATTATGGAATAGTTATATATCTAATTATGAATATGCTAAAGATATATCTTACAATGATACAATTAGCGCTATAAAAACTATTAATGATGTCCTATAGATTAAAAAACTACCATAAAATGGTGCGGTTGAAATACAATAAATAAAATGAAGTATATCAAATATACTTCATTTTTTACTTATTTAAAAAATAAATTTATTTAGATGCATTACAAGGTCTTACCTCATTTTTTAATATTAATGATTTTTGTTTTTTATAAGAAACTTCACATCTACTCATACCATTAATTCTATTGATACTTAAAACAGCAAATCCACAAAGCATATTAGATACAAATTTCTCAATAAATTCATTAGAACAATCAACAAAAACAACATCAGATGACGATGATAATCTTGTTTTTAATCTATCTGTTGTTCTTTCATTTATCTCATAAACTTTATCTTCGCTTGTAAAATAATACTTTTCTCCACATTTAATAATTGTGGTATCCATGTTATTTCACCACCCTTTTTTTGAAAATTAGGACATATTATATCACATTTTTTTTAATATTTCAAGTTTAAAAGAAGTTATCCACTATATATTTCAAAAAGCTTAAACTCTATTATTACTTTTATCTAACTTTTTTAATCTACCTAAACTTTCTTTTTCTAATTCATTTGGTATTAAATAACTAATAAGCTGTCTATCACTATTTACAACCAGATCATGTTTAGCTCTTATTTTATACTTACCATTTCTAGAAAAATAAAATGAATTATTATTATTTCTAACTTCTATAATAAATCTATCATTTTCAACATCTGGATAATAATTATAATTTTTATTATCAAGATCTATATCGCAATCTATATTATTTCCATTTATATCTATTAAATGATGAGTTTTTCTATCTATTAATAATGTCCCATTCTTATCAAAGTAACCAACTAATTTTTAAGGATTATCTTCTAAAACAACAGGTGCTCTATTATTGTTAAAAATCATATTGTTAAGAATCATATAATTTTTTATATTGTCGAAATCAAAATTTACTACTTCAGCATACCCAACTGCTTTATTAGTATTTATATTAAATAAACAATAAAAATATTCATCATTTTCACTAGGAATATCATCTATTCTTCTTCCATCTTTATCAAAATAAAGATATGAGTACAACCCCCTCCAAAAACACCCTTTTAATTTTTTTCTACAGGAAGTTTAAAAACATTTTCATTACCAACAAACGATTTATACTTATCTTCCTCATAATATTTAACTTTATATTCTTTTAATTTTAAATTCATTTTATCGATAAAATCTATTTCATTAGAATAGATTTTTATGTACAATTCTTTCTCTAGAACTTTTTATTACATTCGCTAAAGTTTTTTTATTAAAGTACAAATTTTTCGACTCATATATCATTCTATTATATTTTTTATTTCTAAACACTTTTGATAATATATTATTGTGAGATAGCTTACAGATATAATTAATATGATGCAAGATGCCTCTACTTTATCAAAAAAACTAGGACGCGCTAGAAGAAACATGTTCTCATATGTTTCCAACTAATTTCATTAATGCTAAAAGCACTATAGATAAACTTAACAATACCATAATAAATAAAAAAACTACCATCGTCTTAGTAGTTCAAAATGTGTTTTTGGTAGTTCATTTGGTAGTTAGAAAATTACCAAACGCTCGAAAACCATTATAAACAAAAATGAGCCTAGTCTCACGACTAAGCTCTTCAGGGGGTTTTGGTTGAATACACTCTCACACTTTATACCGTAAGAGTGAAACGCATAATGTTTTATCATCATGCACTTTAATAATAATATTTATTTTGCTAATTGTCAATTAGATAAAATTAAAAAAAATATGCTAAATTGCTATCTTAATGTAAATAAAAATGTAAAAAAAAGTAAAATGGTAATTAATAATCTTTAAAAATAAAGAAACAGCAAAAAAAATATTCATTTAAAAATGTAAAACAAAAATATTTATTTTTTTTTTAAAATATAGATTTTATTTTTAATTATGTTATAATATACGACAAAAAGAAGGGATGTTTTTAATGGTTGAAGGTTATACTACATTTGATATGGTATTAATATGCCTTGCGTTAATACTAATTATTACTATTGTATGGACTATAATAGTTGCTATTATTTATAGGATTATTGAAAATAAAAAATATTTATATTTGAGAAAATATTATTATGAAAATTGCGTTAAAGAAGAAAAAGTTGCCAAAGAAATATTAAATGAATCAAAAGAAGAAAATAAAATTGAAGAAAATAAAGTTGAAGTAAAAAAGAAAAATGATTCATTAAAACAAGAAACTTATGTAAAAATTAGATTTTATAAATCAGATAAAAAACTTATCTATGTTGCACCTAAAAATATAGAATTTACTGAAGGGCAAAAAATTAAAGTAAAACAAAAGGATGGCACAGTTAAAACAGCAGTTGTAGTAAAACCAAATTATACTAGAAATAAGTATAAAAGTTTTGATTATGAAACATTAGAAATAGATAATTAAAAGAGTTTAATTAAAACTCTTTTTCAATTACAACAATATATGTACTATTAGGAAGTGGTACGGTTTTATAATTTTCATCATAAAAATTAATTTTAGGTAGCAAGTGTTCACTATATCCTTCTTGTAAAAAATGCTTACTATATACTATTCTTGATCCAATTAAATTTTCTTTTATAATATTTTTTTTAGGATTGATATCTTCTAATATTTTTTAAACATCTCATTGTAGTAGTGTATACTAAGGAGCTTTTCAAATCTTTAAGAGATTTTAATCTATCCAAATTATAACTATATTCTTTTGTAGCTTTTAATTGTTTAATTACATAACAATCATTCATAATAATACCTCCAAATAGTTATATCATATGACAATTATTCAACAACTTTACACTTTATATAATGCTAAATATTGTAAAAATAACAAAATAATAATATAATATCAATGTATTGATACAAGTATTAGGAGGTAAATATGGGAAAGAAAAAGAAAATTGCAGCAGGAGTAGGAGCAGCATTACTAGCAGTTGGATCTGTAGTAACTCTAGGATTAATTAAAAAGAAAAAAAATAAAGAAAAAGAAGTTAAAGAAGAAAAAGAGTAAATCACTAGAAAGTGATTTTTTCTTTATATAGGTATAATATGGAAATATTTGCACTAATATCACTAATAATTGCATATTTATTAAAACTAATTTATCCAAAAATAAAAGGTCAAGTTGGAGAATATCGCGTTAACAAAGAATTAAGTAAACTTGGAAATGAATATATAGTATTAAACGATTTAATGATTTTTTCTGATAATAAAACACATCAAATTGATCATGCAATTGTTTCTAAATATGGTATTTTTGTTATAGAAACTAAAAATTATTCTGGCAAAATAGTTGGAAAAATAAATGATAAGGAATGGACTCAATATATTGGAAAAAAAGCAAACAAAATGAAAAATCCTATTATTCAAAATCATGGTCATATTTTAGCCCTTAAAGATATTACTAAAGAAAAAGAAAATAATTTTATACCGATTGTATGTTTTCATGATGAAGTAGAATTAAAAGTAGAATCATCAAGAGCAATTGTTAAATTTTCTAATTTAAATAAGAAAATTAAAGAATACAAAGAAGTAAAAATTAAAAATAAAGATAATATTGTAGAAATAATAAAGAATAATAACATAATTGACAAAAATAAAAGAAAAGAACATGTGAAGAATATTAAGAAAAAATATAAGTAAATAATTATTATCTTTACATTTTTATAAAAGTGTATTATAATCGTGAATCAGTTGGCTTGTATAAATCGAAAGGGGAAATAAAAATGAAATTAATTGATTATGATACACCAAGTGTATGGGTTCAAAGAAAGGATTTAGCACTATTATTAAAAGCAAGAAAACCTGAAGAAGTACCAGAAGAAATACTTTCAAAATATAAATCTATAGTAGAAGATGATGTTAAAGAACCAGAGGTTTATGAACAATTTACTGGTAAAGATAATATAGAATTTATTAATTCTTTAGATTACATTATTGACAAAAGAGCTATTGAGATGCTTAATTATACTGGATTGTTACAATATTTATATGATTTTATGCCTACATTTAATGAAGCATATCAAAAAGTAGATAAACATAAAGCAGATGATAGCGAAGATTTTATAAAATGTTACAATAGACTTACTTTAATGAGATATAAACGTCAAGAAATAAATGCTGCTATCGAAAGAAAGAAACCAAAAGTTGAAATCAAAGGAAAACAAATTGGACCAAGAAAGCAATTAATAAGAGGTTTAATAAAAAATAAAAATCAAAAAGAAGACTAATGTCTTTTTTTTTAATTTTAATTATGTTATATTGAAGTAGTGAGATATCATAAAGAAAAGAGGTATTTATGAGAGAGTTAGTAATAAGAAAATGTAATCATTGTAAAGCAATGGTAAAAGTAATTGAAGATTGTGATTGTAAATGTGGTTTAGTATGTTGTGGAGAAGAAATGAAAATAGTAAAAGCTAATGCAACTGATGGTGCAGTTGAAAAACATGTCCCAACATACGAAATTAAAGGTGATGAAATAGAAGTAGTAGTTAATCATGTTATGGAAGATGACCATTTTATTGAATGGATTTCAGCAATATCTGATAACTATGAAGAAATTAAATATTTAAAAAGTGGAATGAAAGCAAAAGCAACTTTCAAATATTATCCAGGAATGACTTTATATTCATATTGTAATAAACATTCATTGTGGAAAAAAGAAGTGGAGTAATAAATGGAACAAATAATTTGCTATTTAACACCTGCTATTTTATTAACATTATTACATATATTTAAACTTTTTTTACTTGAAGAAAAATATAATATTTTAGAAATACTAACTTATTATTTAAAAGCAAGCATAATAGTTAATATATTTATGATTCTAATAGTATTAATAAAATGTCAAGACTTTGTATGGAATCTTAATATTACAAATAGTTTTATAATAAAATATGTGCTTCTAGGATCGTTTTTAAGTTTATTTCTACCATATTTATATTATGAAGTTAGAACATTAAAAAATAAAAATAAGAAAGATAAATAGATTTAAATAGTTTTAAATCTATTTTTTGTTGGTAAAATTTGCTTTTTTAGAGAAAATATGATATAATTACAAACATTTATGGGGGTTTGAAAATGGAAAATATTTGTGAAAAAATAGAAAATTTATTAGATAAGAAAATTATTAAAGATGCAATATCTTCTTATAAAATATCAAATAATACAAGTTTACTTGAAATAGTACAACAAAATATAAATATAGAAGAATTAACTGATGAGTTTTTATTAAAAGTTATAATAAGACTTACTTATTTAGATCGAGAAGAAACAAAAAGTTCAAGTAGTCAAATTATTTTAGAAGCAAAAAAATTATTATATGAAATTATAACAAATCAAATATTTAGTATTAATATGCAAATTTTATCTCTTGAGTCTAGAATAGAAAAAAATAAACAAAAGATAAATAGTGATGAAAATAATAATATTTATATACATATTAGAAATAGAATGTTACATGATACTGTAGAAAAATCACAAAATAAATTAATTCAGTTACAACCAATAAGAAATGAGTTACTTATAAAAATAAAAGAACAAGAACAAATAAATGATTGTGGCAAAGACAAAGAAGACAATAATGATATTACAACTCAAATAATAATTGAAATTTTAAAAGAACAAATCAGTAAAGAAAAAGAGGAAAATAATAAGAAATGTGATCCATTAAGACAATTATTAATTGAATTTACTTCTTATGCTTATGAATCAGGTTTTGATTATTATCAAGTAACAGATTTAGATGATTGGAAAAAAGCCCAAAAGAAAAAGAATGCTTTACCAACTCTTGATATATTATTTAATAAAGAACAAATAGGTAAATTAGAATCGATTATTAGTAGTAAAGAAAACTTAGTACTAAATAAATGTAATACTCATTTTGAAATAAAATTAAGAGATGATAAACCAACAATTAATCTAATTCCATTTAAAAGATTGAAAAATGGTATTTCTTTTAAATGTAATGGTGTATTAACAAATTATAGTGCAAAAGAATTAAAGAATTATTATAAATCTAGAGTGAAAAAATTAGATGAAGGATTAGTTTATAGAAAAGTACCAAAAAGTATAATACAAAAATAAAAAAGAAAAATTAGTTTATTTTTCTTTTTTTTTGCCTTGATAAGAATCTCTTCTTACCATTTCTTTATCTATTTCATTTAATACACAAAACTTTTTAGTTAACCAAAATGGTTCTACTAAATCATCAATTTTTGGATCTCCTGTAATTCTGTTTATAACAATATTTTCATTAAGTAATTCCAACTGATCACAAACAATGTCTACATATTCTTCTCTTGTTAAAACATGAAATTTTTCTTTTTTATATAGTTTTTCAAGAGCAGTATCTTTTAAAATATGAAGCATATGTATTTTTATTCCCCATAATGGCATACGATTTAAATATTTTACTGTTTCTAACATATCTTCTTTTGTTTCATAAGGTAATCCATTAATAATATGTACTAGTACTTTAATATTTCTTTTATTTAACTCATTGACAGCATTTTCAAAACAATTTAAATCACAACATCTGTTAATAAGTTTAGCTGTTTTTGGATTTATTGTTTGAAGACCTAATTCTACAATTAAATCTGTTTTTTTATTCAATTTTTCTAAATAATCATAACACTCATCAGTTATTGAATCAGGCCTAGTTGATATATTAATTCCAATAACGTTATCATACGTTAATACTTCTTCCCAAGCTTTAGATAGATAATCTAAATCTCCATATGTATTTGTATTAGCTTGAAAATAAGCAATAAATTTACATTCCGGCCATTTATTCAGCATCATCTTCTTAACACTATCAAACTGCTCTTTTAAAGGAAGAATAGGGTCTCCAGCAAAATCACCACTTCCTAATTTTGAACAATAAATACATCCACCAAAACCTACTTTTCCATCTTTATTTGGACAAGTTAAGCCTAAGTTAAGACTAATTTTTGCTATTTTACAACCATATTTATGCTTATAATAATAATCTAATGTATGATATCTTTTATTAGAATCACTATACTTAAAATTAGACATAAAATCACCAAAAAATATTATAACATTATTTTATTTACTACTACAATTAATTACTTTTTTATGTTATATTAATATGTAGAATAAAGGGTGATATGAATGTACGATTTTGGAGAGCATTTTCATTATAACTTGGAAGACTTAAAAGCAAAACCAGAGTCAGTTGTCCAAGGACAAAAGTTTAGGATAAGTGTATTAACGGAAAGATTAATTCGTTTAGAATATAGTCCTTCTTTCATTTTTAATGATTTAAAAACAGAACTAGTATCATTCCGTAATTTTGATAAACCAGTTTTTTCAAGAAAAGAAGATGACCATTTCTTAGAAATTGAAACAAACTATTTTAAATTATCTTATGCTAAAGAAGAAGATTTTAAGGGTACTTCTTTTAGCCCTACTAAAAATTTAAGAGTACAAGTTAAAGATTCTAATGTTGTTTGGTATTATGGGCATCCAGAAGCTAGAAACTATTATGGTTCTAACATAAGTGCCGAAGTAAAAAAGAATGAAACAGAAAAAAATAGAGGGCTTTATTCACTAGATGGAATTGTGTCATTTGATGATAGTGAAAGTTATAGAATTAATGAGATGGGTAGTCTAGAGTCCCCAATAACTGGTAATAAAGATATATATTTATTTGTATATAGAAAAGATTTTGGATTATTAGTACCGGATTATTTTAAATTAACTGGATTACCTGCTTTAATCCCTCGATATGCTCTTGGTAACTGGTGGAGTAGAGATATAGATTATAAAAGTGAAGATGTGTTAAATCTTGTTAATAAATTTGAAAGATATAATATTCCTTTATCTGTTTTCTTATTTGATAAAGAATGGCATATTAGAAAAACACAAGATGGAAAATTACTTGAAACAGGGTTCACATTTAATAAAGAATTAATTCCAGATCCAAAAGAATTAACTAATGAATTACATAAAAAAGGAATTCGAGTTGGTCTTCAAATAAACCCAGTGGATGGATTTTATCCACATGAAGAAAAATATCAAGATATTAAAAATTTCCTAGAATATGACAAAGAAGGAATAATACCAATAGATCCATTAAATCCTAAAATTCTAGATGCTTTATTAAAATATGGTCTTAGGCCATTAGAAGAATTAGGAATAGACTTTTTTTGGAATGACACCAAAAATACTGATGATTTACATAGATTATGGATATTAAATCATTATATGTTTAATAGTCTTTTAAAAGACCCAGCAAAACGTGGAATGATACTTTCAAGAAACTCTTTAAAAGCTGCTCATAGGTATCCAGTTTTATATGCTGGTGAATCAACAGTAGGTTGGGAAAATTTCAAATCTAGCCCATTTTTTAATTTATCTGCATCAAATATTGGTGTCAGTTGGTGGAGTCATGATATTGGAGGATATATTGATGGTATCGAAGATCCAGAACTATATATAAGATCTGTACAATTAGGAGTGTTTTCTCCAATTATGAGATTCCATTCTGCTGGTGGTAAGTATTACAAAAGAGAACCATGGAAATGGGACCCAAGAACATTTGGTATAGTAACAAGGTACCTTCAATTAAGACATAAATTAATGTCTTACTTATATACAGAAGCTTATAAATATCACAAAACAGGAACAATGATTTTTCAACCATTATACTATTATGAAGAAAAAGTATATGATGATCCACTTTATAGAATAGAATATTTCTTCGGAAGTGAATTATTTGTTTCCCCAATTATTAATAAAACAAATCCAATAATGGATAGAACAATTCATAGATTCTACTTGCCAGATGGAGTTTGGTATGAATTTACGACAGGGAAAAGATACCCTGGAAAGAGAAAATATGTTTCATTCTACAAAGAAGAAGATTATCCAGTATTTGCAAAGAAAGGAAGTATTATACCACTTTCTAGTGCAAGTAACATAAATAATACATCTAATCCAACAGATCTAGAAATACATGTTTTTCCAGGACAAGATAACAGATATAGATTGTATGAAGATGATGGAATAAGTAGTCTTTATAAAGAAGGATTTTATTTAATCACTGAAATAGATTATAACTATTTGCCGAACAACTATACGTTAATTATTAGACCAATTGAAGGTAAAACAGGAATTGTACCTGAAAAGAGAAACTATAAGATTAGATTTAGAAATACTAAATATTCTGAGGATGTAATTGTATACTTTGACTCTAATAAAATAGAAATAGCTAGAAAATATGTTGAAGATAATGACTTTGTAGTAGAAATAAATAATGTATCTACTTTAGGTCAATTAACAATAAATTGTAAAGGTAAAGATATTGAAATAGATGCAGTACACGTTGTAAATGAAGATATAGATGAAATATTATCTGATTTACAAATAGAAACAACTTTAAAAGAGAAAATAGCAGGAATATTATTTAGTGATGCTAGTTATAAAGATAAACGTATTCAAATAAGAAAACTTAAAAAATATAATTTAGATAAATCATTCATAAGTTTATTCCAAAAACTACTTGATTACATACAAGATATTTAATATAATAAGTCTGTTATTTGTTTAAGAAGTAGTAATGAAAGATTTATTTAAAGAGAGCGAAAAAATGGTGTAATTTCGTAATAATATTTCATGAACTTATCTTTATATAAAGCAAATCGTATTCTTGCGTTAAAAGAGTAAAGTGCAAAGATTTATCTTTGAATTAAGGTGGTACCACGGAAATATTCGTCCTTATTGGATGGATATTTTTTATTTTGAAGGAGGGAATATGTTAGGAGCAATAATAACAATTTTAATTGTTTATATAATATATTACTTTGTATCTATTACAAGATATGATAAAGCAGGACATTTAAAAAATAAGAAAGTAACTGATTATGAAGGATTACCTTCTGAAGTTAAATATTTTATTATAAAATATAATATAGATTTAGATAAAGTTAATTTAAGAGGTATTTTAAAACTCATAGCCCTGGTACTTGGAATAGATATAGCAATAGTATCAATGATTACTTTATTAATATTTAAAGATGTAGTACTTCAAGTAGTTGTAGCAGCAATATTAATAATTCCATTGTATTTAATTAGTATTAAATTTATAGGAAAATATTTTAAAAAGAAAGGACTTGTTAAAAATGAACAAAATAAACGAAATAGAAAATAAATGGCAAAATTATTGGGATGAACATAAAACATTTAAAGCTTTAAATGATAGTGATAAAGAACATTTCTACGTCTTAGTAGAATTTCCATATCCAAGTGGAGCAGGACTTCATGTAGGTCATGTTAGAAGTTATACAGCTCATGATGCAATTGCAAGAATGAAACGTTTACAGGGATATAATGTTTTATTCCCAATGGGATGGGATGCTTTTGGAGCACCTGCAGAAGAATATGCAATAAAAAATCATGTACATCCAAAAGAAGCAGTTAAGAAAAATATAGAAACATTTAAAAGACAAATGAAAACTCTTGGATTCTCTTTTGATTGGGATAGAGAATTTTCAACTACTGATCCAGATTATTATAAATGGACGCAATGGCAATTTTTACAATTTTATAAACATGGGATGGCTTATAAAGATACAATACCTGTAAATTGGTGTCCAAAATGTAAAACTGTATTATCTAATGAAGATTCTGCAGGAGGAGTATGTGAAAGATGTGGAACAGAAGTTGAGCAAAAAGAAAAGTCTCAATGGATGTTAAAAATGAGTAGTTATGCAGAAGACTTACTTAATGGTTTAGATGATACTGATTTTGCAGATAGAGTAAAATTAGGACAAATAAATTGGATAGGTAAATCAACTGGAGTAGAAATGGATGTAGAGATAAAAGGAGGGGGAAGTTTCTCAATATTTACAACTTGCATTGAAACTGTTTACGGAATTACTTTCTTCGTTATCGCTCCAGATGGAAAATTAATTAAAGAATTAATGCCTAGAGTAGAAAATAAAGAAGAAGTATTAAAATATATAGAAGAAACAAAAAAGAAATCCTCTATGGATAGAACAGAATTAAATAAAGGAAAAACCGGTGTTGAAGTTAAAGGTATAAAAGCAATTAATCCTATTAATGGTAAAGAAGTACCAATTTTCTTAGGAGACTTTGTTTTAGGAGATTATGGAACTGGAGCTGTAATGGCTGTACCAGCTCATGATCAAAGAGACTACGAATATGCCAAAGAACATAATCTTGAATTAGTAGAAGTTATTGAAGGTGGAAATATTAAAGAAAAGGCCTTTGAAAAAAATGACTATTTAGGAACAGGTTGTAAATTGATTAATTCAGAAGAGTTTACTGGATTAACTGTAGAAGAAGCAAAAGAAAAAATAACGGATATGTTAGTAATAAAAGGTATAGCACGTCGCGTTAATAATTATAAAATGAGAGATTGGATTTTCTCTCGTCAAAGATTTTGGGGAGAACCTATACCAATGATTCATTGTGATAAATGTGGTTGGGTTCCAATGGATGAAAAAGATTTACCATTATTATTACCAGATGTAGCAGAATATGTTCCAACAGATACCGGAGAATCTCCTCTTGCTAAAATAACTGATTGGGTAAATACAAAATGTCCAAAATGTGGTGGCGATGCTAAAAGAGAAACAGATACTATGCCTAACTGGGCAGGTTCATCTTGGTATTTCTTGAGATTTATGGATCCACATAATGATAAAGAATTTGCTTCAATGGAAGCTATGAAATATTGGAATAGGGTAGATTGGTATAATGG
>CACXGX010000038.1 GCA_902767365.1 uncultured Erysipelotrichaceae bacterium
ACGTAATAAATGATATTTTTTTATCAACAAGATGAACAAGAAAATTTGATGATGGAAGGTGGTGAAACGTCTGAACTGGGGAGACTGGTTTTGGGAATGGGTAAGACGTTGGTTACCTTAATTAGAAATCTATATAATAATCAATACGATAATATCATTTGGATATTTCGTATTGATTATTTTTTTTCGTTTGATATAATAAAAACATTAATATGAAGGAGGGAAAGAGTTTGGAAGATATTAAATTTATTCAACAATTAGGACAAGTTAATATTCAAATCAAAATAATTGAGTTATGTGCTATAATTATTTGTACTTATTTTATATATATAAAGATATTAGATAAATTGTCAATTAGTAAAATAAATAAAATTATAATTATATTTTCCATTCCAATTATATCTTACATAAATATACTAATACAAAACAAAATAGATACAAAATATGGGTTATTGATTGAGTTGATGCTTATATCTATTATTAATTATATTTGCTTTAAAGAGGATTTTGTATATACAATTATAATAACAATAATATCATATTGCATAAGTTATATTATATATATATTATCTATAATGATTGCATTTATACCTAATGTTGCAATTTTAAGAAACACAAATGATTATATTGGATTATTAATTATTTTGTTTATATACTATTTATTAATTAATAATATTTTAAAACTAAAGAAGATAAAATATGGAATATCATTTTTAAAAGACAAATTAAGAGATATATATTTTACGATTTTAGTTTTTAATATAGGATTAGTTGCAATTTTTTCTTTCATTGTTTTAAAGACATATTCTACTGAGGGACTAAGGGAAATAGGATTAGTGTCTATAATATTAGCTTTAATTATGTTTTTAACCATTAAACAGGGATTGGAGTTGTATTATAAGAAGAATCTGCTTGCTAAGGACTTAGAACAAACAAAGGCAGAATTAGAAGAAAAAAAGAAAGAAGTAAACAAATTAGAAAAAGAGAATATAGAATTTAGTAAAACAAGTCATTCGCTAGCACATAGGCAAAGAGCATTAGAATTTAAGCTAGAACAATTAATGAAAACAGATAGAGATAATGAAATCATTAGAAGTATAAAAGAAGAAATAGAAAATCTAAATGAGGAAGTGTATAAAGAACCTGAGAAAGTCGAACTTGTTAAAACAGGAGTAGATTCAATAGATAACATGTTTTCATATATGCAATCTGAGTGCATAAAAAACAATATAAAATTTGAATTGCAAGTAGTTGGAAATATTTATTACATGTTAAATAACCTAATATCTGAAAATGATTTAGAAATACTAATTGCAGACCACATAAAAGATGCAATTATAGCGATTAATAATTCAGATAATTTGAACAGAAGTATATTAGTTAGAATAGGTAAAATAAACAATGTATATAGTATATATTTTTACGATTCAGGAATAGAATTTACAAAGGAAGTCTTAGATAATTTAGGTAAGAAACCAATTACTACATATGCAGATACTGGTGGAACAGGTATGGGATTTATGAATACTTTTGATACTTTAAATAAAACAAAAGCTAGTCTTATTATAAATGAAATTGGAGAGCCTTGTGAAGATAATTATACTAAAGTATTAATATTTAAATTTGATAATCAAAATGAGTTTAAAGTAAATTCATATAAAGAAAAATGAGTAAGTATGTGAAAAAAGTATTGATAAAATATAAAAAGACAGATATAATAAATAAAAAGGAGGAGATGATTTTATGGAAAGAAAAATAAGAGCGGTGCAATATGGAGTAGGCAAAATGAGTGTATATACAATGAGATATTTACTAGAAAAAGGAGTAGAAATAGTTGGTGCGATTGATATGAACCCAGAAGTAATAGGAAAAGACATTGGAGAAGTGATGGGAAGAGAAAATTTAGGTGTTACAGTTACATCAATTCAAGATGCTAGGCAATTACTATCAGATACAAAGCCAGATATTTGTGTTGTAATGACAAGAAGCTTATTTGGAGAATGTGAAGATGCATTTATGCTTTGTGCAGAATTAGGAATAAATGCAATTTCAACATGTGAAGAAGCATTTTATCCACAAAATTCAAATCCAGGTTTATTTAAGAAAATAGATGAAATGGCAAAGAAAAATAATTGTACAATTACAGGAACAGGATATCAAGACATATACTGGGGACAGTTAATTACATCAATTGCAGGCTCTACACAAAAAATTACAAAAATAAAAGGAAGCTCAAGCTATAATGTAGAAGAATATGGAATAGCATTAGCA
>CACXGX010000039.1 GCA_902767365.1 uncultured Erysipelotrichaceae bacterium
CTTTTGCTCAATATCATTATCCATTTGAAAATAAAGAATTATTTGAGTCACAATTCCCAGCAGATTTTATTTGTGAAGGAATAGACCAAACTCGTGGATGGTTTTATTCACTTCTAGTCATTTCAACATTTGTTATGGGAAAAACTCCATATAAAAATGTTCTTGTTAATGACTTAATCCTTGATAAATATGGACAAAAAATGCATAAATCTAAGGGTAATTCTGTATCTCCATTCGGATGTATCGAGTCTTTTGGAGCAGATCCAACTAGATGGTATATGTTGTATGCTAGTCCAGTATGGACACCACTTAAATTTGATGAAGAAGGAATTAAAGAAGTTCAATCAAAATTCTTTAATACTTTAAAAAATACATATACATTCTTCCAAATGTATGCCAATACAGATAAAGTAGATCCAAGAAAATTTAAAGTAGAATATAAAGACTTAGAAGATATTGATAAATGGTTATTATCTAAATATAATAAAGTAGTTCGTGATGTAACAGAATCTTTGGATATGTATGACCCTAATAAAGCCGTTAAGATAGTAAATAACTTTGTTAATGAAGATTTATCTAACTGGTATATAAGAAGAAATAGAAGAAGATTCTGGGGTAGTGAATTAGATAATAGTAAGAAAGCAGTATATCAAACAACATATGAAGTATTATGTGGAATTTGTAAACTAATCGCTCCTATGGTACCATTCACAAGTGAAGAAATATATACTAACTTAACTGGTGAAAAATCAGTTCATTTAGCAGATTATCCAACATTTGATAAAGACATGGTTGATGAAAAAATCGAAACTAAGATGGATTTAGTACGTGATTTAATTTCACTTGGAAGAAATGCTAGAGAAGAAGCAAAAATTAAAGTTAGACAACCAATTAGTGAAGTAGTACTTGATAATAAAGTTAAAAATACTATTAAAGAATTAGAATACTTAATCTATGAAGAATTAAACGTTAAAAAGATAGTTTATGCAAAAGATTTGAGTGAATATATGACATTTATTGTTAAACCTAACTTTAAAGTATGTGGACCAATATTTGGAAAGAATATTAAAGCATTAACAGATAAATTGAATGAACTAGATGAAAAAGATGTTCTTAAACTTCAGAATGGGGAAGAAATAAAAATAAAAATAGACCAAGAATATACATTAACTTCTGAAATGGTAGATATTAGAATTAATTCTCGTGAAGGATTTAATGCAGCAAACTCTGGCAACAACTTCATTATTCTTGATACAACATTAACTAAGGAATTAATTAATGAAGGAATAGCAAGAGAACTTATTAGTAAAGTTCAACAAATGAGAAAAAATAAAGATTTTGATATTGTTGATAGAATTAAATTATATTATGAAAAAAATCAAGAATTTAGTGATTCAATTAAAGATTATATTGATATGATTAAAAATGAAACTTTATCAACAGAGATTGTTGAAAAAAATAATTCTGGTGAAGAATTAGACTTAAATGGTTTAATTGTTAAAGTTGATGTAGAAAAAATAAAAAAGTAATATAAAAATCTCTCTATAATTTGAGAGATTTTTCTTTTTCTTTTCCTTGATTTTAATAATAAATATCTCTATAATTATATTGTAGGAAAGAGTTGAAAATATGAATAAAAAAAGTAATATGAAAAATAACAGTAAAATAGTAATATGGACATTTTTTGGTACTATTTTTGCAATGTATGTGCTAATTGCCTTCTTGTTTAGTGTTTCTGAAATACATACAAGAGATTATTATTATGAAGATGATAATGGTTATCGTAGTGATACATTTAGTATTATTACAACTCCAGAAAATAAAGCCCTTGAGTCTACAATAAAAAAATATGCTGATGATAAAAATTTAAAACTAACTATTACTTATGCTGATAATCTTGAAATAGTAGACAAACTTAATTCTGGAGAAAAATTTGATGCAATATGGGCTTCTAATTCAATTTGGCTTGATATGTTAGATTCATCAGTCAAAACAAGTAACTTAAAGTCAACAAGTATTACACCGATAGTATTTGGAATAAAAAAATCTAAAGCAAGAGAATTAAATCTTATTGGTAAAGATGTTAAAATGGAAGACTTATTAAACTTAATTAAAAGTGATAAATTAAGTTTTAGCATGGCTAACCCAATAATGACTAATAGTGGTGCAAGTGCTTATTTTAATATTATTTCAACTTTAGCAGGAAATCCTGAAGTATTAAAACGCGAACATCTAGAAGATAAAACTTTACAAGATAAGTTAAAATCTTTCTTTGGGGGATTAAAACGTACAGCAGGAGATGAAGACTTCTTGGAACAATCATTCTTGAATGGTGATTATGATGCTGCAATATCTTATGAATCTTCTATTATAAGTATTAATAAAGAATTAGAAAAAAAAGGCAAAGAAACTTTATACTTGATATATCCAGTTGATGGGGTTTCAATTTGTGATTCACCTTTAGTATTCATGAATAATGGAGATGAAGGAAAAAAAGAAAATTTTCTTGAATTTCAAGCATACATTTTAAGCAAAGAAGGACAAGATGTTTTAGCATCTTTAGGAAGACGTACTTGGTATGGTGGAGTTACAAACAATGCTGATAAAAAAATATTTAATCCTGAATGGGGAATTGATACAACAAAATATATTTCTTCAGTAAAATATCCAAGTAAAGAAATGATTCGTGAAGCCCTTCTTTTATATCAAGATTTATTAAGGAAACCAATCCATGTTGTTTTCTGTCTTGATTATTCAGGAAGTATGAATGGTGAAAGAATACAAATGTTACTTGAAGCTATGGATTATATCTTTAGCGAAAAAGCTTTAACAAGTATGATTCAATTTTCATCAAGAGATAAAATTGATATAGTACCATTTAATGGAGGAACAAGAGAAGTTTGGTCAACAAATAATGGAAAACAAACTAATGACATCCTTCACAAAATAAAAAACTTTAAAGTGGGTGGAGGAACAGATCTTTACTATGCCATAGAAAAAGGCTTTACAATTCTTGAAAATGAAAGTGATGAATATAATGTTTCAATAATAGCAATGACTGATGGTGAAATAAATATTGGAAAATTTAGTTCATTATCAAGAAAATATAACTCTTTGAAAAATAAAATCCCAGTTTATTCAATTGTATTTGGAGATGCTGATGAAGATCAATTAGATGAAATAGCTCTTCTTACAAATGGAAAAGTTTTTGATGGTAAAAAAGATTTAGTTAAGGCTTTTAAATTAGTTAGAGGATACAATTAGGTGATATTATGAAAAATAAAGAAGTAATATCAGGAGTAGTTGGAGCATCGTTTTTTGCACTTGGTTATTTAGCTCTTTCAGTTGCTGTTGTTCCTTCCTTATTAATTGGAGCAGGAGCGTATGTTGCAAGTGAACTTGTATTAAATGGTAATAAAAAAGAAGAAATATTAGGCGAAGTAAGTTTAGAAGATAAAATTAAAGATGCTAGAGTAAAGAATAAACACATTAAAGATATGAAAGAAGAAATAGATAGTATTGAAGTAAAAAAACAACTTGAAGAAATAAATAAAACTACTAATAAAATTATTAATACTATTGAAAAAAATAATATTTCAAATAAGTCTACATATAAATTCTTTGATTATTATTTACCAGTTTGTGTTAATATAGTAGATAGATATGACGAAATTGAAAACCAAGAACTAACATCAGAAGATAGTAAAAAATTTATGAAGAATAGTATTAAAATGATTGATGAAACTTCTAAAGCATTTAAAAAGATTTTAAATAGTCTTTATCAAAATGATATAGAAAACAATGAAGCAGAAATGAAAGTATATAATCAGATGTTAAAATCTGATGGATATAACCAAGATGAAATAGAAGTGGAAGGTGAAGATGATGAATAAAAAACAAATAGTAGGAATTATAGTTTTCATTTTATTAATTGGAGTAATTATAGGAATTAAGACATTATCATCAAGTAATGAAAAAGAAAGTGGAGATAATATTAAAGGATTAACTACTATTTACGTAGCTACTGGTGGTGGAAAAGAAGATTTCCTAAACGACCAAGATGTAATTAAAATATTAAGAACAAAATATAAATTAAATGTCGTATATGATACTTGGAGTAATGGTAAAACGGTTTTATGGCCACTTATAAGAGAAAAAGTTGGACTTGGTGATCAAGGAATTATTGATCGATTAGCAAATGGTGAGAATCTTGGAATTAAAAGCCCTGGTGTTTCAACATATGACGCATTGTTTACATCAGATCAAAGATTTTATGACTATTACAAATTATTTCCTAATAAAGAAAAAAATGAAGCCGATAGATATACGGTATTATCTGGAGGACTTACTTTGAATACTCCTATAGTTATCTATAGTTGGAAAGAAGTAGTTGATGCCTTAATAAGCGAAAAGATAGTTACAGAAAAAGAAGGAGTTTATTACATAACAGATATGAATAAACTTATGAATTATATTCTTCAAGGTAAAAAATGGAGTGATATTGGGCTTACTGAATTATATGGTACAATAAACATTGCATCAACTGACCCTGTTTCATCTTCTCCTGGAGCAACTTATTATGGACTATTATTATCAGTACTATCAGGTGGAGAAGTAACACTTGACAATATATCTAAAAATTTACCAAAATTAAAAGACTTCTATATCAAGTCTGGATATATGAATAATACTCCTGCAGATCTTTTTGAAAGATATTTAAAAACAGGTATGGGTGGAGAACCAATGATTGTTGATTATGAAAAAAGTATTATAGATTTTGCTAATTCAAATCCAAATGGATTTAATCAAGTAAAAGATAATATTAGAATATTATATCCATCTCCAACAATTTGGAATAGTCACTGTTATGCTGCTTTTACTGAAAATGGTAAATTGTTACTAGCAGCATTTGATGATCCTGAAATTCAAAAAATTGCTTGGGAGCGTTATGGATTTAGAACAGGAGTTACAGGTGGATCATACGATGTATCAAGTTTTGGAATAGCCGTTCCAAAGACAATAACAAGTACAGTAACATCTCTAAAAATGGATGTTTACGATAAATTAATTGAGTTTTTGAAAGGAAATTAATATGGAATTAAAGGTTGAAAAAAAAGAAGACAAAAAAATAGAAGAATTTGTTGAAAAAAATGGGGGTAAAAAAGCTTCCGAAGAGAAAATTGAATCATCTCTTAATTATGATAATTTAACAAAAGAAGAAAAAACAGCAATTGATAAATTTAATAGTGAAATTGATGTTTATGATCAAACTCAAATACTACAATTTGGTAGTGCTGCTCAAGAAAAAGTATCTAAATTTAGTGATTCTGTTTTAGAAAAAGTTAGAACAAAAGATACAGGAGAAGTTGGAGAAGAATTAAGTAAATTAGTCGCTGAAATTAAATCATTTGATAATGCAGTCGATGCATCTCAAAAAACAAATATTTTTACTAGATTATTTTCAAGTACTAAAAAACAAATAGATAAATTAATTGCTAAATATAATAAAGTAGAAAATAATATTGGTACGATTGAAAAAGGATTAGAAAAAGATAAACTTCTAATGCTTAAAGATATAACAATCTATGATAACATGTATCAAAAAAATCTTGAGTTTTTTAAAGAGATATCTTTATATATAATTGCAGGAGAAAAGAAACTAGAAGAGTTAAATGATGAATTAGAAAAATTAAAGAAGACTGCTGAAAAAACACAAGAACAACTTGATATACAAAAAGTTCAAGATATGGAAAGTATTATTAATAGATTTGAAAAGAAATTATATGATTTAAAAACTACGAGAATTATTTCTTTGCAAATGGCTCCACAAATTAGATTACTTCAAAATAATGAAGCAGAACTTGTTGAAAAAATTCAAAGTTCAATTACTAATACAATTCCATTGTGGAAAAATCAAATGGTTCTAGCACTTGGAATTAATAATGCTAAAACAGCATTAAGACATCAGCAAGAAGTTTCTAAAGTTACTAATGACATGTTAGTAAAAAATAGTGAAACATTAAAACAAGGATCTATTGCTATAGCAGAAGAAAGTGAAAAAGCAATTGTTAATGTTGAAACACTTAAGAAAACAAATCAAAATATTATTGAAACTTTAGATAAAGTAATTGAAGTTCATGAACAAGGAAGAATTAGACGTAAAGAGTCTGAAGCTGAACTAGAAAATATTGAAAAAGAATTGAAAGAAAAAATGCTAGAGATTAAAATTAGCAAGAAGGATGAATTTTAATCCTTCTTTTCTATATTGAGGTTTAATATGGATGAAAAATTAAAAAGAATGTATGATGATTTCTTTGGAGAAAGTCTTACTACTCAAAAAGATAAAGAAATAACTGAAGAAATTCAAACTGAAAGTGAAATAGATATAGATTCATTATTACTTGATGATAAATCTATTGAACTTTTAAAAAAAATAATTGATTATATGAAAAAATATAATAATGGAGTAGTTAATAACTATATTTCTTTTAATATATTATTAAATACTAATAATGAAGAAACGATAGATAGTGTTACAAAAATTCTTACTAAAGAAGATAAATATTTAAATAATAAAAAAGTAAGTATTATGTCTTTTTTTGATTTAGAAAAAGAAACAAATGTTAATAATCTTTATGATAATGGTTTAGTTTTATTTAAAAACTTACAAGCATTTGAGATGAAAGATGTTGAAACTAAGAATTTATTTCTTCATAATTTAAAAAATAACTTGTCTAACAAATGTATTACATTATTATGTGATGATAAGAAAAATGTTGATTCTTTTTTAACTTATGATAATGATTTATCTAATAGATTTTTTACTTTTGTATTAAATGGAAAAAACCCAGATATTCAATATGTATATAATGAGATATTAAGTAAAGTAAATTTAGATGAAGAAAAAAATGTTAAATTACTTGATTACATAGAAGCAACATATAAGAAAATGGGAACTAATTATACTTCTTATCGAGATAAAATTATTGAATATATTTCATTTAATAATGAAGTACCAGTATTAACTAAAAGTAAAACTAATGAAGAAATATTTGAAGAATTAAACGAATTAGTTGGATTAAAAGATGTTAAAGAAACACTTGATAATTTGGTTAATCTTATTACATTAAAAGATAAGACTAAAGATTCTCTAAAAATTAAAGATATTAATTTACATATGGTATTTTTAGGTAATCCAGGAACAGGTAAAACAACTGTAGCAAGATTATTATCTGGTATACTATATAATCTTGGCTATATTAAAGAAGATAAATTAATAGAAGTATCTTCAAAAGATTTAGTAGCAGAATATGTTGGACAAACAGCCCCTAAAACTAATGCTGTTATTGAGCGAGCTAAAGGAGGAATTCTTTTTATTGATGAAGCTTATGCTTTAGCTAGTGAAAATAATTCTTATAATGATGAAGCAATTGCAACTTTAATAAAAGCAATGGAAGACTATAGAGATGAACTAGTTGTTATATTCGCAGGATATACAAAAGAAATGAATAGTTTCCTTAATTCTAACTCAGGTATTGTATCTCGTATAGGATATACAATGAATTTCCAAGATTATACAACAGATGAATTACTTCAAATATATAAACAAATGATTTCTAAAGCAGGATTTAATATTACAGATGGAGCTTTATATAAAGCAAGACAAATAATAGAAGAAAATATTAATACTAAAAACTTTGGTAATGCAAGATTTGTTAGAAATATGTATGAAAAAACAGTTGTTAAACATGCAACTAATACAAAAAATAATAAAAGAAAAGATAAACTTGTAACAATCGATATTGATGATGTAAATATAGATAACTTAATAGTAGAAAAATAGAATATCAAAAAATAGATATTCTTTTTTTATATACTTTTTAGAAAAATGTGTTATACTTAAAATAGAATAGAGGAGTGGGTTAAAATGATAGATAAAGATAATTCTTTAGAATTAAGAGAATTCTTTAGAAATTCTGTTAATAGTGTTAAAGAAAAAATAAATCCTATGATAGTTAATAATCCTAAGTTTGAAGAACTACTTTATAAAGAACTATCATATTTTTATGGAAAAACTTTAAATACTAATATTGATATAGTTGTATCTGATGATAAAAATTCTGTATCTATTACAAGTTTTAATCCTATAGTAGACTTTGGAAATGTTTCATTAAGAGAAAAGAATATTGGTTATATAAAAAGCATCTTCTATTTAGAAAACAATAATTTGGTATGTGATTATAACCAAGGAGTATTATTTGATAGAAAATCAATTGAAAAAAGTGGTATAAGAACAAAAGTAGAATATGAAACAAAACTTGAAACAAGTTATTCAAGAAGATATTTTGATGAAAATGGAATAGAATATTCAGATAATTCATTTTCTGATATATATAAATTTGATTATGATAAAAATGAAATTGATTTAAGAGAATTAGTAATGTCATCTTTCCATAAACCTCAATTTAGTGAATATCTTCTTCCAACAATACCAATTCATGTTATGAAAGGAATGGCAAGAAATACTTATAGAAAAAAAGGATCAATGGCAGTTATTCACTCTAATGTAGGAATTGCTACTTCTTTTGGCTATAAAAGAGTATTTTCTTCACTTTATGCCTGCCATCCAACAATACCTGAAATGTTAAGAGGAGGAATATTGTTTGCTAAAACTGATGAAGACGATTTTAGATTTAATTTAGTTGGAGATTATGCGCCTGATATTCAAAAATGTTATGAAAGAGCCAAAAATGAATTAAAAGATGCTATCGTAAAATCAAATTTAAAAGAATATAGTAAGAAAACATATGATGCTTTATTAAATAGTCTATAAAAGGAGGAAGTATGAAAAGTAACAAAGGATTTTCATTAATAGAATTACTAGCAGTTATTATAATACTTGGAATCCTTATGATTATTGCAGTCCCAAGCGTTACAGTGTATATACAAAACTCTAGAAAGGATGCATATATTGCTACTGTTAAAGAATTGATAAATGGTTCTAAAAACCTAGTTAATGCTGGAAAGCTTGGATTATATAATACTGATACTGTATATTATATTCCAACATCATGTATTCCAACAGAAAATACAAATGAATCTCCATTTGGAGATTTTACAGTGTCTAATGTAATAGTGACTTATAATGGATCAGGATATAATTATTACTGGGCAGGTGTAGATGAAACAGGAACGGGAATTCCAAAAATAACAAGTTATAATGAATTAGATTCGGATTTAATACAAAGCGATGTAAAAATTCCCCAAATTCCAACATCTGACTCAATAGAAGGAAGAAACTATGCAGCAACTTTAAATGAAACTAATTGCAAAGATTTTGAAGTTGTAGCAAGTACAAAATATGGATTTACAGAAACAACAAGTCAAGGCACAAATTGTGCTGTAGAATCAAGTTTTATGTGTGATAAGGGTACAGTTGGAGAATCATATATTACTAAATGTGATGATGTATATGGTTTTGAAACAACTAATTCTACTGAATTAAATACAAACTTTTGTCCTGCATCAGAAAGCTCGTTTACATGTGATGCTTCAACATTAGGAACGAGTTATAGTTTATATTCAAAAGTGACATTCCGCATGTGGAATTACGAAACAGAATCAACTAATACTTGCACCAATGTTGGAAGTTCATTTACTTGCAATACATCAAACATTGGAAGAGAATATAATGTTTGCTCTATAGGCACAAGTTCTTTTTCATCAACAACAACAACAGCTAACCAATGTATAGCAAGCATAAGATTTGACTGTACTCCAGAGACTGATAAAAAGTCATATACTCAGTGTACTCAACTATCAAGTGGAAAATATAGAAAGGTAGTTTTTACATGCCATTCATCATATGCAAACAAAAAATATAGATGTGTTGTTAATTGCAATATTACTAAGAATGAATGTAAAAAAACTTATAATGTTACAACTAAAACATGTGTAGAAAAATAGAAATAGCTTTTAGCTATTTTTTTTTAAATTTAAGCATTTTTTCATTGCCTTGAAAGTGTAAAAATGGTATGATATTTATAGGATAAAATAGTGTGATAATAGTGGAAGCTGGTGAAATAATATGTTAGTTTCTTTAATTAAGAAAGAAAGAATATATTCTGTTACGTTACCTTTATCCGTTGATGGTACTTATTGGGTAACAGATAGAGATAAAAATGGTAATGAAAGAAAATTAGTTAGTATAGTAGAAGAAAATGGGGAATGGGTCCTTAGAAGTAATAATGATAACAAAATAATTGAAGAAGATAGAATTATTGATGAGATAGTTCTATCAAATTATAGTTTTCATTATATTCAAATAGAAAAGGAAGAAATTGCTCTTTTATATTGCTGCCCTGTATACGATGAGAACAATATTCAAATTGAAGTAAGAGGTTCATGCGATATTTTAATAGGAAAGAGTCAATTATGTAAGATTATATTTAATCTTCCTACTGTATCTGAAGAGCATGCTAAATTAACATTTAACAATGGTAATTGGTTTATTACTGATTTAAATAGTAAATTTGGTACATATGTAAATAATGAACGTGTCTTAGGAACAAGAAGACTAGAACATGGTGATATTATTTTTATTACAGGACTTAAGATTATAGTTTTAGGAAATTATATAATTACAAATAATCCATTTGACAGAGCAAAATATAGTGGCGATGTATTTAACTTATATAACAAGCCTAATATTCCAATTGAACCGACTGATGAAGACAAAAATAATGAACTTGAAGTATATGAAGAAAATGATTACTTCTTTAGATCTCCAAGATTTAGAACAATAATTGAAAAAGAAGAAATGGTTATTGATTCTCCACCAGGAAAACAACAAGAAGATGATACTCCAGCAATTTTAACAATAGGACCACAAATAACTATGGGAATGAGTTCTATGTTAAGCTTATCAAACACATTTATGCAAATAAGTGACGAGATAACTAATACTGGAGAAGTAAACTGGATGAAATATGCACCAACTCTTGTTATGGCAATAGGTATGCTAGCAAGTATGTTCTTATGGCCAACATTAACAAGAAGGCACCAAAATAACAAAAGAAGAAAATATGAAAAAGAAAGACAAGAAAAATATGGTGCTTATGTTGAAAAGAAACGTAATGAGATAGATCTTATTATGAAAAAACAAAGACAAATCTTAGTTGAAAATTATATTCCGCTTGAAGAATGTGAAAAAATAATTTTAACAAAAAATAGACAATTATGGGAAAGAAAAATAGAACATTCTGACTTTTTGGATTTAAGGTTAGGAATTGGAAACAGACCAGTTGAACTTGATATTAAATATCCTGAAGAACATTTTTCAATGGATACTGATGATTTAAAAGAAATAACTAATACATTAGTTAATAAATCAAAGGATTTGCTAGATGTTCCAATTAACATTTCTCTAACAGAAAAATACATTTTAGGTGTTGTTGGAAAAAATGATGAAATACGTGAATTTGTAAAACAAATGTTATTACAAATAATTACTTTCCATAGCTATGAAGATGTAAAACTTGTATTCTTTGTAGATGATAAAAACAAAGAAGAATGGGATTTTGCAAAGATTCTTCCACATGTATGGAGCAATGATAAACAAGTTAGATTTTTTGCAACAGATTATGAAGAAATGTGCGAATTAAGTGGAGTCCTTGAAAGAACACTAGAAGTAAGACTTCAAGATGAAAAAGATGATTACAAATCTTTTTCACCATATTACATTATTGTAACTGATAACTTTAAAATAGCTAAGAATGTTCCAGTAATGATTAAAGCTTTAAAACTAAAGAAAAATGTTGGAATGAATGTTATAGTACTTAATGAAAATTTATCAACACTTCCAAATGAATGTACAACATTCTTAAGTATAAATGGAAGAAATGGAGCAGTATTTGAAAGCGAACTTACAAGTGATAAGCAAAAAGAATTTGCAATAGATAATTATACTCAAGGTAATTTTATTGCTTGCTGTAAAAAAGTTGCAAATATACCTATTAAATTCACTCAAGATAACTATAATTTACCAAATGTAGTTGATTTCCTTGAAATGTATGGAGTAGGTAAAGTTGAACAATTAAATGCAACATATCGTTGGAAAATGAGCAATCCAACATCATCTCTTCAAGTACCAGTTGGAGTTGATTCACACGGAATGCTATTTAAAATAGATATTCATGAAAAAGCTCATGGACCACACGGACTAATCGCTGGTATGACAGGTAGTGGAAAATCAGAATTTATCATAACATATGTATTATCACTAGCAGTTAACTATCATCCAAATGATGTATCATTTGTACTTATCGACTACAAAGGAGGAGGACTTGCAGGAGCATTCAAAAATGAAGATACTGGAGTTAAACTTCCACACCTTGCAGGAACAATTACCAACCTTGATACTTTAGAAATGAATAGATCACTTGTTTCAATTCAATCAGAATTAAGAAGAAGACAATCAATATTCAATGATGCAAGGCAACAATTAAATGAAGGAACAATTGATATATATAAATATCAAAAATTCTACAAAGAAGGATTAGTTAAAGATCCAGTATCACATTTATTAATTATTTCAGACGAGTTTGCTGAGTTAAAAGCACAACAACCTGATTTCATGGATAACCTAATAAGTGCTGCTCGTATTGGACGTTCTTTGGGAGTTCACTTGATTCTTGCAACACAGAAACCAAGTGGAGTTGTAAATGATCAGATTTGGTCAAATGCAAGATTTAGAATATGTTTAAAAGTACAAGATAAATCAGATAGTAATGATATGATAAAAGTACCTGATGCTGCAATGATTAAACAAACAGGAAGATTCTACTTACAAGTTGGTTATAACGAATATTTTGCTCTTGGACAATCAGCTTGGTCTGGAGCTCCTTATTTCCCAACTGAAAAAGTTAAGAAAAAAATTGATACTGCTATGAACTTTGTTAATAATGTAGGATATGTAGTAAAAGAATCCGATGAAATAAGAACAGATAAAGTAGCAGCTCAAGGAGAACAACTTACTAATATAGTTAGATACTTATCAGAAGTTGCTAAAAAAGAAAAAATACAAATTAAACAATTGTGGCTTGATAAAATTCCTGCCCTTATATATCTAGATAGATTAACAGCAAAATATAATTATACACATACACCATTTGTTATTAATCCTGTTATTGGAGAATTTGATGATCCGTTTAATCAAAGACAAGGAATATTAACTCTTCCAATAACTGATAATGGAAATGCAATAATTTATGGATCTGCTGGTAGTGGTAAAGAACAAATGCTAAATGCAATTATTTATAACACTATTACAAATCATAAAGCAGAAGAAGTTAACTTCTATATCTTAGAATTTGGAGCAGAATCATTAAGAGCATTTTCAAAAGCACCACATGTTGGTGATATATTATATATAAATGATTCAGAAAAAATTAACAATTTATTTAAAATGTTAAAAGGTGAAATAGATAAAAGAAAGAAATTGTTCTCAGACTTTAATGGAGATTATCAAACATATATTAAGTCAAGTGGAAGTACAGTACCAAATTATATAGTAATAATTAATAACTATGAAGCATTTAACGAAGTATATGGAACATATGAAGATATAATTCTACAACTTACTCGTGAAGGTACAAAATATGGTTTATATTTCATATTTACAACAAGTGCAAGTAATATGATTAGATATAGACTTGCTCAAAACTTTGGACAAAGATTAGTATTAAGACTTAATGATGAAAGCGATTATTCTTCTATACTTGGTAATGTTCGTGGAACAAAACCATCTGATATATTAGGTCGTGGATTAATAAATTTAGGAAGTATTTATGAATTCCAAACAGCATCAATATGTCAAGAAGAAAAATTAAATGACACAATTAAGCAAACTTGTGATAAATTAAAAGAGGAGAGTAAATTTAAAGCTAAGTCAGTACCAATATTACCAGAAAAAGTTACATTTAATTATGTTAGAGATGCCTTTGAAGGTATCAATAAATTACCAGTTGGTATTGAAAAACAAAGCTTGGAAGTATCTACTGTTAACCTAAGAAAAGGTTATATTACAATGCTTACATCACTAGATGTAACAATATTAAAACCTATTATTAATGAATTAGGTAAAGAAATAAATATGCTTAAAGAAACTAGATTTATAGCAATAGATACTGAAGAATTAATTGAAAATGAAAAATTAGACAAATGTGAATTCATTAATAATAATTTGGATGATTCATTCACAAAATTGTATGAAGAAATTAAAAATGTACAAGAAATATTCCAAAATAGCAATTATGATAAGAATTCAATAGCAAGTGTACCATCAACAGTTATATTCATTTCTGGACTTGATAAATTTATGACTAAATTAACTATTGAAAATAAAAAACTTGTTGGAAAAATGTTTGAACTTGCAAAAGAGTTAGACAAATATTGTTTCTTAATTGCAGATTCAGTAGACAAGTTCAAGAAAGTTGAATATGATGATTGGTATAGATCAACAGTTAATAATACAAGAGGTATTTGGATTGGTGATGGAATAGCTAACCAATTTACAATTAAACTAACTAAAACAACTAAGGACTTGTATGATGAAATTGGTAATAAATTTGGTTATACAATTGAAAGAGGAACTCCTGTATTGATTAAGTTGCTTGAAGAAGGAAACGGAGATGAAAAATAATGAATAAAGTATTTATTATAGTTGAAGTACCTTTAATAGAAGAAAGATATGAAGTATATATTCCAATAGGGAAAAAAATACACAAGGTAGCTCAAATACTTGCAAAAGCGGTATCTGAGCTATCAGGTGGTCATTATCCTATAAAAAATGACGCAACTTTATATAGCAAAGCTACAGGAAAGCCTTATAATATAAATATGACTGTGAAAGATACAGACATAAGAAATGGAACAGAGGTAATATTAATATAAAATAGAGGAAGTGATTTTATGGCAGAAATAAATATTACAAGTTTTCAAGCTGGACAAGCTGCAAATGAGACTTTAAAACAAGCAGCAACAAAATTACAAACAGCACAAGACAGTGCAAAGTCTGGCTTTAGTGCTCTTGCAGGAATGAATCCAGATATGGGTTCAAAATTTGCAAGTGAATTAGATGGAAGCCTTGCAGATATGATTGCCTTCTTAAATACGTTGAAATTTTCGGGAGATGATTACTTTAGTCCACCTGGAGGAGGATATACATCTGGAGGAGGATATTCACCTGGAGGAGGAAACCCTACTGGAGGAGATAATCCATCAGCCTCTGATCCAACACAACCACCTACAGAGGTGCCAACTGAACCAGGTGATGGCGGAAATCAAGTAGATGGATCTTCATTAAAGAATATGAAAGCATCAGAACTTGACGGGTTCTTAGGAACTCTAATAGCACTTGCAGAAGCAAAAAATAAAGGCTTGGATGAAATTATTTCTGATGATAAATATGCTGATGACATTAAGAAATTATTATTAGAATCACCATATGTACCACAAGAATTTAAAGATTTAATTAAAGATATGGATAGTAAAGTTGTTTTAAAATACTTGAAATCTTTATTAACAGGAAAGACAGATACAGAAGTATTTGGACTAAATTCTTTAAATTTAGGTATTATCTTCTCATATTTAGAAGAAGTAGCAGCAGCTAATAATATATCTATTGAACAATTACTATCAGATGTTTCTCATGCTGGATTATTAAAAAATACACTTTCAGATTTACATAATGTAATTCAATTATTCAATAGTTGGGAGAATATGTCTCCTGAAGAATTCCAGTCATCATTATTAAAATTATATGATGGTGACCAAACTGAAGCATTACCTCAAGAAGATGTACTTGTTGCAAGATCATTTGTAGATTACATATCACAAGAATCAGAAATACCTGATAGTGATTTGTTAACTGATAAAAGTTATGCTAGTACTCTTCAAAAAGCTGCTCAGCAGTTTACTAAAACAATGTCATTCTTCCATACTTCTTCCAAATTTACTACAAAGGGTATGATAAAGAATACAAGACAAATGTTTAATGGAAAAAATTACAAAGCATTAGGTATGAGTGATTCTAACTTATCTACCTTTAAACAAGAAATGGAAGCTTTAGCAAAATCAAATAATACAACAGTAGATAAATTACTTACAGATTCATCATATGCCGAAATAGTAAGTGCTGCATTAAATAAGAGTAATTCTGCTAAAGGTGTAGGAAGTATATTTAAGAAATTAAGTTCAACTTTCTCACAAAAAGTTGCTAAAAATTTATATAATACAAAAATTCAAAATTCAGAGTTCTCAGACAATGATGAAAATGAAGATATAGACTTTATACCAACAAGTATTGGAAATAATAATGAAACGCCAGACGAAACACCAGTAACTGATGAAATGATACCAGATGAAACAACAGTAACTGATGAAATGGTACCAGATGAAACACCAGTAACTGATGAAATGGTACCGGACGAAACACCAGTAACTGATGAAATGATACCGGATGAAACACAAGTAACTGATGAAATGGTACCAGATGAAACACCAGTAACTGATGATATGACACTTGATAATAACGAAAATATAGATAGTACTGAACAAAATGATAATCCAGAAATACAAAATAGTATTCCAACAGGAGTAACAGATAATACTATTGATGAAACTGGAGAATCAAATCAAACAAGTACTGAATAGGAGGATTTGGTAATGAGTGGATTATATGTTAATACAAATAATTTGTCACAATATGGAAATACTTTAAATAGTAAAGCATCGGAATTAAGAACTTCAAGAAATAAAATGGAAAATATTATGGAAGAATTAAAAAAATATTGGGGTGGCTCTGATGCATCATCGTTCTATAAAAATGGAACTGAGTATCTAGAATATATTAAATCAATAGAAACACTATTAGAAGAATATAGTGGAACTGTTAAAAATAAATCTGCTGGATATGATAAAAGATGTGAAAATTTTTATTCGCGTCTTGAGGAGTAGTTTATGGCTGAAGAAAAACAAGAAGAAATATATAGAGGTCCTTCAATTAGAGTATCAACATCTGGTATAGCAACAAAGTTACAAGAATTTAAAGTTGAAATGGACAATATGAATAGAATATTAGAAGAAGTAAAAACTAGCACTAAAAATGCAAAGAATTATTGGAAAGGTGAAGAAAGTGAAGCAACTTTCGGAGAAATAGATATATTCCAACAAAGATTTGATGAAATAAATAATAATAACAAAAAACGTGAAGAATTTTTAAAAAATATTATTGGTGCTTATACAACTCTTAATAAGAATGAAATAAACGCTATTGAAGACCATTTAGGTGCATATAGTATTAATGATAGCGCTAATTAAAAGTAAAGGAGGAGATTGATATGGCTACTATGCATCAATTATCCAATATGCTAGCATCTTTTGATGAGTCTTATACCAACTTTACAAATGTTAAATCTGCCCAAAATGAAGTATCAAATGCAATAAATGATGCAACAAATCAATTAGATTCAGCAATTAATGGATATACTGTTGCTGCAAATGACGAACAAAATAATAATATTATTGCAGGAGTAACATTAGTAAAAAATGCTTGTACAGCTCTTAAGTCTCATATTGATGGAGATATATCTTCATTACTATCACATGGAGCTGAAGTCAAAGAAACAATAGATGAAATAAAAACTAGAATTAAGCAAGGAGAAGGACTAGAAGAAAAAAAATTAAAACAAAAGGCTGATCTTGCAAATGGAATAAAAGATGACGTTTATGAAGAAAATCAACAAGTTATAAAATTAAATAAAGAAATAGATATACTGAATGAAAAAGGAGAAGCTCAACTTCAAGCAATGTCAAATGCAATTAATGGAGTAGCATTTGGTATAAAAGGTAATATGAAAAAGGGTGGAGCCCTTGGAGTAAGTGTTAATTACGGAGATAATTATAAATTCAATCCTGCTGATTATGCTCTTCCACAAGATAACGGAGAACAAAATCCAAGCGAGGAGAATCCTGTAGGTGCTACAAAACAATTAAACATATTACAAGGACTTGGTTGTGGAGTAGTAGGAGCTGTAGAATCAGTTGGAAAAGTAGCTGAAGGAATAGTAGACTTCGGTGGAACA
>CACXGX010000040.1 GCA_902767365.1 uncultured Erysipelotrichaceae bacterium
GGAGTTCATCAAAGAGCTAATTTACAGAATAAAGGTTTAATGCCAGATGTTTTATATATGAGTGCAACTCCTATACCTAGAACCTATGCTTTAACTATTTATGGAGATATGGACGTTTCTATTATTAAAGAAATGCCTAAAGGAAGACTTCCAGTTAAAACTAAAGTATTTAGTACTAAGGAAATGAATAATGTTTATAAATTAATGGAGCAAGAATTAATTAATAAACATCAAATATATGTTATAGCACCATTAATAGAAGAAAATGAAGAATTAGATTTAACTAATGTATACACATTAAGAGATAAAATGAATCTTATCTTTGGTAATAAATATAAAATAGATATTGTTCATGGAAAAATGAAAGCTAAAGAAAAAGATTTAATTATGGAAGAATTTAAACATAACATAGTAAATATCTTAATAAGTACAACGGTAATTGAAGTAGGAGTAGATGTATCAAATGCTACTATGATGGTTATTTTTGATGCTAATAGATTTGGACTATCAACATTACATCAATTAAGAGGAAGAGTAGGAAGAAGTTCACTTGAATCAAAATGTTTATTAATAAGTGATAATGAAGATGCAAAAAGATTAGAAATAATGGAAACATGTAATGATGGATTCGTTATAAGCGAAGAAGATTTTAAACTTAGAGGATCAGGAGACTTATTTGGTACCAAACAAAGCGGAGATATGACCTTTAAAATAGCTAATTTAAGATTAGATTATAAGATATTAGTTCAAGCAAAAAAAGATTCTAAAGAATACTTAGAAAATAAAGAATACGATAATGATGATTTAAAACATCGTCTTATTAATACAATTTCATCAGATTAAAAGAGTGTTTGTAACACTCTTTTTTATTTAGTTAATTTAAATGTACTTGGAATACTAAAGTATTCACTTGCTTGATCAGGTCCTTCAACACCAATCCAATGGACTTTATTATCTTGTGCATCAAAGCACCATAATGCAATCCAAACATTCTTTTTTGCATTAAATCCTGTTATTTTAATAGATTCATAATCTCCAAGTTTCTCAGTTGCGGATTGAATATTTGAAACTCCATTACTTTGAAGACTTTTAGTAAGAACTGCAACATAATCATTAACACTTATTTCACCAGTTTTAACAATATCCATAGTAAGAACATATATTCCATCTTTATCTGAATATTGAAGTGAACCTGATTGTGTTTCATTTTGAAATTTTAACCAATCACCAGGAATTGTAACATAACCATATATGCTACTTCCAACAGTTCTTGTATCTTGATATTCTATTGGAGGATTTTCAATTATTTCTTCATCATTATTATTACTTGTTAATACTTTAATTGTAATTATTAATACAATTGATAATATAACAAATAAAATAATAGTAATAAGTTTTAATTGATCCATATTAAAATTTAACTTCTTTTTATTTTTCTTTTTCTTAGGTTCAACTGGTTCAGGAATTGCATTATCTGGAACAAAATATTGATTGTTAAAGAATTTACCACCTTGTTTTTGATTATTTCTCACATTTTGTTGCCTATTATTGTTATAGTTCTGATTATTATACTGACCATTTTGATTATAGTATTGATTATTATATTGACCATAATACTGATTATAATTGTTTTGATTTGTATTACGACGAGCCATCCATTTCACCTTCTACTATACAAATACTACCACAATTATAACTAATTTTCTATATTTTAAGAAAAAAAAAATAAATGTTTACAAAAAAATAAGAGAGTATCTCTTATTTATTTTTAACTTTATTATATATTTTTTTTATTTCTGATGCTTTAACATTACTTATTTCATACCATCCCAATTTAGTCATTTCATCATATGTTTCTTTTTGATGTTCCATAGTATTATCAAGTCCTGCTTTTAATAATTCTCTTACGTTCTGATTAGAACTTTCTAAAGTACCATGGACGTAAACTTCAACAGTACTTTTTAATACTAATAAATAATTATCCATTAATAATTGATCATTCATTTGCATAATCCTCCAACATATTAATAAGTTCAACTTTAAAAGCAATATGTTCGTTTAGTTTATTTTCCATAAAGTCTTTTAAATCTTCATTTTCTAAATTATTAATTGTATCTGTAACAATTGAAATAATATTGCTTTCATGATTAACTGCATCTTCTAAATACAATAATTCTTTTTGTGTCATATTATCCTCCCAGTACTATTATGGATAATTAATAAAAAAATAAACATAAAAAAAGTTGTTTATATTTTTCTAAACAACTCTATTATTTTTTTAATTCTTTTGCTAATATTACTGGCTTAGCAGGTTTTCCTTCACAAATCACATTTTGTGAATAATCTTTATCGCTTTCTTTTTGTTTTGCATGTCCAGTTAGTACATTAGAAATTTTTTGACCAATTATGGTAAGTTCTTTTGAATCATAAGGAATTAATGCAAATTTTGTATTTTCATCAAATTCATCTTTGTTCATTCTATGAAAAGAACTCATTTTATTATCACATTCATATTCTACTTGAGAAGAAACAAAATATTTTTTAGGTGTTCCTACAATACATATTGGATTATTTATATTAGAATCTCCTGTAATTTCCCCAAGGACAAAACCTTTATTATTAGTAACACCAGCAATTTCATCAAGCATATTCATTTTAACAAGACTAGGGAAAACACCATTTCTAACAATTGCATTTTCAATTTCATCATCTATTGGGCTTAATGAAGGATCCATCCCATTAGCTAAATCGTACTTTGTAAGTTCTTTTGCCCTTAAATATTTTTCATTCAATTTATCTAGTAAAATAAATTTTTTTAATTTAGATTTTTCTGAGTTAAGTTTTTGATTATCTTCCTCATCTAAAGGAATCCAAAACGCTCTAGATAATTCAATAGCCTTATTTTTTTCAATTCCATGACTAATTGCTCCAATAATATTTAAAAATGGGAAAAGAGGAGGGATTGAACTAATAAATTCTTGTATTTTACTTGATTTAGATAAAACTTTTTTAATACATTTATCATAATCTTCCCTAACAAGTATTTTTGACTCTTTAATTGGTTTTGTTTTTTTTCTTACCTCAGACCCTATTTCAATAAAAGTCGTGACTCCAACTGAAGCTAAATACCAAAATATAAATGTTTCAAGCATAAATCATACCTCCGTTTATACAACGTATATTACAATAAATAACTTATATAGTCAATTTAAAAAACATAATTATTAAATCCTGTTTATATACTTGGACCATTACCTAGTCCATCATCAAAGTCATCATCAAAGTCATCAAAATCATCTAAATCCACTACAGGTACTCTAACTTTACTAATTAAATTTGGGTCTTCTTTCGTCATTTCTTTGAATTTTTTGTTATAATCTTCTGTTATTTGATAAAATTCTTTACCACTTTTAGAAAAATTTAATGGTATCATATTATTATTAATACTTGTAATATACAATCCACTAAAACTTTGACCTACAAATTCAGCTCTAATTGAATAATATTTAGAAATACCAAATTTATCACTTCTTAAATATTTTTCAAATAAAGAATTTAACATTACTTTATAAAATTCAATTTCATCTTGAGAATCAATACCAAGATTCACTTGCGTTTCAAACTCATCATTTTCACCAGCAATAATATCTAAAAATAAAAGATTTTTACCATCTATTTCTTTAGTTTTGATAAATAATCTACCTTTGACATTCATCTCAAGCATTTTTTCAGCATTCTCCATTATTAAATTAATTTTTTCCTTAATTAAATCCATTTATAAAAAACCTTCTTTCAAAAAACATTATTATTATATCAAAACTAGAATTATTCTGCCACCATTTCAACTAGAATTTATTTCATTAAGTATATTTCTAAATAAATTCTAATATGCTAATTGATTATTGTATCTACAATCTTCTATTAGTTTTTTTCATCATAATATAATTTTATAATCTTCATATATGTTTCTTAAACAAAAATGAGCCTAGTCTCACGACTAAGCTCTTCAGGGGGAAATATAATTATCAGTCTGTAACGATACAAATTAATCTAAAAATCTTATATTTAAATGATTTGCTATTTTACTAAATATATTATAATATACTAAAAATCATGTCATTTTAGACTACTGGTGGTTTAAATGGTAGTTAAATACCATAGAAAATAACAACATTATATTTCCTTTTACGATTATTTGCGTTATAATTTAATCGTGAAAGGAAATGGTTTTATGAAATATGAAGAGAAAATTTTGAAACTATTTAATAATGGTTATCTTACAACAAAAGATGTAACTAACAATAATATTCCTAAAGTTTATTTAACTAAAATGGTTCGTAATAATA
>CACXGX010000041.1 GCA_902767365.1 uncultured Erysipelotrichaceae bacterium
ACTAGGGTTTTCTGGCAATCGTCTTTGATATATTTTTCTTTCTACCTGGCCTTTGTTTCCTATCTCATCAAGTATCATACTTGCAAGGGTGTCATTATTACGAAGTGAATAAACTATTTCCGCTCCTTCGCCACCTCGCGATGTAAGTTAATGTAACATAATTCTTCCGTAAGACAAAAAGAACTTTGTGCCCAGTGGGCTCAAAGTTTTCTTCATCTTGTATTGGCAAATTATATTTTTTTCTTCATCCTTCTTTTTTTTCTCTTAAAATCTTTAAATCAGAATCATTTTCTATTGTTAATAGTTCTGATTCCAATTGCTTAATATATTCGGCTGATGAATCGACAAATAATCCATCCTCTTTTTCATTTATGCTTTCTTTATCTATTTCATACTTAATCTTTATTGGAGACTTTCTAAGTGCTTTTGATAATTCTACAAATATTGTTTTTATTGATTCTGAATTATTACTTTCTAGATTTAAATCATAATCTCTTTCATAAATATAAAATCGCAATACAATATTACTTGTGGCATTCCTTGTTAATTTTATACTTATTTCCTTTTCAGTCATAAATATCGCTCCTTTCATTAAATGCTTCTCTACCACCTTCTAATATACTTATACTTTCATCTTTCCAACTTTTATACTCATCTTTATTATGAATATTAATAAGCCTATTAGTATAAGGATTACCTATGTATGTTTTATATTCCCCATTAAAATATGTTTTTAAAATAGAACAATATGGGAATGTTCTTACAGCTATATTTGCATTGTGTGTAGCAATAACAATTACTTTCTTCAATTTAGATAAATCGTTTAGTTTTGGAACTAAAACTTCACTAATATAATTATTGCCTAAACTTTTTTCTGGTTCATCCAAAATATAGACATCATGTGAATCATCTAGTGAATCATCTAATAAAATCATTGTTGATTCTCCAGTTGATGGTACATAAGAATCTCCATTTAAAATAAATTGTTTCTTAATTCCAATGAAATCGTCAAGTGAAACGTTATCAAATAATTCATATTCCTCTTTATACCCGTTCAATGAGTCTAAAAGATTATTTGTATATATATTTTCTTTCAAATCAAATATTTTTTTTCTAAATGATTTAATTTTAGTTATTTGATTGAACCCATCCTCTGCCTTAGAATGCTCTTTTAACATTATGACTTTTGTTTTTTTAAATAGTTTCTTCCCTTCTTCCAATGTTCCAACATATTCAAGCTCTGATTCAAAACAAAAATCAAATTGTCTAATAATTTCATTCAAATTATTTTCTAATTTAAATAGTGATTTTGCAAATTCTTTAAATCCTGTTCCAGTTGGGACTGTTTTTGTCTCTGTATTTTTCTCTACAGCTTTTTTTATTTGATCAATGCACTTATTTGCAAAAGATGTCCCTTTGCAATTATCAAATTCTATCGAATAAGAATTAATAATCGCTTTAGATAGTATGTCAAGTGAATTATTTAAGTTAGCAATATCATCTGGTTTTAAATACTTTGAAATATTTATTTTATTTAATGTACTTTTTATTGAAGTTAAGGAATTATAATCAGTCCTTACTCCCTTTATAATATTACTATCATAATCAAGCAATTGATTTATCTTTAGTATATTCATTTTTTCTTTATTTTTATTTTTACCAGTGTATTTTACATAATGATAGTATTCAATAAATTGTGTAACTTCTGGTTCTTCCCAACTAAATATATCGCTAAATAGTTCTGACTTATTCTCTTTTCCATAAAATGAAAACTTTTTTTCTTCTTCACTAATTTTTAATTTTTCTTGAATCTTTTCTGTTGTTTTATCAGGTGAGTAGAATTTAACATCTTTTCCTATTTTAATAAAATAATCTTTTATTTTTTCAAGACTGACAGTTTTTCCTGTTCCTTTGGTTCCAAATAAAATATTTATATTATTGTATAATTCAACTATTTCTTTCGGTCCACTATATGAAATATCAACTTTATATTTTGTTTGTTTATTTAATAAACTTTCGATTATTGTTGTATCCTTTTTAATAAATAACATTAAATTTTTATATGAATCAATGTCTAGCTTTATGTTTGCAAATTCTTGTTCAGTATAATTATCCCAATCTACTATATCTGATCCTTTTAAAGCTCTAAAATTATTATTTATCATTATACCAAGCGTTCTATAACTACTTGGTTCATAAAAAAATCTATATTTATCTGTTATTCTTTCTTTTATACTATCAATAGAGGATTGATGCAATGAATCAGGCTTACAATAATGTGCTAAAACTATGCAATTCAAATCATTTATTAGTCTTATTAGAGAATCGATTGAAATTGAAAACTTATCTGGAGAAACACCTTTTATTATAGAATTAATCATAGTATCAAAATTATTAACATCTTGATCATCATATATTACTACTACATGTCCTCTTTCCCCGTCTAACCCATCCACATCCAATTCTATTCCTGGTAATACAATAAAGTCATCTCCTGCTTCTTTTGAAAATAGTTCATATTCTTCTTTTATAAATTCATTATGATTCGTTATTGCCACAATCTTTATCTGTGCATTGACTATTGCTTTTTTAAAATCTCCTGGTTTAATATTTCGTTTATTGTCCTCACCTTTTTTTGTAGCTTTCGTATGACAATGAAAATCGATAAGCATGTTGTTATACCTCCTTACTTCAATAATTTTATTTTTTATTTAACCCATCTGTATTCAGTAAATCTTCCACCTGATATCTTTTCAATCTTACCTTCATTTAATAATGTACTTAAAGATCTTTCTATTGTTGTTTCACTTATATCAGGACATCTTTCCATTAAGTAAGCTTTATTAATTGGAGAAACACTTTCCATAAATAAGATGCTAATTCTTTCAATAGCAGTCATCTTCTTATTTGTGATATACTCTACTCTTGAAGAAAACTCTTTATAAGCAGATAAAATAACTCCAAGATAATATTCTACGAAGTAAGAATAATCATTTTCATTATTATGCCAGTTTACTGAACTATTTTCTAAAGAATCATAATACGTTTCTTTTGTTTCTTCTATTATCTTTTCAATACTAATATATTTACCAACAATATATCCTGCTTTGTATAATAGTAATAATGTTAATAGTCTACTCATTCTACCATTTCCATCATTAAATGGGTGGATAGAAACAAAATCTAATATAAATATAGGTATTACAAGTAATGGATCTATTTCTCCTTTACTTATTATTTCATTATAACTATTACATAGTTCTTCTATTGCTATTGGTGTTTCAAC
>CACXGX010000042.1 GCA_902767365.1 uncultured Erysipelotrichaceae bacterium
AAGTAACTTCAGCACCATTACTTAAACGTACACGAGCATACTTACGTAATGCTGAGTTTGGTTTCTTTGGTGTCATAGTACCAACACGAGTACAAACTCCTTGTTTTTGTGGAGAATATTTAACAGTTTGTTTCTTAGCTATACTATTAAATCTAAATCCCAAAACAGGTGATTTACTTTTTCTTACTTTGTCATGTCTTGATTTTCTAACTAATTGGTTAATTGTAGGCATAAATTCAATCTCCTTTCTTTACACATATCCAGGTGTGTCATTTTTGATTTTAAATATAAGTTTTGCCACAAAAATAGCAAAACTTCTTTTATAAATCGACTAAAATAATATAACACTTTATTATGATAGTGTCAATATATTTTTATTATTCTCTTCCTTCCAACACACTATTAATTAACTCTTGCATTGTAGTAGGAACTTTAACATTAACTTTTTCTCCATCTACATAACAATCAACTTGTATTGGTTTTAAATATTCATTATCAATTGACCAAAAATAAATATGTTTTCCAGTAATTACACCATCAAAGAATTTATAATTTTTAAAACTACATAACAAATATAATTTTTTTGAATTAATTAAATCAGTATCAGAAAGTGAACCATATAAAAAATCATCATAATCGTTTTTACAAGTATGAGTTTGTAACAAAATAACAGCATCATTTCCCAAACTAGCAACATCTAACATTGCTGTTGTAAGAACACTTTCTGGAATTATTTCTTTATTAACATCTTTAAACTCAAATTCATCTTTGGTAAACCATTTAAAAGATTTTTGATCTATAACTACTTTATCACCATCAATTTTTCCACCAACAATCATTATTTGTTTTTTTCTATTATATAATGCCAATGTATTTAAATTATCATAAAATTTTTTATCAATTAAAATATTTTTATCATTATATATTTCCATATCTAAAGCCCTCTTATTCTATCATCATTATAGCAAATTATTTATAAAAAAGCATTTAATTTTATTATTAAATAATGTATAATATTTTTGAGGTGAAAAAATGAGAAAATTTTTAAAAGAATTTAAAGAATTTGTATCTAGAGGTAACGTATTAGACTTAGCAGTAGCAGTAATTATTGGAGCAGCTTTTGGTAAAATAGTATCTTCTCTTGTCGATGATATTATTATGCCATTATTTGGAATTATTGTAGGAAAAAATTTCGCATCTTTAACTTTAGAAGTTAACGGTTCACTTATTGCATACGGAGCATTTATTCAAGCAGTTGTTGATTTCTTAATAATTGCATTATGTATTTTCTTATTTACTAAAGCAATTAATAGATTCAAGAAAAAGGAAGAAAAGAAAGAAGAAACTAAAAAGAGTGACGAAGTTGTTTTATTAGAAGAAATAAGAGATTTATTAAAAAAGAAAACAAAATAATAAAACTAAAAAAGAGTTATCTATTAACTCTTTTTTATTTTGCATAAATATCAATATAATGATATGAACTATTTTTTTTTCTCGTAGACGACATATCTTCATCAAATTGATTTGCTAGATAAGACACTACAAGTAAAGTTAAAAATAACAATCCCAATAGTACAAGAAAAACCATCATTCCCCAACCATTTTCATTTAATTTTTTCATATCATCACCAATATAATTTTATTACAAAAAGATTTTTTTTTCAAGGAAAAGAAAAGGAATAAGATTTCTCTTATTCCATTAATTCATCTTCTAGCTTATCTAGTGGTTCTTCATCTACTAATTGTGATGCTAGTTCATATTCTACATTTTTATAAGCTCTAACTCCAGTTCCAGCAGGTATTAACTTACCAATGATAACATTCTCTTTTAATCCATGTAATGTGTCAACTTTACCTTTTATAGCAGCATCAGTTAAAATTCTAGTAGTTTCTTGGAATGATGCAGCTGATAAGAATGAGTCTGTATCAAGGGATGCTTTAGTAATACCAAGCAATACTGGTTTTCCTGTAGCAGGTTTCTTTCCAGCAATAATAGCTTCTTTATTACCATCAGTAAATTCGCTAAAGCTTACAAGCCCACCAGGAATAAATTTAGTATCTCCAGAATCAACAATTCTCATTTTAGAAATCATTCTCTTAGCAATCATTTCAACGTGTTTATCAGAAATATCAACTGCTTGAGAACGATATACATGTTGTACTTCTTTTAAAATATATTCTTGAGTTGTTAATGGGTCAGTTACTGCTAATAATTCTTTAGGACTTATTGATCCTTCTGTTAATTTATCACCAGTTGTAACCATATCACCAATTTCAACTCTTAATTTAGATCCATAATTAGTAACATGTTCTTTTGT
>CACXGX010000043.1 GCA_902767365.1 uncultured Erysipelotrichaceae bacterium
CCCCAATGCATTGCTACCATCAATAAATCTACTTTTCCCCTCAAACGCTCAATATCATTTTTAACTTGTTCTTTATCATATACATTAACTAAATACTCTTTCCCTTTTGGCCTATTTAAACCATTTGTAGTAGTTGTATAAGATAAAAGCGTATACTTAATTCCGTTTTTTTCCATTATTACATCTTTATCTCTATCTTCAAAACTAGAATAACTTCCTGCAGTCATTACTCCATTTTTTTCTTTTTCATCCCAATATTTCAAAGAAGAAAGAATACCTTTTTCTCCCATGTCAAGTGTATGATTATTTGCAAGAGATACTAAATTAAATCCCAAATCTAAAAATGCATCTCCTATCTCTTGAGGAGAATTAAATCTAGGATAAGACGATAATCCTAAAGAAGTTCCACCTAAAATTGATTCTTGATTATAAAATGCCAAATCATATTTACTAATTATAGGTTTCATATTAGTTAACATTTTTTTAAAATTATAAGTATTACCTTCTTTAGCATCCAAATAAATTGATCCATGTATTAAACAATCTCCAACCATTATCAAAGATAATTCTGATTCTGTAACAACTGGTTCTTTAACTTCTTCAACTATTTGAGATTTTTCAACTTTTTTCTCATCTTTAGTACTTTTCTTAAAAAACAAGTCCCAAGATATAAAACTAACTACACATATTAAAAACAAAAAAGCAATTATTGATAAATAAATATACTTATTTTTCTTCATATACTACTCCCTATAAAAAACTGATAATATTTTTACAAATCTAAACAAGATAACATTACTATTATTAATAGCATAACTTTTACCTATTGCTTTACCTCCAATAGTAAAAGCTGCAACAAAAGCTGTAATAAGTATTGTCATTAATAACAAAGGAAAACTAAACTTTTCACTAACAATGATAGCAATACTAATACCTGTAGATCCACTTATTATTCCACAAATATCACCTATTACATCATTACAAAAACTAGATACTTTAGAAGCATTTTTAATAAGTTTTACACCTAAATTTGCTCCTTTAACCTTTTTAGTAGCCATAGAATTAAAAGTACTAACATCGGCTACTGTAACAGCAATACCAATCATATCAAAAATAATTCCAAGCCATATAAATGAAAAAATTAAAATGATACTTACAATAAAGTGAGCATTAGGAATAATAGTCTCTCCTATAAGTGAAAATATTAAAGAAACTATAAAAGAAATAATGGATATTATAAATACCCATTTTATATCAACTTTTTTCTTATCTTTAATTGGTTTTTTATTTACTTTTTTTGAATATTTTTCTTTATAATTTTTATTCTTCATATGTCCTCTATATAAAAATAGGAAATGGCAATTGATATAGTAAACCTTGTACCTTTAGGTCAAGTTGGATTTCCCTTAATTTCACTTAATCGTTACCAATTAAGTAGTTCCCTATTAAGAAATTAAATAGAAAGTTACCTATTCTATTACTTGATAGCCACTTAGTGCACACTGCAATCCTATAACAATCTACACTCTAGGAGTTTTCCTCAAACAATAGAAATATTACTAATGCTTTTTTGCAATAAAAGTTTCAAGTAGCAATACTATATTTAAAGATGTACACCTTTAGATAAGCTGTCTCTATCCCCTTTTTATCACGCAAGCCAGGCTACTCTACCCATAGCTTTAGCCACAAGGTAGGTTCACGCCTAAGTCGTAAAAGAAAATTTAATTTGATTCACGAGTATAGGTCTCCACGAATAAATGGTCCGGTTGCCGTATGCCGTTACGGTCGTCCATAAACTCTTCAAATTCAGCACCCACCCTATACTGGGCGTATAAAGCAAGCACCAAACGTTTCATAGATGTGCCTTTTAACGATATTTTACCCTCGTCTTCATAATATTATATCGACTAGAATAATGCGCCATTTCTGCTACATTATAGCACACATATTTCAAATTATCAAATAGTTGAAACCTTTTTTTAGACAAAACTTCATCTAATAAGTCATTTACTTCACTTAAAATTTTATTATTAAGTGACACATTACCATCCATTGGATATGAAATTATTTTCATATCAAAAAAAATGATGAGTAAGACTAAAAAAAGTTCTAATAAGTTTTTCAGTTAAATTAAACTGTAATCTTTCTGCATTTAAAGTGCTTTCATTTATCCTTCCATTCTCAAATTTTCTCTCAAATGCTATACATCCTTCGACTAAATTAGAAGATATAACTACTTTATTTATTCCTAAAGAATTAATATACTTACAAAAGCACTAGTTACAAACACAAAACATGCTATAACATCTTCTAAATTTCCCTCTTCAAATAATTCATAATTATTTTTTTATTATCAAAGTCTTTTTCAATTTTATACAAAATTTCAAGTGAAAAAGAGGTATTCTTTATCATCGACAGCAATTTCACATAAACAAAATTAACAAGGTACTTCATTAAAAATAATATCTTTAGAAATATCAAGTTTTAATTCTCATTTTTTCATACAAAGACTATCTAAATAAATTACTAGGATCATAAAAATCTCTTGCAAGAAGAATATATTTAACTAGTATTTTATCAAATTTCTCTTTATTGGAAATCTTTAAAGTAGGAACTAGCATATCAGAATATTTTCCTGTTACTTTTATTATTTCTTTATCCACAATATCTGTTGAAAAAAGAATATTGTAAAAAAAGCAAGCATCTATCTTACCAGTTGAAGTTTCTTTAATTATTTCATTGTAAAAACAACTAGTATGTTTATATAATCCTCTGTATGAACTAAAACTATTTGTAAATCAATATTTTTATTACTGGTAAACCTTGAACAATTAAAAAAATAGCTATAAAATTAAAATAGACAATAAAGGAGTGATGAAAGAATGAACGAAAATCAAGAAGTTGTAAAAAATAGTAACAATAGCAGTAAAAAATACATAACTATAATAACAATATTATCAATATTACTAGTTTCATTATGTGGTTATATAGTATATGACAAATTTATAAAAGAAGATGAAAAAGAAAGAAAAAATGTTGAAGAAAAGAAAGAAGAACAACAAGAAAAAAATCAAAATGAAGAACCAATACAAGATAAAACTAATGTAGATTTAGGAAAATGTTTAAACTGCCAAAATAATAACAAAATAAAAATAATGGAAAAAGAAAATAGTAGCATAAATGGATTAGTAAATGTTTCTATTAAAGATGATAAGCAAACTGTAGAAATTAATATATTATCTAATGGAATTAATAATTATGGTGGAAATATAAATGATAAAACTATTACAAAAAAATTAAATAATAATATTAAAGAAGTATTAATTGGAGCATTTGGAAATGATACAGGACTTGCAACTATTCTTTATTTAATGGAAGACGGAACCGTTGAATATACAAAAATATTTGATGAAGTAATGAAAAAAGACTTTAACAATTTAACCGATAATCAATTATTCAATACAAAAAAGATTGAAAATTTAAATGAAATCGTAAGAATAGAACCAGTATTAATAGGGGAAGACTTATCTATAATAGCAGTAAAAAACAATGGAGATTACTACGATTTATCAGTATTTATTAACTAATAAAACAAAAAAGAAGAAATTCTTCTTTTTTTTATAATCTTATTAACACCACGCCAGTAATAATCATTATTGATGCAACTACTTTTTGTAAAAATTTGTTCTTATTCTTAACTATTAAGTATTCATAAATTGTATTAAGTATTGAAGTTAAAGTAAGAACTGGAGCAACTACTGTTACATTACCTAATTGATAAGCACGAACTGATGCAATAAGCATTAAACACCAACAAAATGCAGCTATTAAAAATCTTTTTTTATCATATAAATCGAATTCTTGAATTAACCCTTTAACACTATGCCTTCCAAATATAAATATTAACAAGCTAGGTAAAAGCACAGTTATTATCGTATAAAAGGCTAAATTAAAATTATCTGAAATATTAACATTTATAAGCATTGCAATAGCAAATAAAAAATTAGATACAAAACACATTATAAAATACTTATTAAGTTTAATCTTACCACCTTCTATAGTAAGAATAATATTTGCAACAATTATAATTATTGCACCAGCAATTTTTTTTATCACTATTTCTTCCTTTAAAAAAAGGAAACCAAATATCATAAGAAATACAGTTGATAACTGTTTTAACATACTAAAAACAGATGGATCAAGTCCATATCTTGCCTCTATGTTTAGTCTATCAGTAACTGCATATATAATAACTACACTAAATAAAGTTAAATAAACATTAACATCAGTTGGAAATTTGAATTCAAAAAAAGGCAAAAAGAATAAGGCAAAAAATGCAGTAAAAGATTCTAAAAGTATCGTTAAATTACCAGCATTTTTCATATTCCTATTAGCTTTTTTAAACGTTTGAGAAAAAGTTACTGAACTAATTAGATAAAGAATTACCCAATATTTCCAATCATTAAATATTTCCACTTAAATCACCAAATAGATTATATCACATATATAAAAAATAGTCTCACAAGAGACTATCTATTATTAAAACAGCAACAAGATCCACATTGAATATTAGTACATACATTTTCTTCACAACAAGTATATCTTGGAGAATATGTATGACGATAAACATGATTATTTATAATTCTTGTATTAATTGGACAAATATGTGGGACTTCATGCATTATAGTTCTATTTACAACTCTTTCTTGCATAGGTTCTATAATTGGTTGAGAAATACTATTAACACCCATACTATTAGACTGATTCATATTAAAATCTATATCAACATTAATATCCTCTCCATAAAAGTTTTGATTCATCCCATTAGGATTTTCAAAGATTCTTACTCCTCCTTCAATTTATAATATGTTAAAAAGAGTAAATATACTATTTGAACAGCCTAAAAAAAGGACTTATAGTCCTTCTAAATTATAATTTATCAAATACTTTTGTTTTATCAACATTAACAATTGATATCATACCTTCTAAACATCTAAAGAATGATTTGTAGATTTAATAGTATTAAATCTTGAAGCAAAAAATATGGAGTTTTTTACATATTATTATATTCATCCATACATCATCTAAACTAGATGAATCTACTTTATTATAAATAGATACTATTTGTCTTAACTTCATCACAAACATTAAAAAGTTCTATTATATCTCTTAAATTTTTTCTTTTTTACCAATATACAATTTTCCTATTTTCAACAATTCTTCTTCAATTTTACTTTATTCTATTCCCATAAAACATCCTATTTATATTTATCAAAAATGTCATTAACTTGTTCATCATTCCAAATAGTAATACCCAATTTTTGAGCTTTATCATATTTACTTCCTGGATTATCTCCAACTATAACAACATTTGTTTTTTTACTAACAGAATCACTAACCTTTCCACCATAGCTTTCTATAATTCTTTTGGCCTCATCTCTAGAATAATTTGTAAGTGTTCCTGTAATAACAAAAGTTTTATCATTAAACTCTTCTTTTTCTTCAATTTTCTCCCCTGTATAAATCATATTAACCCCAATTGACTTTAACTCATCAATTAGTTTTATATTCTCTTCTTTAGAAAAATAGTCAACAATACTTTGAGCAATGATACCACCAATATCTTGAATATTTGTTAAAACATCAATTGAAGCATTCATAAAATTATCCATAGTTTCAAACTTACGCGCAAGTACTCTAGCTGTCTTTTCACCAACCTGTTCAATTCCAATAGCAAATATTAATTTTTCTAAAGAATTAGTTTTAGATTTTTCAATTGCTTCTAACAAATTATTTACACTTTTATTGCCAAATCCTTCAAGTTCAACAAGATCTTCAGCATGTTTTTTTAAATAGTAAATATCAGTTATATTACGAATAAATCCCATATTATAAAAATCTTCAATAATTCTTTCTCCAAGACCAGTTATATTCATCGCATGTCTATCCACAAAATGAATTAAAGACTCTATATTCCTCTTATCACACATAGGATTCATGCAATAATAATCTACTTGTCCTTCTTTTTTAACAAGACGAGAACCACATATAGGACAATTTTCAATCATAACAAAATCTTTTTCAGTACCAGTTCTTCTTTCCAATATTCTTTCAACAACTTCAGGTATAACATCTCCAGCTTTTCTAATTGAAACAATATCACCAATCTTAAGATCTTTTTCCTTCACATAGTCCTCATTATGTAACGTTGCACGTCGTATGGTAGAACCGGCTACAAGTACAGGAGATAACACAGCATTAGGCGTAATCTGCCCTGTTCTTCCTACTGTAAAAATAATATCTTCAAGTTTAGTTAATACTTCTTTTGCAGGAAATTTATACGCCGTTGCCCATCTTGGATATTTAGCAGTAAATCCCATTATTTTTTGTTCATTAAGATTATTAAGTTTAATTACAATACCATCTATATCATAAGGAAGACTATCTCTTTTTTCACCTTTTTCTTTTATAAACTCTAATAGTTCATCTACATTATTTACAAGTTTGTTATTTGGATTTACTTTAAATCCCAAATCTTTCATAAATTCTAAAGCTTCGAAATGTGTCTTAATTCCATAATCTTCTGGATTAGGTAAATGATATATCCAACAATCTAATTTTCTTGAAGCAGCAATACTAGAATCAAGTTGTCTAATTGATCCTGCTGCCAGATTTCTACAGTTTTGAAACAAATCAAGTCCTTTTTTTTCTCTATCAGCATTTATAGATTCAAACATTTTTTTACTAATATATATTTCACCACGTACTTCAATATCTATTGGTTTTTTTATGGTAAGAGGAACTGTTTTAATAGTTTTAACATTATTTGTGATATCTTCTCCAACTATCCCATCACCACGTGTTGCAGCACTTACAAGTTTTCCACTTTTATAATTAAGAGAAACACTAAGTCCATCTATTTTCAATTCTGCAACATATTTAGGATCTATTCCTTCCTTTCTAATTCTTTCATCAAATTGTCTAATTTCTTCTTCATTAAAGACATTACTTAGAGAAAGCATAGGAATAGAATGTGTAATTTTCTTAAACTCATCTAAAACTTGTCCACCTGCTCTATGACTAGGAGAATCACTTCTAATAATTTCTGGATGAGCTTCTTCAATATTATAAAGTTCTCTTAGATAACTATCATACTCTTGATCAGTAATAGTAGGTTTATCTAAAGTATGATAATTATAATCAGCTTCATTAATAATTTTTATAAGTTCTAAATATCTTTCTTCCATAAGTAATCACCTAATATTATTATATCAAAAAAACTAGATAAATTATCTAGTTTTTATATCATATTATGCGCACCAACAGTGCATAGTTTCATCCCATTCAACAGGTCCAATAATTGTATGAGGAATAATATAAAATGCAAGAAGAACTAAAATTATAGTTACATATATAATTATCTTCTTAATATGTTTCTTTTTTAACTTTTCTATTAATTTATTATTTTGTTTTTCACGATGAATTTCATATACATTTGCAAGTATAAGTGCAAGTAATATAGCTCCTCCAACAATCAAAAGAGCAGTACTTAGATTTAGAATGTAACGAAGAATTTCTTTATCTTCGTTTCCACAACCACCTGCACACATCATATAAAATGTATTATTCACAATAACTCCTCCTATCTATAATCATAATCGTCTTTTACATCTTCCCAAAGTACTGGTTCATAAACAGTTCCTGAAAACCAAACCTCTTCATTTTTAGCATCTCTTATTAAGAACATAAATGGTTTATTAAAATTCAAATATACATAATCTTTTTCAACAGGCATTGCTGATTTATCAAACATCATTATAACTGTAACCGCTGCTGCTTTAATTCCTTTTTCAGATAATTTTATATCTGCTTTATGTTTAGCATCTCCAACAAACAAACCTTTCTTAGACATATTAGAGAAATTAGCAGAATAATCATCAAAAGCATCTTTTATTCCAAGTTTTTTTAAATCATCAACAAGATTTAAATTAAAATCGAATTCAAATCTAGGAAGACTAATACTTAACTCTTGATTTTCATTAACTGAATGTAGTCCACCTAAAATATCAGTAATTTTACTCTCAAAATCATCACTAGTTATAAATGAATGTAATTCTTCATCAGTAGGCATAATAGCTACAAATTCTAATTGAGTACCATTATAATCCTTTAATGGAATAGTAACTGCACTATAATCTTCATCTTTAAAGAATTTATATGAACTTATACTATTAGATTCATGCATCATTGCTACTGATACTTCTTCACCATTATCTTTATAAAAAGTTTTTCCTGAAGTATTTTTTGCTTCAAATTCATACATCCATTCCATATCAATTGCTAATGCATTAATTAAAACCATTTCTAAATCTGGATTTTGAACCTCTGAATCTTTTAACATATCTTTTATAATGTTAAAAGTCTTTTCTGCTATCCAAGTATTAATATTTTCTGCATTTTTAAAACTATCATAAAATAATTCTGCATTATATTTATCTTTTATAATATCAATATACTTACTTTCAACATATTCTTTATATGTATCTCTTATAAAAACTGAATTAGCAAGTGATAATATTTTATCAATATTTTCATATTTTGTTGGCAATTCTTCACCAATTACTTTTGTTATTTCATCCTTTGTATTACCACTAGCTCCATCATTTAACATATTTAAAGCATATTTTATAGATAATGGAGAATAAACCATATTTTCTTTATTTGCTTCCATTTTTAAAAATGAATAAGTAAAGCCATCTATTTTCACTTCATTAGGAACATGAGGCTTTTTTTCATTTTTCTTTTCATTGTTTTTATTCATAATAATACTTAACCCTACTAATATAATAACTAAAATTGCTAAAATAATAAAAACTATTTTATTGCTGTTTATTAATTTCTTATCATTATTATTTTCTTCTTTCATACAACTCTCCTTATCTACTAGACCAGCAATATCCTAAATCCTTTGTTTCATTAGACACATAAAATCTTAAACCATAACTAGCTATAAAAATTACTAATCCAACAGTGAATAAAATAATATAATTTCTTTTCTTTGTTACTTTTTTTATAATTGTTGAAATAGAACATATTGGTATAAACACTAATGAAGCCATAAAACAAAAAGCACATATTGTTAATAAATTATTATAACTATCTAACATTAATGAAAATACTAGCATAGCAATTAAAACTGGCATAATATCTTTAACAAGAAATGCAAATAACAATAGTCCTAACGCAATTATAATAGTACCTAAAACTCTTGAAGATAATGCAATTAATACTCCAAATACAACTAATGCCAAACAAAGAAAAAGCCATATTTTATTGATCTTTATATTTTTCTTTTCTGTTATTCTTATTCTAAAATATTTAAATAAAGGAATTATATATAGAATAACAAATCCCAAAAAATATAATAAAGATGCAATAGTCGAAATATTTGCCCAATGTGTACTATTTGCACAACCTGGATCATCATATAACATAAAAACTTATTTCCACAAGTTTTGTGGATATTCCCCTTTCTTAATTAACTTTTCAATATCCTTAACAAGTTTATCTTTATCCTCTTTATAAGTAATTCCCTGCCATTTTGCAGTAGTAGGTATAACTCTTACTCTTACTTTTCCTTCTTTAACAGCATTAAATACTGACTCTGGAATTAAAAATTCACATTTTTCTAAATTATCTTTGTTTTTTTCAAAGAATTCTATTAATTGTTTATCTAAATAACTGAATAAATTGTCTTTAAAACAGAACATATTCATTGAAACAGGATCCCCTGCTTTAATTTCAAATGGAGTACTTCCATCAAGTGGACTTGCAATAATTTTTCCATCTTTTTCTTCTACAGAACTTTCCACAAGTTTTGTTAAATATCCATCTTTTTGTTCACAAACTCCACGTTTTACTGCTCCATTTTCTGACATAGTATTTTTTATTTTATATCCTATAATTGCATATTCATCTTTTGCATCTTCGCTAAAGAATTTACTAGCCTGCATATAAGCATCACTTCCATAGAAGTCATCAGCATTAATAATTATAAAGTCTCCCTTAACATTATTTTTTGCAGATAAAATTGCATGACTAGTTCCCCAAGGTTTAGTCCTATTTCCAATATCATACCCCTCTGGAATATCAGTTAATCTTTGAAAAGCATATTCTACTTTAATTTGCTTTTCAACACGTTTTCCAATAGTCTCCTTAAATATTTCATAGTTTTCTTCTTTGATTATGAAAACTACTTTATTAAATCCTGCTCTTACTGCATCATAAATAGAGTAATCAATAATAAATTCTCCATTAGGACCAACCGGTTCAATTTGTTTTAATCCTCCAAATCTTGACCCCATTCCTGCAGCCATTATTACTAAAGTTAAATTTTTCTTCATATATCCTCCTTAAACTATTTTAGTAATTTATTTATAGACTTTATATATATTAATCAGAACACCAACACATCACCCAACCACTTGAATCAGGTATATCAACAAAAACACCCATTAATATATCTATAACAGACATTATGATAAATATAGATAATGCTATAGCAATATACCTTATTACTTTTTGCCAAAGTTCTTTTTTTGCTTCTTTTTTACTACTTAATATCTGTAATATCAACCTGTAAAGTGCCTTTATTATAAAAATAAGTGGTACTATTACTTTTACAATATTAAAAATAGCCATTCCAACTTTATATAATGCACTCCTATTACCACAAGAATCCATAAGATAATTTACATTTTGATTCATCAAAAATATGGATAATATTACCAAAACTATAGAAATTGAAAATAAAATAGTTCCTCTTTTTAATTTACTTATAGATTTTTCATCTTTTTTACCATAGAACTCACAAATAAGTATAATTCCATATATAAGTAATATTGAAAATATTATTGGTATAGATAATAACAAAAGTTCACCAATATTATCTTTTTTACTAACACACAATAAATTAATATAATTCATAATTTCACCTCTAAACTATTTTTGTTATACTTTTATGATTTTTCATAAGTTTTTTTATACCATATGGATGTTTAAAAGCTATTGATACTAAACTTCCTGATACATCGACAACTTTTCCTTGTCCAAATACTTCATGATATACATAGTCACCTACATTATAATCTACTTCTTCATTTTTGTAAAATTTCTCTTCTACATCAATTTTCTCTTCAACTTCTTTTTCTTCGAATTTTTTATCAAGTAAATCTTGATTTATTTCTTTAATAAACCTACTTGGAACATTAGCAGTATCAGTACCAAATAGTACTCTATTTCTTGCATTAACTATATAAAGTTTTTCTTTTGCTCTTGTTATTGCAACATAACAAAGTCTTCTTTCTTCTTCAAGTTCATTACTATTTAAAAGTGAATTGATATGTGGAAATAATCCTTCTTCAAGCCCTATTATAAATACATAATCAAATTCTAACCCTTTAACAGAATGTACAGTCATTAAACTTACTTTATTTGGATCACTATCATATTCATTTACATCTGTTACTAAACTCACTTCAAGTAAAAAATCTTCAAGAGAAACAATCCCTTCTCGTTCCTCAAATGTTTTAGTAACTGTTTTTAATTCTTCTAAGTTTTCTAATCTAATATCTGCTTCTAATGTTTTTTCTTCTTCATATTCTTTCTTTATTCCAGTTACATCTAGTATTCTATCAACCAGTTCTGTTAATGTTAATCTTTCACTTTGCTTTTTCAAAGACTCTATTAACTCTTTAAAAGAAAGTTCCTTACCACCATCTATTACATCATAAATAGGTTTATTTTCTTTATTAGATTTTTCTATCAAATTAGAAATAGTCTTATTACCTATTCCTCTTTTTGGAACATTAATAACTCTAAGTAAACTTATATTATCTCGAGAATTATAAATAAGTCGAAGATATGCTAAAACATCTTTAATTTCTTTTCTAGAATAGAATCCAACTCCACCAACTATACGATAAGGAATAGATTCTTTAAGCAATTCTTCTTCCATAGTATGTGATTGAGCATTAGTTCTATATAGTACTGCAATATCTTGATATTCTATTCCATTATTAATTAATTTTTCTATTTCTTTTGTAACAAATTGAGCTTCATCAATTCCATTAAATGCCCTGTAATAAGTAATTAATTCTCCTTCACCTTTATCAGACCATAATACTTTATCTTTTCTATCTTTATTATGCTTAATTACATCATTAGCAGCATTTAATATATTTGTAGTAGATCTATAATTTTGCTCTAATTTAATTATTTTAGCGTTAGGATAATCCTTTTCAAAATTTAATATATTTCTATAATTAGCCCCTCTAAAACTATAAATTGATTGATCTTCATCACCTACACAACATATATTTTTATATTTAGCACAAATCATTTTAGACATTATATATTGAGTTTCATTTGTATCTTGATACTCATCTATTAAAACATATTGAAATCTTTCTTGATATGCTTTTAATACATTAGGGTGTTCTCTAAATAATTTTATTGGAAGTAATAATAAATCATCGAAATCAACTGAATTATTTTCTTTTAAAGTAGTTTCATATTCTTTATAAACCTCATAAACTGCTTTTTCATAATCTCCTATTGCAAACTTTTCATAATCCGAATAACTCATCATTTCATTTTTACAATTACTAATTTGATTTCTAATTCCATTAGGACTATAACTTTTAGGATCAAGTCCTTTATTTTTTATTATTTTTTTAACAATAGATAAACTATCATCACTATCCATTATTATGAAATTTTTTTCATAGCCAAGTTTATCATAATAATCAGTTAATATTCTTACTCCAAAAGAGTGAAAAGTAGATACTTGAGCACCTTTAGCATGACTTCCTATCATACTATATATTCTATCTTTCATTTCTTTAGCAGCTTTATTAGTAAAAGTAATTGCTAAAATATTATATGGACTTATACCACATTCTTCTATTAAATAAGCAATTTTAGTAGTAAGTACTCTTGTTTTTCCACTACCAGCTCCTGCTAGTATTAAAAGTGGTCCTTCTGTACATAAAACCGCTTCTTTTTGTTCTTTATTCAATAAATCTAAGTTCATAAAACACCTCTAGTTAATAAAATTATAGCATAATAAAAAGCAAAAAAAAAGCATACCGAAGTATGCTATATCACATTTTCATTTGGAGTATTACTTTCTTCTTTATCTTCCTCCATAGCTTTTCTCATTTCTCTTTCTATATCACTAACTTTAATACCATATACATATAATATTTTTGTATTACTTGGAATTATAAAGAATACTCCATCTCTTTTTTCATTTTCAATCATTAATATAGGTTGTTGTAAAGTATCACGAATCTCTAACATATCTGTAAACATATTAATTCTTAATACTTGATATCCACGAAGATTAAATGAACCATTAACCTTTTGAATATATGGACTATAATTATTTAATATCTTCTTTAATTCTTTTTGATATACACTCTTAGCAGTTCTAGTTTTATTTGTATACATTACCATACTAACTATACAAATAACACCACTTAATGCAAATACTCCTGAAATAATTAAATACAAATATTTAACTGATGAAGGTTTAGTACAAAGCATCAAATTATCCTCTGTATTAACTAAATCATTACTTAAATCAATTCCCATTGTTTTAGTAGTTAGTGGAATCGTAAGTGTCATAACAGATTCATTTTTAGAATCATTAAAATCTTCACAAGAACCAATAACGCTTACATACATATTAACAGTTAGAGAACTAACTGCATCACCAACATCATAAGTACTTACAAATTTACTTATCAAATCATTATATTTATTGTAATCAATATCAACATCTTCACTAATCGTTAAACTTTTTTTATCACTACTTAAAGATTTACTTGATATTAAAGTGTCAGAGTAATTATATATATTCTTTTTAGTACTTTTATCTTGAACATTTACATTTGCAACAACTCTATAAGAATACTTATAAGTAACATTTTTTTCATCTAAAGATAAAGTATATTTAAAATTAGCAGAAATATAATCTATTAAAGTACTTATATATTGCTTATCTGATACTAAATACTTATCTTCAAAGAAATCATTTTTCTTTAAAAACACTTTATAATCTATATTACTACTTTCATTATATTTTACATATTTAACTTTATTATTTTTAAAGAATAAACCTAAAAATACGATAGATAAAATAAATAGAATAACAATGGCAAATATAAAACTTATGATTTTTTTTCTTCTTATTGCATCATCAACAAATATTGCATCTACTTGATTCTTTTTCATATTACCCTTTCCTTTCTTTTATTCAAATAAAGATCTCACCCACAAAGTTGGATAACCAACATATTTCAATTTAAATTTAACCAGTCCAAATATTGAATCCTTAGTAACAAACCCCTCATCAATGCTAGAATTATAATCTCCTTTAGTAAAATATCTAACCATACCATTATAGTCTTGAATTTGAATAACTCTATGAACAATCTTTACACCATTTTTTTCAAATACTAATATGTCTCCAACAGATATATCTTGATTTTTGTATTTCTCAAATAAAACAACATCACCTTTATTTAAAGCTCCCGTCATACTACGAGAACCTACTACTAAAACTCCATAAGTGAACCTACAAGATACAAGCATAACAAGCATTGAAACAAATACAAGTGCAATAGTCGTTCCAATAAAACTTTTCTTTTTATCTTTATATGCTATTGCAAAACTTGATCTAGCAAAACTCCACTCAAGTACAACATATATTAAATATGGATAAACCATTCTTAAAAATGTTCTAAAGAACAAATAAACATTAGGAGCGAATGGAATAAAATAAACATATAAAACTGTGATTAATCTATATATTATTACACCATTACTACCAAATCTTATACTTATGTAATTGTATAAAATATTGCATGACATTGAAGCAAATAATACAAATCCTAATGCTTTTAAAAAGTCATCTATATTCGTTAAATCATAAACTCCAGTATATATTACTAAATCTAATAAAACCATTGCAATATAAGTTAATACTAAAGACAAATTAAATTGTTTACCATATAATTCAATTTTTTCCTTTTGTGATAAAAGTTTATGCCTAATTAATTCAGAAAAAACAATTATAACAGCAATTGGAATAATAAATCTTCCAACTGCCCACAATGAGAATAATACTTTTGATCTTACAAAACCAAAATACAATCCCATTAAGTAAAATACACCAATATAGATTCCAGCAAATAAAACCATCAATAGCATTACTTGTTTTTTATAAATTGATACTATTTCCTTTTTCTTAAATAACTTATATATAAGGAAATAAAATAATACAACAATTACTGCTAAAACATGCCTATTAATAATTCTAGATGCAAAGAGAGCAAAGAAAAGAATTAATATCAAAAATAGTTCAATCATATATAATTTTGCTTGATTACTTTTCATATTACCCCTTCTTTACCTACTTTCCATTTAGGATTTTTTTATTTAGCTTCTGCTCTTAGTAAAATATTGATAGTAGCTTCATCATCATCAGATGATACAGGAAGTTCACTTACTCTAACTGTAACTGTAACTGTATTAGTTCCACCTGGAGCAATTTCAATTCCTTGATCTGGAATATCAGTTGTTACTTCAAAGAAATCAGGTTTATCATTTTGAAGCTCATTAACTGTAACTACTGCAGTAACATCTTCTTCTTCATTTTGAATTGTGTAAGTAACTGTAGCAGTTTGATCAACTCTAGATAGATTTGCAACAGAAATTGTAGCTGATAAAGATCCAGCTGTTGTAGTTCCTGTAGCTGTTGCTGCTGGTGAATTAGAATCAGTGTTTGGTTGTACTGTAGAATTTACTGTTCCTTCAAAAGATACCTTTAAGTCACGGTCCTCAGTAGATGCAGTTCCTGAAATTGTCAAGTCAACACCAGAAATTGCGGCATAACCTACACCTAATACTAATACTGCTACAAATATTGCAAGCACGATCATTGATTTTTTCTTTTTCATAATACATATCCTCCTTTTCGTATTAATTGGGAAAAAACAACCCAATACTTATTCCCAATAAGTACTAGGTAGGACTTTTACAAGTAATAATGTTTAAAAATACCTGCTATCCTATAATCCTAAATTTATGATAAATAATAAATTAAAAAATGTCTACATTTTTCGACATTTTTTACGTAAACAAATGTAAAAGAAAACAAAACTAATTGTTTTGCTTAACATATTCAATCATCTTATTCCAAAAAGTTGGACCAACAACACCACTTAAATCTATGTCAAATCTCTTTTGTAAAGAAGTGACTGAAGCTTCAGTCAAGTCATCAAAAACTCCAGTTACCTTAACACCTGGAATATTTTTATACTTTATACATATTTGATATAAATAATTTTGCAACATTTTTACATCACTTCCTGTCATACCAAGTGATAACACTCTACCAGGATAAAATTCATCACGATATTGAACATATTCACTTGGTATATTTTTAATTGTAGTATCATATACTTCTTTTATTTTAAGCCATGTTTTAGAATCAACAACACCTGTAGTAGGTAAATCATACCTATTTTGAAAATTTATTATCATACTTTTAGTATTATCATTAAATACTCCATTAACATCTAATAAAGGAAGAGTAGGATCAAAAAACGCAATAACATTTAAATAATAATGTAAGCCCTTAACATATAATCCCGTATCTCCATATTGAAGTTTACTTGAAAATGTAACAATTGACTCTCCTTCTGAAATACCTTCAGAATACAAATCATTTAATCTTTTTACAGCATTATAAATATATTTAATTTTATACCAAGTAGAATAATCTACTTTACCAGTTACATTCAAATTAAACACCTGTTGAAATTTTTTAACTGCATCTTCAGTTTCAATACCATATATTCCATTAACTTTTGTAATTTTAGGTATTGCCGGATAATTAATTGAAATTCTATTTAATTCACTTTGAATTATTTCTACTTGATCTCCTGCCTCGCCTAGTTCCAAAACATATCCAGGATATGTCATAGAATTTTCTCCAACCGGTGCTTCTTTAAATATTTTAATATCATTTCCATAATAATATTTTAAAATATCAAGTGTAGACCTTCCTTTTCTTGCTAAATCAACACTTCCCCATTGCGATAACCCATCACAAGTTTTTACTCTACCATCACAATAAACTGCAAACAATGGTTGAATTTGGCCTTCTCTATAAATATAATTATTAAATATTTCATCTACTTTTTTTGATATTACATCAAAATATTCTTTATCTTCAACAAAAGTTTGATCATATCTAGGTAAAGATGTTATATCAAAAGAATAACCACGAGATGGATACCATTCATTATATATTCTATTTAATGTAAAAGAAATAATAGCAAGTATATTGGCTTCTATAGCAGCATTCGGCCAAGTTGGATATATCTCATTAGACGCAACATTTTTAATATATGTGTTAAAAGGAACAGAAATATTTCTTGCTGCCTCATCTGGACTACCAAGATGCACTACTACATTAGTAGGAATAGACGGATAATTTATCCTTTTATTCACTATCTTCACCCTCAATCAAATCTTGTATTGGAAAAGTCACTGGTTGAATCACTTTTACATTATCAAAAATAGAAACATCATATTTTTTTTCTATATTATATTTAGGATAACTAGCATCCAAATCATATGTGGTAAACGATATATCAGATACATCATTTATTTCATCATTCATCTTCTTAGTAGGCAACACAATACTTTCAATAACTCCTGATTCATTCGTTTGTCCTTCATAAAATATTACTTTATCACTTCCAAAATTTTTATAAATAGTTATTAACACACCAGACAAAGGATAAGCTAAAGAAGCAGTATATGCTTCAACTTTCAAAATTCCACTACCCAAATTCATATTCATAAAATTTTTATAATTTGATGACTCTTTAAATTGATTACTATTAAAATAATATTCCATAATCCTCCTAAATTATTAATTCTTTTCCAACATTAATCAAATTACTAGTTAAATTATTTTTCTTTTTTATTTCATCAACAGTTGTATTAAACTTTTTAGCTATACTATAAAGACTTTCTCCATTTTGAACAATATAAGTATTATTACTTTTAGGTATTTTTAACACTTGCCCAATAGATAAAGTATCATTATTTAAATTATTTAA
>CACXGX010000044.1 GCA_902767365.1 uncultured Erysipelotrichaceae bacterium
AGCTTCATATTTCCTCCTATAATTTTTAAGACAACATCTAATTATATTATACACTTACTACAATTTATATTCAAGAGAAAAACAAAAGAAAAAAAGTATCAAAAGATACTATTTGCACTTATATAATTTCTTAACTCCTTTATCATACTCAAATAATTCTTGACACTTTTTATCAGGTTGACTAAAATAATCAGTATTTATAATAAATTGTATATGACCATCATTATTTAAAATAGTACTAAATGAATATAGTTCAATCTTTGACAAATCAGTAGTTATACTTTGCTTAATAGGATAAAATTTATTATCATTATAAATAAATACAAATGAATACATTTTATCTTCGCTACCTTGCATAGAAAAATTAGATACAAAGAATAATTGTTCATTTATACCATCACTATCAAAATCATAATTATAAACAGTATAATAATACTCACTACTATTCAAATTTCTACTACTTAAAAATTGCATAACAATACTATCATAACCCTCATTTTCTTCATTATAAGATACAACTTCTATACTATCACTATTTGTTGCAATTAAATCATAATCATATGGAATAATTTCATTAGAACTATAAACAACCCATCCACTTCCATACTTCATCTTATAATTACCTAAATATCTAGTTCCAGAATAAATATTATATTTTTTAGAATCATATTTTTCAAACTTTTTATTATACTTCCATTTACCATTGTAAGTAAAAACACCATTTACACCATCAATAATAATAATTCTATCCCTTTTTAGAAAAATAATAATACCAATAATCAAAATAAATATAGATAATATAATATACCTAAATCTATATATATATTCTCTCATATATTACCCCTCTCTTTTATATACTAAAATAGAATTAACTCCAGAAGCAGCATAAGTTTTAAACAAATCCGTAGCAGCTCCACCCGGGTCATGTATATAAACAGTATTACCTTCTACTTTATCTGCAGCAACATAATGACCACCTGAATTAACAACAATCATAACATATTCACCATTATTTAAATGACCATTAATTGTATTTGCTTTATTAGAAATAGAACCATTAAGAGGATATGAACCTACAAATCTAAATGAAGGTGCATAACTTTTCCAACTATTATAATCATCCCAAGAAGAAATTCTTCCATTTGAAGGATCATATTGTAAAGTTTTTGCCAAAGTTACAGGACTAAAATTAGACATATCAGTTACAGCACCAGATTTTGCCATTAAAATTGAAATTGAAGTTGTAGTACATCCTGCAGAACATAATGAAACACTTGAAGATCCCATAGTTACACTAGCCCATTTTGGATCACATTGTTTCCAATTAATAAAATCACCACAAGAATTATTAGAACCAGGATAATTACTTCGGCCTTTAACATTATCATATGAAGACGCTAAATTAAAATATTCCTCAAGAGTAATCCAATCACCATTATTATATAACTTACTAGCTAAATCTTTACCTACATACCTTACATGCCATGATTCATATTTATAACCCGTAACATTAGTCTTACCCTTAGGATATCTAATAATAAAACCATATTTATAACAATTTTGTGATAACCACTTTGCCTCAGGAGTATTATCAAAAGAACTTTCTGCTTTTATAACATCAAAAGCAAGACCAGTTTGATGCTCAGAATAACCTGGACGCGCTGAATACGTATCAGCTACTGCCTTTCCATCACGAGAAACATAGTTATTATATAAATCATTTTGATTAGCATAAGATCTAAAACCCGAAGTAATAAATAAATTAATATTATCCTTACTAGCTGCCTCTTTCATAAGATTATATGCAGAACGAGTTTCTTCAGTTAAACAATCATTACAATTATAAGTATTTCCAGCACTAGAAGGTTTATAAGAAGAAGGTAAACTAAACGATTTATTTACAATTAAAATACCATCAACATATGTAACTCCGTCTTTTTCAACTATTTCAAAATTTTTTGTAGAACCACATGAAGAACTAGAATTACTACTGCCATTTTTATTACTACTATACGCAGGGACACCAGTATCACCAGTATATGAATAGTCAACTCTACCTTTTCTGCTTCCTAAATAAACACAATTTTCATCATAATCAGTTTGATCACTTAATAATCCAGGACATAATCTTGCTAAATCACCATCAACCTTCTCACAGCTATCAGGATGAATCATACAATTTAAACAACTACTAAAACTATTATTTCTACCAGCTACTAATGCAATCGCAAAATTAACAATAGAAACAATAAAGAAAATAACTACAGCA
>CACXGX010000045.1 GCA_902767365.1 uncultured Erysipelotrichaceae bacterium
CAGATGTGGCGGAACTGGCAGACGCACAGGACTTAAAATCCTGCGGACGAATAATCCGTGCCGGTTCGATTCCGGCCATCTGCACCAAAAAAAGCAACTCTTTAAGAGTTGCTTTTTTAGTTTAAAGCATTATTAAACGTCAAATTATAAAATATTATTTTTTTATTTTTATAATGTTGATATAAAGTAAAAAGATAAAATTTATCTACCAAATATTTTTTTTAGTCTATTTAGTATTTTTATAAAAAAAGATTCTTTATATGGTATAAGTTCAATGTTCTTGTGAATAGATTCGTTGGTATCAGAAGTAATCTTTTTATTTTCAAATATTTCATCTACATTATGAATTGGGTATTGTATTATTAATTCTTCATCATTTAAATCTATTTTTTTACAATTATATAAATTATAAAATTCATCAGATGAAATAAGCTTTTGATATATAGTATCGATTTGATTATCTAATATACCAATATCCTTTAAAATCATATATGCATCATTTTTATTCATTTTAAAAAAACAAGTTTCATCATTTAAAATATTTTTAATAATTTCATTTCGTTTATAACTTCTATTTATCTTCTTTAAATAGATAATGTTTGAATCATTAATTAATCTTAATTCACTTAATTGATTCATTCTATTACCTCCTTATCTATTCCAGGAAGTTTATGTGTTTGACTTTCGTATATCAATTCTCCTGAATTCAATTTAGCAATAATATCTTCTTCAGAACAAATTGTCAAATCTAATGTATCTGTATCTATTAGATAAACTTCTCTTGAACAATCTTCAGTTCCTTCATTTTTTGGTTGTCTTAATAAAATATGTCTTTTATAAATTTCACTGCCATCATCTAACCTTTGAAGTTCTCCAAAATATGCTCGTTCTAATTTAACCCCTCCAAAATAGTTTGTCCTTCCAATTCCCCAAAGTGTCTGGGCAAATTCATTTCCAAATATATGATTTGATTTCATAATTTCTAATAATGATTTTAATTTTAAAACAATATCATTTGGTACATCTTGCTCTTGCGGAAGACTCTTTAATTCCTGAATAAATTCTTTTATAGATTGAGGCTTTTTTCCTAATATTTGAGTATAAACTTTATCTAGTGCTTGTTTTATAAGTCCTTCTCTATCGGAAATAGTCTTTACACCTTTTAGTTTTATCCCATTCTTTGCTTTCATCAAATCATTTGTAGAATCTTTGGAAGAAGCGATATTTACAGCTTCTACAGTTGCAGATACCTTTTCAGTATAAAAGCCAGCCAATGCATGTCCTTCATTTCCACCCTCTAAAATCATTACTGCTGTTATGTCACCATCAAGCTCATTTATTAATTTGACATATATTCTCGAAAAATCATAACAAGTAATTTTGTCACCAGGCATTAATCCCTCTAGATGATTTTTGGAAAATGTAGATTCATAATTAACTTTATTCAATTTATCTCTGTACAAGTATCCTTCATCATAAGAAAATATAGTACACATTTTACAATATATATACATCGCTTTTTCTTCTAGTGATAAATCTTGAGGCATATCTGTAAAAATTGCTTCACGAATTTCTGGCGATATTTCCCAATTAGGTTCATCTCCATCTCTAATGACATTATCTGTAATATTAGGCCCTTGTGAAAATGTGTAACTTGGATTTACATATCTATCTATGTTTATTTCGTCAAATATTTGAGAATATCTATTTTTTAATTCTTCCAAATCTGGGATAAAGAAATCACTTGAAATATGATTCCTATTATTTAAATTTCCATTAGCATCCTTGTTACCAAAAATTTTCCCAAGATGCTTTAAATATTCACTCCTAGAAATTTCTTGACCATCTATACTAAAAGTTTCCGTATTGTTACTATAGTCAAGAAATTTAGAAAGCATATCATCACTTGATAATATTTCAAATATTTTGTCTAATAGCTTTGGATTTACATCATTTTTACTTGAATATAATTTTTTAAAGCTCGACAAATCTCTAGTATGAAGTATCTCATTAATTCTAGCATACTCTAACGAATCTGGTGGATACTTTTCTAGCATACTTTGACATTCTTGCAAGATTTGATACATTGAAAATCTGGTACCGCCAAAATAGCCTCTACTTTTATTATTTCCAGCTTCATCCTGTGTTTGCTCTAATCCCAATTGAATAGGAATATTTGGCATTTCACATTTATCAGTTAGATAATAAAACTCTAATGATTCTATTTTTTTAGCACTTGGTATCATTTTTTGAATTAGTAAATTATATTGTTCTTCTGGCAATGATAAAATTGTCTGTATTCCATCTATCATACGATTAATTTCTTCTTTTGAAGATATTATATTCATTTTTCCTCCTAATTAAAATTAGTATCATTTAAATACATTATTACATAAACAACTATTTTTTTACAATAGTATAATTATAAATATGCATTTTCATTTAAATTCTTTTATTATAATTCCGCTTATCACAAAAGCTAGATAATATAAAAAAGTTTTGAGCTCGAAAACTTTTTACTTTGTAGGAATCTTTATTACAACTTCTGTTCCTTTATTTACTTGACTCTTTATATCTATGCTTCCTCCATTTTTATCTAATATTTCCTTTGCAATAGAAAGTCCCAGTCCAGAACTTCCCA
>CACXGX010000046.1 GCA_902767365.1 uncultured Erysipelotrichaceae bacterium
GTCGCAATGGGTGCTGCAATTCAAGGTGGAGTATTAACTGGAGAAGTTGACGATATAGTACTTCTAGATGTAACACCACTTTCACTTGGATTAGAGACTTTAGGTGGAGTTATGACAACTCTAATTCCAAAGAATACTACAATACCAACAAGCAAGAAACAAATCTTCTCAACTGCAGCAGATAATCAACCAGCCGTTGACATTCACGTATTACAAGGAGAACGTCCAATGGCAGCAGATAACAAAACTTTAGGAAACTTCCAATTAACAGGTATTCCAGCTGCACCACGTGGAGTTCCACAAATTGAAGTAACGTTTGATATTGATGCTAATGGTATAGTTAACGTTAAAGCAAAAGACTTAGGAACTAACAAAGAACAACATATTACAATAACTGCATCAACTAACCTTACTGATGAAGAAATCGATAGAATGGTTAAAGAAGCAGAAGAAAATAAAGAAAAAGACGATAAACGCAAAGAAGAAGCAGAACTTAAAAATGATGCTGAACAATTAGTATTCCAAACTGAAAAATCATTAAAAGATCTTGGAGATAAAGTATCAGACAAAGAAAAAGAAGAAGCTGAAGATTTAGTTAAAGATTTGAAGAAAGCTCTTGAAGATAATGATATGGATGAAATCAAAGAAAAGAAAGATGCTTTACAAGAAAAAGCAATGGCTTTAGCAACTAAAGTATATGAACAAGTTCAAAAAGAACAAGAAGCAAATACTGAAGAAGAAAAAGATGAAGATGAAGAAAAGCAAAAAAAGAATAAGAAAAAGAAAGATGACGATGTAGAAGAAGCAGAATACGAAGAAAAATAAAAAAAAGAAGTTCTAGGAAACTAGAACTTCAACGTTATTAAGGAGATTAATATGGGTGAAATTAAAAATAGAAATGAAGTTGAAGATAAATATAAATGGGATTTAACTAAAATATATAAAACAGATAAAGACTATTTAAAAGATATTAAAAAAGTAGATAAAGAAATAGATAAATTAACAATATATCAAAAAACTATGTTAAATAGTCCACAAGATCTTTATAAAACTACTAAAGCAATCTTTGATAGTGCTAGAAAAATAGATAAAATATATACATATGCCCATTTAAAATATAATGAAGATATAACTAATACTTCTTCATTAAAATTATTAGATAAAGCAGAAAACTTAAGTATTAAATTTAATCAAAATACTTCTTTCTATGATCCCTTATTGTTAGAATTAGAATATAAAGATATTGAAAAAATGTATAAAGAATATCCTTTATTAAAAGAATATAAAATTCACTATAAAAAAGCATTTAGATATAAAAAATACATGTTAACTGAACAAGAAGAAGCATTAATTAGTAAACTATCTAAAGCATATTCTGATAGTGAAACAATATTTAGTACATTAACTGACTCTGATATAGATTTTGGAACAATTAAAGATGAAAATGATAAAACAATAACTTTAACTAATACAAATTATTCTAATTACGTTAAGTCTAACAATAGAAGAGTAAGACGTGATGCATTTATAAACCTTTATAAAACTTATGGAAGATATAAAACATCTTTATCTAAATTACTTGAAAAAGAAGTTAATCAAACAGTAACATTTAATAAATTAAGAGGATATAAATCTAGTTTAGACTCTGCAATGTATCATGATGAATTAACTAAAGATGTATATAACTCTTTAATTGAGAGTGTATCTAATGGATTAAAACCATTATTCAAATATTATAAAATTAAAAAAGAAATACTTGGAGTAGATGAATTACATATTTACGATACATATGCTGATATTATTCCTAAATATAGTAAAAAATATACATATGAAGACGCAAAAAAATTAATTTTAGAAACTCTACAAGTATTTGGGAACGATTATATAAATAATATCCAAAAAGCTTTTGATGAACATTGGATAGATGTTATGCCTAACACTGGTAAAACGGGTGGAGCATTCTCAGGTGGAGGATATGATACATATCCATACATCTTAACAAACTTTCAAGGAGAATTTAATGATGTATCAACTATAATACACGAATTAGGACATTCAATGCATAGCTACTATTCAAGAGAAAATAATCCTTTTGAATATTCAAGATATTCTATAGTAGTAGCAGAAGTTGCATCCACTGTAAACGAATTATTACTTGCAAAACATGTACTAAAAACATCTAAAGATTTAGAAGAGAAATTATATATCTTAGATAGATTAATGAGTTTATTTAAAGGAACAATTTATAGACAAACAATGTATGAAGAGTTTGAAAAGTTCTTATATGAAACTGCAGAAAAAGATGAAGCGTTAACTTCAGATATATTATGTGACTATTTCTATAAATTAAATGAAAAATATTTTGGAAAAGACGTTAAATTAGATGAAGAAATAAAATATGAATGGGCAAGAATGCCACATTTATACTATAATTTCTATATGTATAAATATGCAACTGGATTATCAGCAGCATGTCAAATAGTAAATCAAATACTAAGTAAAAAAGAACATGCAACTGAAAATTATTTAAAATTCTTAAAAACAGGCTCAAGAATGGCACCAAATGAAGAATTAAAAATAAATGGTGTTGATTTAACAAAAAAGAGTGTTTGTGATAATGCTATTAAAATGTTCTCTGAGTTAGTTGACGAATTTGAAAAAACATACAAAGAATATAAAAAGAGTAGTGGTGATATAAATGAATAAAAAAGATTATTATGAAACATTAGGAGTATCAAAAGATGCAAGTGATGTTGAAATAAAAAGTGCTTATAGAAGATTAGCTAAAAAATACCATCCTGATATTAATAAAGAAGAAGGAGCAGAAGCAAAATTTAAAGAAATACAAGAAGCATATGATGTATTAGGGGACGAAAATAAACGTCGTCAATATGATCAGTTTGGAAGTGCAGCTTTCGATCAAACCGCAGGTTATGGTGGCCAAGGTGGATTTGGAGGATTTGATGCTTCTGGATTTGATTTTGGTGATATCTTTGATAATATCTTTGGAGGAGGTTTTGGAGGCTTTTCAAGTTCTTCAAAAGCAAGAGCACAACAAGGTAGCGATAGATTAATGAGAGTAAGACTTACTTTCGAAGAAGCAGTCTTTGGATGTGAAAAAGATATTAAACTTGAAGTAAATGATAAATGTGATGATTGTAATGGAAAAGGAGGAACAGGAGAAGAAACTTGTTCAGAATGTCACGGAAGTGGAAGTGTTACAACAGAACAAAGAACACTTTTTGGAACATTTATGTCAAAATCAACTTGTTCTAAATGTGGAGGAAAAGGTAAGACATATAAAACGAAATGTTCAACATGTCATGGAACTGGAAGAATAATATCTAATAAAACAATTACTGTAAGTATTCCAAAAGGAGTAGACACTGGTAATAGATTAAGAATAACTGGAAAAGGTGAACCAGGAATTAACGGAGGACCAAACGGAGACTTATATCTAGAATTTGTTGTAGAAAAACATGAATACTATAATAGAGATGGAGACGACATTTATCTAAAAGTACCTATTAATATAACTGAAGCAGTATTAGGTACAAAAAAAGAAATCCCAACACTATTTGGAAATGTTAAATTAACAATACCTGAAGGAACAAATACAGGTGATAAACAAAGAATTAAAGGTAAAGGAATCAATAAAGGAGATATGTACGTTATAATGGATGTACGCATACCTAAAAAAATATCAAGAGATCAAAAGAAATTATTTGAAGAACTTGAAGATACTGATATGGATGATACAGTAATTAAAGATTTTGATAAATTTACTGAAAGAAATGATAGATAATTGTCTATCATTTTTAATTGTGATAATATAAAGACGGAAGTGATTATATGAAAATTGGAATAATATTTGCAATAGAAGAAGAGTTAAATGCTTTTAAAGATTTAATAAAAGTTAATAAAGAATATACTATATTTGATCTTACTTTTTATGAAGGAGAAACAAATAATATTACATGTGTATTTGTACAATGTGGAGTAGGTAAGGTTAATGCAGCAAGAACTACTCAAATATTAATAGATAATATGAAGGTTGACTATATATTTAATGTAGGAGTAGCAGGTGGAATAGATGAATCACTTAAAGTAGGAGACATAGTTATTGGAGAAAAATTAGTTCAACATGATTTTGATGTAACTCCATTTGATTATAAAAAGGGTCAAATACCTAATGTAGGAACTTTTATAGATTCAGACGAATATTTAATTAAAATAGCAGAAAAGTGTCTAAAAAAGGCTAAAAAAGGTGTTATAGCAAGTGGTGATATTTTTGTAACAGAAGAATGGATGAGTAAAAAAATAAATAAAAAATTTAATGCTTTATGTTGTGAGATGGAAGGAGCATCAATCGCTCAAGTATGTTTCCTATCTCATATACCATTCTTAGTTATAAGAAGCATATCTGATGTTCCTAACAATGACAATGTTGTTACATATGAAGAATTTGTAGAACATAGTTCAGTTGTAATTGCAAATGGAATGCTTAAAATAATTAATAATTTAGAAAGAATGTAAATATATATGTTTAAAATAAAAGGAAAAAGTAATTACGACTATTTAAAAAAACAATTGAAAAAAATGCATATTTCACTTCAAGAAATAGAAAAAAATCATATTGATTTATTACATTATAGTTTTCATGATTATACAATTGAAGAAATAAAGCTAACTGAAAATAAACTTCATATGATATTTAAAAAAGGATGGGATATAATAAATAACACTACCGAAAAAGAAATTATTTTTAATAATTACAAATTAATATATGGCTTTGAGAACATAAACTCTTTAAAAGATTTTAATTGGATAACACATATTATTAATAAAGTAGATGATAAATATAGAATATATATTCAAATTTCTGGTATTAGTAATACATATGATTTATTAATAATCGATTGTGATTCTATCGAAAGAGTTATTTTGTAATAATTTGAAATCATATTAATGTTATAAATATTTGTTGGAGAAAACTTCATTTAATAAAAAAAGATTATTTAGATGCTTTAAAAAGTTTATCTAAATGATCTTTTATTTGTTTTAACTGTCTTTCATATTGACTAGTTTCTTTAGGAACATAATAATTTTTGTTTTTTAAGTTATCAGGTAAATACTGTTGCGCTACAAAGTCTCCTGGATAGTCATGAGGATAGATATAACCAAAAGCAGTAGAATTAATATGCTTTGGTACTTTATCACATTTACCAGTTCTAACGTCATCTAAAGCAGCATTTATTGCCATAACAGCAGAATTAGATTTAGGAGATAAAGACATTTCAATAACAATTTCTCCAAGAGGAATAACACATTCTGGAAAACCAACAAGTTCTGATGCGTCAATTGCAGCTTTTAATCTCGGCCCAAGGGCTGGATTTGCAAGTCCAATATCTTCATATACTATTACTGATAAACGTCTATATATACTATCTAAATCTCCTGCTTCTAATAATCTTGCTAAATAGTGTAACGATGCATTAACATCACTTCCTCTAATAGATTTTTGAAATGCTGATAACACATCATAATGTCCATCTTCATTCTTATCATGAAAAAAAGCAGGCTTATTATTAATTAGTTTAATATGATCTACATCAATCTCTTTATTACTAGAAGAGTAGAATGATACTTCAAGTAAGTTATAGGCATATCGAAGATCATTTCCTGATATTGCTGCAATATATTTTATAGCGTCATCGCTTATCTTAATTCCATCTAAATAAGGACTCTTGCAAGCTCTTTTAAGTCCTTCAATAATATCATCTTCTGAAAGAGGAAGTAACTCAAATAAATGACATCTACTTCTAATAGCAGGATTTATCTTATGATATGGATTACTTGTAGTAAGTCCAATAATAGTTATTAAACCACTTTCTATTTGAGGAAGAAGTAAATCTTGTTTATCTTTATTTAAACGATGTATTTCATCAATAATAACAACAAGCCCTTCATACATTTTGGCTTCTTCAACAATAACATCAAAATCATGTTTATTATTAATTGTAGCATTAAAAAATCTATAACGAACACCTAAATCATTAACAATCGCATTAGCAATAGAAGTTTTACCTATACCAGGTCTACCATATAAAATCATAGATGGTATTTTCTTATTATTAACTAAATTTCTTAATATTTTTCCTTCTCCTAAAAGATGTTTCTGTCCAATAACATCATCAATAGATTTAGGAGCTAGTTTAAGCGCTAAAGGTTTATCCATATAAATCACCCAAAAAATATTATATCAAACATTTGTCTTATAAAAAAGATATAATCAAAAAAAGAAAAATGAGATATAATATATACAAGGTGATAAAATGAAAGATGATATAGATAACTATAAGAATTACCTAATATTTGAAAGAAGAATGGCTAAAAATACTACTAATTCATATATTAAAGACATTGAAGGTTATAAACTATTTTTAGAAGAGCAAGAAAAAATAGACAATGTAGACAAAATAAAAAAAGAAAATATTGAAAATTATTTAGAATACTTAAATAAAAATAATTATAGTACAACATCTATTGCAAGAAAATTAACCGCTATTAAAAACTTTCATAAATATTTATTTGCTACAAATAGACTTAATACTGATGAAGCATTAACAATTGATAGACCAAAGTTAAGGAAAACTATCCCTAATGTGTTAACGATAGAAGAAGTAGACAATTTATTAAATATAAAAACTGATACTAAATTTGACTATCGAAATAAAGCTATGTTAGAATTACTATATGGAACAGGACTTAGAATTACTGAAATGCTAGATTTAAAACTTACAGATGTAGATTTTGAAAATTGTATAATAAGATGTTTTGGTAAAGGAAGTAAAGAACGTATCGTTCCAATTGGAGAATATATAATTGATTCTTTAAAAGATTATTTAGAATATGGAAGAAGATTTTTAATAAATAGTAAAAAAATGTCAGATTATTTATTTTTAAATAATTTAGGTGGTAGAATATCTAGATTTAGTTTTTTTAAAATTTTAAAGAAATTATTAAGAGAAAAAGGAATAAAAAAAGATATATCTCCCCATAGTCTTCGTCATAGTTTTGCAACCCATATGTTAGAAAATGGAGCAGATTTAAGAAGTATTCAAGAGTTACTTGGGCATAGTGACATTGCCACAACAAGAATCTATACTCATATAACAAATAAAAAAGTACAAAATGATTATATAGAATACCATCCAAGAAGTAAAAAATAGGAGTGTTTAAAATGTTTAAAAGAATATTTTTAATAGTGCTAGATTCACTAGGAGTAGGAGAAGCACTTGATGCTAATGTATATAATGATACTGGAGCAAATACATTAAAGCATATAATGGAAAAGCATAAATTATATGTACCAAATTTAGAAAAATTAGGATTTTTAAATACAATAAATATGTCTGATAAAAAAGATGTTGATGCATATTACACAATAGCAAAACCAACTAACGTAGGAAAAGACAGTTTAACTGGTCACTATGAATTAATGGGAATAAAAAGTACAAAACCATTTAAACTTTTTACAGAAAAAGCATTTCCTAGAGAACTACTGGAAAAAATAGAAGAAGTTACTGGAAAAAGAGTAATAGGAAATAAAGTAATAAATGGTGATAAAATAATAAATGAATTAGGAGAAAGACATCTTTCATACGGAAGTTTAATAATCTATACTTCAAATGACTCAACACTACAAGTAGCAGCACACGAAGATGTTATACCAATACCAAAATTATATCAATATTGTGAAAAAATAAGAAAAATAACATTAGATGATGAATATAAAGTAGCAAGAGTAATAGCAAGACCATTTACAGGTAAACCAGGAAAATTTAAATTTACTCAAGATAGATGTGATTATGCTGTTAAACCACCTCATAAAAGTATAATGAATTCATTAAAAGAACATGATTATAGTGTTATATCTATTGGTAAAATAAATGATATTTTTGATGGGGAAGGAATTACTAAAATAGTAAAATCATCAAATAATAACATGGATACTCTTACAAAATTAACAGATATTATGACTAAGAAATTCTCTGGTTTATGTATAACTAATTTAAACGATTTTGATGCTATATATGGACATAATAGAGATGTAGAAGGTTATGCCGGAGCAATTGAAGAATTTGACGTAGAAATACCACTATTATTAAATAAATTAGAAAATGATGATTTATTAATAATTACTGCAGATCATGGAAACGATCCAACATTTCCAGGATTTTCTCACACAAGAGAAAACGTGCCAGTAATAATATTTGGAAGACGTTTTAAAGAACCGAAAAAACTAGATTCACTAAAAAGCCTTGCAGATATAGGAGCAACTATTGCAGATAATTTTAAAGTAGAAATGCCAGAAATAGGAGAAAGTTTCTTAAATAAATTGAAATAGAAACTTTCTTTTTTCTTGTAAAAAAAAGTAAAAATGATACAATTAATATGGAGTTGATAATATGTATAGTAATATCATAATAACATTAATAAATGTATTATTATTTTTATATAAAGATAAATCAAAAAACGACAATGAATATACAAAAGAAAAAAAATACTATTATCAAGAAAAAGAAAAGAAAATTATAAAAATAGCAAATATATTCAATGTAATAATAAATGTTATTGCAATTATAATAATGTTATTAAACAGCATAAAATTAGATATCATATATATAATAACATTAATGATATATTTAATAAGTTTTATTATTATTTCATTAAAAAAAGAGCATAAAAAAAGATTAAAAATAATTAATAAAAAATATATAACAATAAGTGATATAGCTATTATTTTATCATCTATAATATTTATTATTGCATGTCATACAAATATAGCGAATAATAATGGTTTATTATTTGTAGCACTAGGATTAATACTAATATTAATATATATAGGATTTTTAATATATATAATCATAAAAGAGAAAAAATATACATGTTATAATTCTAGCGAAGAAGATTATTTTTTAGATATAAAATTCACAAAAAAAATAGAATTAAATAAAACAGTAAATTATGTAATATATATATTTACAACAATATTGTTTGTCTTAATAAAAATACCATATATGTTTATTCTATATATATTAGTTGAAATATTACTAATATACATAATAAATAAAAAATATAAAAAAATAATAAATCAAAGTGATAAATTATATAAAAAAATATCAATAGCAAATGAATCTCCTGGAATAGTATATGCTTTTCAATTTGTAAAAGATATATTATTATTTAAAAAATTAATCATATTATTAATAATCTATTCATTATCAATTTTATCAATGTATATAGTAGGGGAGAGTGCATTCGTATTAATATCATCTGGATTATACCTACTCCTACTATACAATATAATAATAGATAAAAAATATTTAATAAGATATATTATGTCATTGAATAAAGAATTAATTGACAAAAAAAGCTATACAATTGATATAACAAAAAAAATAAATTATATTGATAAAATAAAATTCTTTAAAATAACATTATATAAAATAATAATTCAAGATAATATAAATTATGAATCAAATATAATATTATATGATCCAGAATTAATAATAGAAGAATTAAATATAAAAATAAATAAATCTAATTTAGAAGACTATATAACAATAGAAAATATATTATATGAAGAAGAGTAGTAATATAAGAAAGTATTACTATTTTTTTTATATTATATTAAAGGCAACATAACTTTAATTATAGGAAGTAGAATATTATTTAAAAAAAGCTTGATAATTATACATTTTAATGAGTTTTTAAAATTATAATATTATTAATAATTATAATTTGTTATATATATTTAATTGTTAATATTTACATTATATATATTTAATTGTTAATATTTATATTATATATATTTAATTGTTAATATTTATATTATATATTTATTATTATAAATCACATTATCAATAACATGTCTAAACTTAAATATAATTAAGAATATATTTACATATATATTAAACTATATATATTTCATTTTTTATAAAAATTAATAGGGGAGCCAAAAAATTTTTTTTTAATAAAATTATTATAATTATTTTTTTACATTTATTTATATTATACATATAAAATTAATAGATTAATATAATAGATTAATAATATATAAGAATAATAATAATTTATCATAAATTATTATAAAAAAATAACAAAATAAAATAGGGATAGTGTATATATTCCACTATCTCTACCCTAACCTTTTTACTTATATATAAAAAAACAGAAAATATTTCCTGTTTAAACTTTTCTAGATTGAATTTCTGCTATTTTTTCAAGAACTTCTTTAGCATTATCTTCATTTATTTCTGTATATCCTAACTCACGTAATGCTTGAACTTTTGCAGTATTTAACTCTTGAGTTCTAGATAATTTTTCTTCATTTTTATGTTCAATATCCTGAACAAATCTCTTATGGGCTTCTGCAAGTTTAACTTTTGAAGAACCACCATTATTATATAATGTCAATCCTGAGAATAATATTGCTTCAAAAATAAACTGTTGATCTTGATTAAATACATATTCATTTGGATCAATAAATCCCATTGATTTTGACATATAAGCTAAAATGTATTTTAATTCTTTATTAGTCTCCATAGATTGAAGATAATGATATAAATATGTATATGCATAAAATGTTTCTTTTGACTTATCATCAGATAACTTTTCTTTCAACAAATTAATTATATCTGCTAGCAATTCTTGTTCTTTTTTACTGAATCCTTTTAAATCTGTTAATATATCTTTATCAAGACTATCTTTAACGCCATCATTTAAACGCGCTTCAACTTCCATAATATAAGTACTATCGATATTAAGTCCTTTTAATTCATCTTCGCTTTTAATATTCAATAATCCCAATAACCTAGTAGATTTTTCCTTTGGCCAGTCTTTAATACTTTTCATAGCCAAATAGTTATAAAGCATTTGTCTAGATACTCCAAGATATTTAGCAAGTCTTACTTTTGAAATACCCAATTCATTTAATATATCATTTAATTTATCCATTGAGAATACCTCCAACCATCTAATTTTATTTTACCAAAACATTTTACATTGTCAAGTGTAAACTTACTATAAAAGATACCATAATTTCTCATTATTCTTTTGAACTTCTTTAATTAATCCACCACCAATGCATTTATCATCAAAATAGAACACACATGCTTGTCCAGGTGTTACTGCCTTTACCCCATCGTATTTAACTAAAACATTTCCATTATCTAAGTATTCTAAAACAACAGGAAAATCAGGAGCACGATATCTAAATTTTGCAGTACATTCTATCGGCCTTAGTTCGCAATTGAAATTAACATCTTCTACAATACAACTAGTTGATAATAAATACTCATTATCTTCTTTAAATGAAACATATAATATATTTTTTTCAAGATTCTTTCCTACAACAAAAAGTCTATCTTTATTACCACCTATATCAAGTCCTTTTCTTTGACCAATTGTATAATACATAAGTCCCCTATGCTCCCCTACTTTTTCATTAGTATCAATATCAATTACATCACCAGGTTGATTTGGTAAATAATTACTTAAAAATTCTTTAAAATGTCTTTCTCCAATAAAACAAATACCTGTTGAATCTTTCTTATGAGCTGTTATCAAACCATAATCCTCAGCAATTTTTCTAACTTCAGTTTTATCTATATCGCCAAGTGGGAACAAAACATTAGAAAGTTGTTCATGTGATAACTGAGATAAAAAATAAGTTTGATCTTTATTACTATCTTTTGCTCTCATAAGGTAACCATTTTCTATTTTAGCATAATGACCTGTAGCAATATAATCTGCCCCAAGCCTTTTAGCTTCCCTAACAAAATAATCAAATTTTATATATTTATTACACATTATATCAGGATTAGGAGTTCTACCCTTTTTTAATTCATCTAAGAAATATTCAAAAACATAATCCCAGTACTCTTTTACAAAATCTATTCTATGAAGCGGTATATTAAGCTTTTTACAAACCATTACTGCATCATTATAATCTTCTTCTTGAGGACATATATTATTATTTAAATTAGGATTACCTAAAATATCATTATTAATAGAGGAATCCCAGTTTCTCATAAAAAGTCCTTCTACTTCATATCCCTGCTTTAATAGTAATATAGCAGCAACACTAGAATCAACTCCTCCACTAATTCCAACAATAACTTTACTCATTAAAATCACCAATTGTATTATACAACAAAACAATTAAATATCAAATAAATTAACGAGATAATTAGCTAAAAAAGAGTCATATATAGTTATTATCAAACTAGATAATAAACATATAAAAAGAATCTTTAAATATTTATCCATTGATTCTCTAAAATTAATCTGTTTTCTTAAAAACAAACTTTTAAATAATTTTATAGAAAATGAAATAGAGTAAAAAGAAAGTAATAATAAAACTATCAAATATAATAGTTTCCCAGGTATTAAATGTATAAAAGAAATTAAAATACCTTTTAATTTAAAAGTAGAAATAATACTAGAAATTGAAAAGCCAAATATAAATGATTTAAATAAAAAAATAAATAATACTAAAGGAATACCAATGATAGATATACCTAAAGCCCATATTATAAATATAATAATATAATTGTTGAAAAGATATTTAAAAAAAGAATTAAAACCAATATTAATATTATCAAAATAAGATTTCAAAGATTCTTCTATATAAGAAATATTTTCTTTACTTATAAGAAATACAAATAATAATCCCAATATAAAAGTAAATAAAGCTAGTCCAATTAAAATAAAATATAATATTTTTTGATTATTAGAAGTATTTTTTGAAGTAAATATTTTCTTTTTCATATTATCACCAATATAATATATTAAAGAAAAGAACAATTATACTAAAAAAGTAGACTTTTTGTATTAATTTTTATATAATTAATTTAGAGGTGCGTGCAATGAATCAAAAAACAATTAAGATAGTTTCAGCTATTCTAGCCGGTGTAATGATATTCACTCTAGTAGCTGGATGGATAATGATGATTGGGTAAATAAAAAAGAATAAAAGGGAGAACAAATAAAATAACAATGTAGTTCTCTCTTTTTATATAAAAATTAGGAGGAAAAATGAAACAATTAAAAAATGTAGATTACAGCAAAGCAGAAAAAAAAGAAGGAAATGAATCAAGATTTTACATAGTAGGAAGTATTAGATTAAAAGATGGATCACTACAACATAAGAAAGTAATTAATATAGAAAGTAATGCCTATCCAGTAAGAATATTATTAGATCATTCAACAATGACAAATTACCAAGCCCAAAAAAGAGATTATTTATTACAAATTAAAAAAACAATTGAATACAACATAGATGAAGAAAATTCATCAATTGATTTAGATGAATTACAAGAAGAAATAACAAGAGAAGACGAAGATAAACATGAAGCAATTGATCTAGATGGATATGAATGTTTTATTACAGATAAAAAAGGAAATATAATTAAAGAATTAACTAATGAATCACCAAAATATACTAAATTTAGAATTAGAGAATATACAATTGATTATGCAGATGAGAATAATTTAATAATAAGTTCTATAAAAAATACTAATCAAGAAGTATATCAAACTGACTTTTTTAGATTTGTAAAAAATAATCTTCAACAAAAAAATCTATTTGATCATCGTAAAGGTGGAACATTAGAATATATTAAAATACCAAACAAAAAAATAAAAACTGCAATAATTAAAAGAAGAGATAACAGAACAGGAATGGAAGATACTAGATTATTTTCAATAGATGAGATGAAATTCATTTCCCCTTCTTTCTCAAACATAAACAAAGTTAAAGGTCACAATGATAAATTAGTATTCGAAGATGAAATTACATCACCTAAAACTATAGATGGTAGAAATTATCAAACAGTACTAACTGGATATATTAATTTATATGGAATAATGGCTTGTAGTGTATACGATTCAAGAACAAATAATGAAAGAATCTTTGCAAGTAAAAGTGGACGATTAATGGAACAATATAAAAAATTTAGAGATAGAGTTAAATTAGAATTAAATTACGAATTTGAAAGAGAAAAGCAAAATGAAGCAAAAATGAAAAGTATTAAACGTAAAGCAATTAAAAGTATTACTGGAAGAAAAAATAAAAGATAATAGCATAGAAAAGTTATACTATTAGAAAATAAAAATAGTAATCAATAAGTAGAAGATATATACTTAATTGATAATAAATAATAAAAAAATAAGTATCTTCATAATATGTTGTAGGTGACATATGAAAGATACTTTTTTTAAATCAACGATAATATTATTAATTGGTGGTTTTATAACGAAAATTCTTGGAATGATAATAAAAATAATAATGACTAGAACTGTAGGAATAGATGGTATATCAATGTATATGATTGTATTTCCTACTTTTTCTTTATTTATGACAATATCACAATTAGGGTTCCCAACTGCTTTATCAAAATTAATTCCAGAACAAACCCATAATAATAAAAAAATGGTGTCTTCGTTAATAGCAACATCATTATTTTTAAATATTTTATTAATTATGATTATTATATGCATATCACCTATTATATCTAAATTTTTAAATAACGAAGAACTAATATATCCAATCTTATCAATTGCAATCGTATTACCATTTGATTCTATATCAAATATACTAAGAGGATATTTTTTGGAAAACAAAAAGTAATAATTCATACACTATCTTTAATATGTGAACAAATAGTAAGACTTTTATTAATTATTTTTTATATACCAAAAATACTAAATAATAGCATTTCATTCATTGTAAGTAATTTAATAGCAATAAATATGATAAGTGAATTAATATCTATAATAATAATGATTTTATTTATAAATAATAAAAAAATAAGTATAAAAGATTTTATAATTGATAAAAAAGAACTTAAAGAAGTATTTAAAATAGCTATACCAACAACATCAACAAGATTAATTGGAGCAATATCATATTTTTTTGAACCAATAATATTAGCAAGAAGCTTATTAAATAATGGGTATACAACATCATTTATTACAAAAGAATATGGAATAATAGAAGGATATATACTTCCACTATTATTAATTCCATCATTTTTAGCAAGTACTATTAGTAATGCTTTAATACCAGAAATATCAAAAATGTATATAAAGAAAGAATTTAAAATAATAAAAAAGAGAATAAAACAGGTAATAAAAATATCATTAATAGTTGGAATAACAACTTTATCAATACTATTTATTAATCCAAAATATTTCTTAAAAATAATATATAATTTTAATGATGCAAAATATATTAAATCATTAATTCCTTTTTTTATACTACTCTACTTACAATATCCTATTGAAAGTATTTTATTAGCATTTAATAAATCTAAAACAATTTTCTATAATAATACAATAGCTACAATAATAAAACTAATAATAATTTTTTTATTTGGATACCTAAAAATAGGATTATATAATTTAATAATAGCAATTGATATAAATATAATAGTAACAACATTGCTAGACTATAAAGCATTAAAAAAAGAACTAGATATTTTAAACTTTAAAAGATTTAACTAGTTCTTTATCTTCCCTACTAACCTTATAAGAATCTCTAATTTTAGATATCGCCTGATTTTGTACAAAAGGGTTTAATTTTTTAGATTTTAACATTTCTAATACATTTTCTTTATACTTAACAAAACATGCTGAAATAAGCCAAGAAATAGCCATATTAACATAATAATAAGATGAATCTTTATAACACAAAGAAATAATATTATTAATATGAAGATCATCTATATAATAATTAAGTAATATAATATATCCAACTCTAATATAAAATTCACGGCTATCAAGAATTAATGAATAAGCAATATCAGAATAATCATTTTCCTTCATTATTTTAAAAGAACAAACACATGAATCACAAAGAGCCCAGCAATCTATTTTATCAATAAATTTATAAAAATATTTAAGAAATAGGTTATTATCTTTATCTTTAATACGACTAATAACAAATCCCTCAATCATTACTTCTTCAAAATATTTAGAACCAGTACACTCCAAAAAATCTATAATATCATCATTTTCTATTTCTTTAGCCATCTTTTTTAAAATAGGAGTTTTTATACCTAATACTTCATATTTTGTATTAAATATTCTTTCATTGAATTGCTTTGTTTTTAAATCACTAAGACTTTTTAACTGATTAAGAAAAATATCATATTTCTTATTATTCCACTTGATCTTCATCTATTTCTCCAAATACATAAGGATACTCAATATTTATAATTGTAACCGTCTTAAAAGTAGAACTTGGTATATTACCTAAAGCTTTTATATATAAATAATTAGAAGTATGACCATAAGAATAGCCATCTTTACTAGTTTCAAACAAAACTTCCATTTTTTTACCTAAAAATTTTTTCATATATTTCTTTTCAAGATTATAAGACAATTCTAATAGCTTATCAGTATGTTCCTTTTTTAAATATTCAGGAACTTGAGCAAGTCTACTAGAAGGAGTATTCTCTCTTATTGAATAAGGAAATACATGTAATTTTGAAAAATTAATTTCTTTAAGATTTTTCATTACAATTTCAAATTCTTCCTCATTCTCTCCAGGATGCCCAGTAATAACATCAGTAGTAATAGATACATCATTATTAATCTCTCTTAGTTTATTTATCTTATTCTTAAAATAATCTATATCGTATTTTCTATTCATTATTTTTAAAATTTTATCACTACCAGATTGAATAGGAATATGAAAATGATTAACTATTACATCATTATTTTTAATAACATCTAATACTTCATCAGTTAATTCTGTAGCCTCTATAGAAGAAATTCTTAATCTTTTTAATCCATCTATCTTAACAATTTCTCTTAATAAAGAAGCAAAATTAGTACCAATATCTACTCCATAATTTCCAGTGTGAATACCAGTTAAAATTATTTCTTTATAACCATTATTAACAAGGGTTTTAATTTCCTTTAAAGCGATTTCAGGTTTTTTACTTCTACATTTTCCACGTACTCTTGGAATAACACAATAACTACAAAAATTCTCACATCCATCTTGTATTTTTACAAACGCTCTAGTACGTGTTTTATAATTTTCAATAAACATATCTTCAAAAGAAGAATCAAAATCATCATATAAATTAATAATTTTTTTACGATTAATCATAAAATCATTAATTAAATCAACGATTATAGATTTATCTTTATTACCAACTATAATATCAATTTCCGGCATAACAATAGAAATATTAGACTTATTATACTCTACAAAGCAACCACACGCGATAATACATGCATCTTTATTTAGTTTTCTAGCATGTCTAATCATCTTTCTACTTTTAGAATCAGAATTATTTGTAACAGTACAAGTATTTATTATATAAACGTCATTAACTGAATCAAAATCATTAATAGTAAATCCTGCTTTAACAAGACTACTAATCATAAATTCACTTTCATATGTATTTACTTTGCATCCCAAAGTATAAATTCCAACTTTCATATACACTCCTCTAAAAAGAAAAGAACTATTCCAAGTTCTTTTTAAGATCCTTCAAAGTTTTTAAAAATTCATTAGTCTTTTTAATCTCTTCATTTAATTTCTCTAAATTAGCAGTTTGTTCTAACGATAATTCTTTATCTTGTTTATCCATACCATAAACAGGAGAAATTAAAGGACTACTTTGAAAACTATTATCATCTTTATATTTAGGTAAATCTTTAACAGATTTCATCTCAAATTCAACTACTGGTTTTTCTTCTACAACAATATTATCATTACTTATATTAGATGACTCTTTATACATTTTTTCAAGTTCTTGAATACTGATAATTGCATCTTTTTCATCTATATAGTCATCCATTTCTTCATCAGTATAACCAAAAGATTGAGCATGTACTAATTCATCATAACTAATAATTGCATTTTCTTCATCATCATTTACTATATTATCATTATTATTCTTATTATCTAATTCATCATTAGAAACAACATCCAACTTTTTATCTTCTTGTTCAACTTCTTTAACATTTTCATCTAATTTAACATCAGGGAATAATACAACTTCTTTATCCTCTTTAGGTTCTTCAACATCATCACTAGAAATACTATAATCATAATTATAGTTAGTTACTGAATCATTTTTTATATCAACCATATTATTAAGATAATCATCAATATTTAATCTAAAGACATCTTCTTTATTATCTTTCTCGACATCTTTATCATTTATATTATCAGTATTCAACTCAACTACTTCATTTTGATCTTTTTCAGATTCATCATTAAACTCAACAACTTGAATCTCATCATTAATTTTTTCTTGCTCATTAGATTCAACTACTTGAGAATCTTTAACTTCTTCCTGTTCATTAGATTCAACTACTTGAGAAGCTTTAACTTCTTCCTGTTCATTAGGTTCAACTACTTGAGAATCTTTTTCTTCATTATTTTGATGTTCTTCTTTAACAATATTCTTAAGTTTCTCTTCTTCTTCCTTTTTCAACTTTTCTCTAATAGAAGCAAGTTCCATTTTTGCTTTCGTTTTTTCAAGTTCTGCATCCTCTTCAACATATTTAATTCCATCACTTGGTTTAATGTTAATTGTTTGCGTATCACTAAGATTTTTTTCTTTAGTCTTTTCTTTTTCTAATAAAATTTGATAACGTTTATTATTGTTATAAATTTCAATAGATATCGCAATAGCCAAGAATAGTGCAACAATACCCATAATGACACACAATAATACTAAATTATCAGAAGACAAACTATTCAAAAGTTCCTTCATAAGTATCACCCCATAAATTTATAATTAACAACACTTAGAATGAATGAAGAAGCAGTTTCAGTTCTTAAAACATTATTTCCCAAACTTATTGGTATATAACCATTACTTATCAATAATTCTTCTTCATTCTCACTAAATCCACCTTCTGGACCTATTACAAATATAATTGTATCACTAATAGATACATTTGATAAGACTGTTTTAATAGTTTTTGACTTTTCATTGACACTACAAAGAAATTTATGATTAAAAGGCAATTTAACAAGCTCTTTTATATCCAAAATTGTACCTAGTTTTGGAATAAAATTCCTTTTAGATTGTTCACTCGCTTCTTTTAATATTTTTTCCCATCTTACAATTTTTTTAGAATCATTTTTATCAACTTTAACTATAGATCTTGAAGTATTAATTGGAATTATTTCACTAACACCCAATTCACATGATTTTTGCAAAATATAATCCATTTTTTGTTCTTTTACTAATGCTTGTGCAATTACAACATTCAAATGATTATTTATATTATCTAACTCTTTAATTATCTTACAACAAACATTTTTTTCTAAAGAAACTATTGACGATAAATATACTCTGTTTTCATAAACAATTTCTACTGTATCATTAATCTTCATTCTCATAACAGTTACTACATGATAAGAATCATCATCACTTAAAAAGAATGAATCATTTTCTTTATGTCGAACAAAATATCTTTGCATATAAACTACCCCTTTATATATTTCATAACGTCATTAATAGTATGATTAAAATTATCATAATCAGTATAAAACCATTTAATATTATCAAATTGATTATTAAAAAAAGTATATTGTCTCTTTGCAAGATGGCGAGAATTCTTCTTAATAAGTTCAATAGCATCATCTAAACTCATCTTTCCATCAAAATAAGAATATAACTCTTTATAACCGATTCCTGTATTAATAGCCTTAGATCTAATATTAGAATCATAAAAAGACTTAACTTCAGAAACGAGTCCTTCTTGAACCATCCTATCTACTCTATTATTAATTATATTATATAACATTTCTCTATCAGTTGTAAGCCCTATTAATAAAAAATCATAGATTGGTTTAGAATCTGTATTAATCTTTCCAGAATTATAATTAATATTTAAAAAACGTTCCAATCTTTTTCTATTATTAACGTGTATATTACAACAAGGATCTATTTCCTTACATTTTTCTAATAATTCTTCATTAGAAAAAGAACCATAATCAAGAGATTTATTTTCATAATTTAATTTATAATCATAAAGGCATGCCCTGATATATAAACCACTACCACCACATAAGATAGGTGTTTTACCACGTTTTAAAATATCATCTATAATTAAACGGCAATCTTTTTGATAATCATATATTGTATACATTTCATTAACATTTTTAATATCAAAAAGGTGATGAATAACCCCTTCTTTTTCATCATCTTTTATCTTTGCCGTCCCAATATCTAATCCTTTATAAAATTGCATAGAATCAGCATTAATTATCTCACCATTTAACTTTTTTGCAAGACTTACACTAAGTTTAGTTTTCCCAACCCCAGTAGGTCCAACAATTACAATAATTTTATTATTTACCATTTCCTATTCCTCTATTAGTTAATAAATAAATACGATTACCATTATCTACTAAATTATCTTCAATTTCTCTAACCTGTATTCCACTTGCAACAAGTTCTTTCTTATATCTATTTAGTTTAAATTTCATTTCACTATATTCTTCAAAAGATTTAGTAGCAATTCCAATATTAAAGATTAATGATTCATCAAAATAGTCCATATACTCTCTAACACAATCATTAAATGTTGGAGTAATAAAATTTAACTGTCGATGAGTTTTGCGAGAAACTTTAATCATTTGTTCAATAAAATCAATACTTAATGGAGCTTTATCAGTAAAAATATATTTATATCCTACACTAAAAAAAGGTTCTCTTATAGTAATAGAATTACTAAAATTATTACAATATTCAACAACTAAATCATTTTTTTTAACTAATCCTTTTTCAATTAAATAATTAAAAAACTTAAAATTAGATATTACATCATCATGCACAATTTTTTCCATATATAAATCACCAACAACATATTATACATCAATTATATAAAAAAGAAAAAGTATTTTATCTAACACAATACTTTTTTTCTAATTTAATAGACATAACTTCAACATAATTATGTTCTTTTTTTTATATTTTGAATCTAAATATTTATCAATTATTTCCGTAAAACATTCTAAAAAGTAAAATATTAATCTTTAATTCTTTTAAACATTTTAGCAAGTTCATAATTTGAATAACTAATTATTGTAGGTCTACCATGAGCACAATTAAAAGGATTTTTAGTATATCTTAATTTCTCAAGCAAACTTTCCATATCAGATATAGATATTACTTCATGAGCTCTAACAGAAGCCTTACAAGCTACACCAGCAGCTACTCTATCAATAAACTTTTTAGAATCAAAATCTTCAGAAGAAATAATAATATCTATTATTTTCTTAATGCAATCCTCAGCTTTATTAGCAGGTAGCCAATATGGATGACTTCTAATTACAATAGTATTTATTCCAAATTCTTCTATAACAAAACCCATATCAAGTAACAAATCAAAATGCTCTTTTAAAATAATAAATTCTTTATTAGTCATTTCAATTTTTATAGGAACCAATAAATCTATTGTTTTATTATCATGATTAGATAATCTTTCCAAATAATACTCATAATTTATTCTTTCATCAGCTGCATGTTGATCAATTAAATACATACCATCTTCATTTTGAGCAACTATATATGTTGCATCAATTGCTCCAATAGGATACATTTTTTTTATTCGATTATCATCTTCATTTTCAATAGAATGATGATATTCTTCTTTAATATCATTAATAGAATTATTTACACTTATATTATTCTCTTTATCAGTTTCAATCATATTTTCATTATCATTTATTTCTTCTTTATCATCTAAAGAAAGAGTTTCAAATGAATAATTATTATTATCTATAACCGTTTCTTCATCTACCTTATAATAAGTACCTACACTAGGCATTAAATTAGTTGTATCTAATTTATCTTTAATTGAAGATAAAAGTAACTCCTTTAGAGTATCCATCTTAGAAAATTTTATATCCATCTTTGTAGGATGAACATTAACATCAATTAAAATAGGATCAACATTAATATTTAATACAACAATCGGAATCTTACCATCAGGTATATGCATATAATAAGCATCAAGAATAATTCTATTAATTTCAGTATTTTTAATTACTCTTCCATTTACTAGTATATTAATATTACTTTTTGAGCTTCTAGCACATTCTGGATAAGAAATATATCCATTTATTTCATAATCATCATTACTGCATTCAATTGGAATCATTTTTTTAGTAATATCCATTCCATAAACATTACCAATAACTTTTAACAAATTACCAGATCCATCAGTATTTAATAAAACTTTACCATTATTAGTTAAAATAAACCTAATACTTGGAAAAGAAAGTGCCATCTTATTGACATATTCACAAATATTAGCAAGTTCAGTATAAAGGTTTCTTAAATATTTTAATCTAACAGGAGTGTTATAAAATAAATTTTTAACTGTAATTCTAGTACCCTTTTTCAAATCACTAGACTTTGTTTCTTTAATTTCACCGCCATCAATTATAACTGTTGTTCCAACAGAACCATTACAAGTTTTTAATTCTACTAAACTAACAGCTGCTATTGAAGGAAGAGCCTCTCCTCGAAAGCCTAAACTATCTACATAAAATAAATCTTCTAAACTTTTAATTTTACTAGTTGCGTGTCTAGAAAAAGCAAGGACAGCATCTTCTCTGTCCATACCTATTCCATCATCAATAACAGTAATTTCTTTAACACCACTATCAACCAAATTGATTTTTATTTCACTAGATTTAGCGTCAATTGAATTCTCAACTAATTCTTTAACAACATTCATGCATCTTTCAACAACTTCTCCAGCAGCAATTTTATTAGCTAAGTTTTCACTCATTACCTCTATTTTTCCCATATCATAATCCTTAATTTATTTCATAAAATGATTTTGAAATTGGATCAACCTCATATTTATATACAACATTAGTAATAGTATTAGTAACAGTAACAATATATTTTGCATCTTTAGATACTGTAGCAGAATAACTAAAATTATCACTATTATAAATACTTTTTACCAATTCAACTGCATCATCAGCCTTCATTCCATAAGCTTCTACTATATCATTCTCAACAATAGGAGTCCCTTTATCTTCATGAGGTTTCTTTTCTTCAACTTTAGCATCATCACCTTTTTTAAATATCAAAAAAGTTCCAAGAAAAACAACTAAAACAATAACTACAACAATAATTATTAATTCTATATTATTTTTTTTGACTTTTTTAGTTTCTTTATTATTATCCATATTAATCTACCCTTTCTAATAAAATTATACAATACCAATATTAAAAAGTAAATTTATGATTCAATATTTTTTAAATAATTAAACAAATTATCAGCAGCACTCTTAGAAATAATAGATTCAATATCTTTTGGATCTGCTTCTTTAATTTTTTTCAAAGAACCATATTTTTTTAACAATTCCTTTTTTCTAACTTCCCCTATTCCATCAACCATATCAAGAATACTAGATAACATTCCATGAGCTTTAATAGTTCTATGATAACTAATTGCATAATTATGGACTTCATCTTGTATCTTAGTTAAAAACAAAAATAAATTACTTTTTGGATCTATATCTATAATATTTAAATCAGAATCTACAATACAACTAGTTCTATGCTTATCATTCTTCTTAAGACCAATAATTTTTATATTTAGCCCTAAAGAATCTATTATATCTTTAGCAACACTAACTTGTAATTCTCCACCATCTACAATTATTAAATCAGGTTTATCCAAATTTTCCATCAGTACTTTAAAATATCTTCTATATATTACTTCTTTCATAGCAGATAAATCATCTTTAACATCAGCACTTATTTTAAATTTACGATATAAATTTTTATTAGGTAATAAATCATCAAATACAACCATTCCTGCAACATAAAAAGTTCCAAACAAATGAGAGTTATCAAACGTTTCAATTCTATGTACAGGAAAACCAATTATCTTTTCTAAATCCTTTAAAGCTGATAATCTAGCATCATCATTTCTTTTTAAAGAAGACATTTTTTCATCAAGAACCATTTTAGCATTAGATATAGAAAGATTTAATAAATTTTTTAAATCACCTCTTTTAGGAATGTTTACTTTTGTAGACAAATAAGAAGATAATATATCCACATCTATCATTTCAGGTACTAAAATCTCTTTTGGAACAATATTACCTTTTTCATAGTATTTAATAATATATTCAAGAAATGATTCATTTTCATCACCTACATAATTAATAATATCAGAGTGATGCCCGAATAAAATACCATCTCTTATAAAAAAGACCTGTATAGATAAATAATTATTTTCATTATAAAAACCAAATAAATCTAAATTGTAATTATTGTTCAAATCAATTCTTTGTTTTGCAAGAGTTACATTTATATCATCAAGCATATTCTTTAATTCTAATGCTTTTTCATAATTCATTTGTTCACTTGCCTTATTCATATCACTTTCAAGTCTTTTAGAAATTATTTCTTTATTACCATTTAAAAAAGCAATTATTTCCTGTTTCATTTTATTAAGTTCATTCAAATCAATATTATCCATTTTACAATAGCCAAGACATTCTCCAATATGGTAATAAAGACATACATCTTTACCTAAATGATTACACTTTCTTAAAGGATAAACACGATTAACAACATCTACAGTTTTTCTAGCAGCAGAAACATTTGGATATGGTCCAAAAAATTTACTTTTATTTTTATTTTTTTTACGATTTAAATTCCTAACAACATTTAAAGTAGGATAAATATCATCAGTAAGTTCAATATAAGGATAACTCTTATCATCTTTTAATAAAATATTATATTTTGGATCATACTTTTTTATTAAAGTAATCTCCAAAATTAAAGATTCAAGTTCAGTATTAGTAACTATATATTCGAAGTCTACAATATCATTTACAAGCATTAAAGTTTTTCCAGTAACTGTACGTGTAAAATAACTCTTTAATCTTCTTTTTAAATTTTTAGCTTTCCCAACATAAATAATAATACCATCTTTATTTTTCATTTGATAACTACCAGGTAATTCTGGTACTAAAGATAACTTTTCTTTAATATGCTCTTTAATACTATTTTCCATAATATCACCACTAAAAGTATAACAAATATTATCTTTTAATAAAAGTATGTCTTGAGAAATCTATTGTATAAGCCTTACGCATCTCTTCAATAGATGAATTAAGGAACTTATTTTCAATATCATTTGAATAAACTCTTCTTATATCATCTTCAAGTGGAGAGCTTTTAATTCCATTATAATCAAACAAATAATTAATAGCTCCATCTTTCATACTCCATTTTCTATTTTCTTTATCAGGTGAAATAAAGCGATAATCATATTCAGCTAATCTAGTATTAACTGTATACAATAAATATAATGCTAATAAAGAAGCCTTATCAAAATCACTTGTAAAAATATTATTATCAAAATTATAATATTTAGCATTATAAAAAAATAAATTAGTACCAAAAAACATGACAGAAGAAATATTAAATGAACATAAATCTTGAATTTGTAATCCATCATAATCTATAAACTTTACCAATTTAGTTTCAGGATCAAAAAGGATATTAGAAGGACTAGCAAGATCTGGAAGGATAATTGATTCATTATGAAGATTTTTAACTGCATTTGCAACAGCAATAAAAGAATCCGTAATAAAATCTAAATCTTTAGAACCAGACAAATAATAATCAAAAGATTTAAGATCAACAAAAGGTACTGTATAACCAACTAAACCATCTTTATTCATATACATACCATCAGGAGTAACAACGCTACTATCACTAATAGAATTTGAAAGTTGTAATTTTTTATATAAATTACTACAAAAGTCATAATAAAGATTTTGGCCATCATAGTCCAAACAATCATAAGACTTAATCATTTTAAATATTTTTCCATTTTCTAAACGATAAGTATCCGTAAATGTAGAACCATTACATATCAAAGTTGCATTATTTAAAATAGCAGGATCAAACTCTCTAACTTGTAATTTTTTCATATTATCCCCCCAAAAACTAAACGATATTATATCATACTTTTAAAAAAAAATAAAATAATATATAATTAATTTGGTGATATTATGAAATCAATAAAAAATAATATTTCAAATAAAATAATAATTAATAAATCAGAATTTATATGTGAGCTAATAAAAGTAAAAGAATTAAAAGAAGTGGATGAGAATATTAAATCAATTAAAAATAAATATAAAGATGCGACTCACTATTGCTATGCTTATATAATCAATGACAAAAGAAAATCAAGTGACGATGGAGAGCCCGGCGGAACTGCAGGTGTCCCAATAATGGAAACACTAAACATAAAAGATTTAAATTATATTTTGTGCGTAGTAATAAGATACTTTGGAGGTATAAAATTAGGTGCTGGCGGTCTTGTAAGAGCATATAGAAAAGCAGTAAACGAATGTCTAGAAAAAAGTGAATATTATGAATTAGTAAATGGATATCAATTGATAATAGAAACAAGTTATGATAAACAAACAGAAATAGAACAAATTATAAAAGATAAATATTCTAAAGAATTTAATGAAAAAGTAACATATAAAATAGAATGTAATAAAAAAACAAAGGAAATATTAGAACAAAAATATAAAATAATAGAACAAAAAGAAAAAGTAATAGAAATATAATTAAATCTATTACTTTTTTTAGTTATTTCATTTGTATTATTTCTTTTAGATGAACTTAAAATATCGATAAACCATACTTTTCAAATTATTCAATAGAAATAAAGAAAGAAAATACATCATCACAAGAAAAAACTATTTATATTTATTTACAATTTCTAATGCTTTCTCTTGATTTATTCTCAACTTATCACTATAAATAAGTTTCTCAGCAAAACCAACTCTAATAACTTTATGATTTAATAAAGAATCCAAGCAAGATAAATTAAAGTTTTCTTTAGTATCATATCCTCTAAACTTTTCATTTAAAAGAAGTATTTCATCAACTGCATCATTAGTATTTTTCGTAATATTACCTACAATTGGACTAATATTAAATAAATAATTTCTAATTGCAGACTCTTGAATTAAATCAAACTTAAGTACAGGTAAAGATAATATTATAATACCAATTAAAGAAATAATTATACCTTCAAGTACTCCTAAAATACAACCAAATACTTTTGATGGAACTGCTAGAATAAAAGTAATTTTAAGCAATTTTTCAACTATCTTAGCTAAAACAATAACTAATGAATAAATAACCATTAAAATTGCAAATACTATAAAAAAAGCAATAAGTTGATATATTATAACATTAAGTATCGTTGCACCTTCAAAACTTCCAGAAAAGTTAAAGAAAGGAAGATTCATACTCATCCATTCTGCTAAAGGATTTTTTAATAAATAAGAAAGTATAAAAACTAATACAATACCTACAAATGAAACTAAAGTTCTTACAAATCCTTTTTTTAACCCAATAATACCACACAGTATTATTATCAAAATAACTAAAACATCTATAATATTCATATCACACCTACTCTAATAATATTATATCTTAAGAAAAACATTAGTCAATTATTTGTCAATATTCTGCTTTAATTCATATAAAATATTTAAAGCTTCAATAGGAGTTGTTTCAAGAGGATTAATCTTCCTTAATTTTTCAATTACCTCATCATTTGAATTACTAGTAGTTGAAAAATCTAAAGGTAATTCAATTTGTTTAAATTTATTATCTTTCTTATTTTTAGTTTCATAAAAACTTAAAACTTCATTTGCTCTATCTATTACCTCTTTTGGTAATTTAGCAAGACTTGCAACATGAATTCCATAACTCTTATCAACAGCTCCATTTTTAACTTTATGTAAAAAAGTAATTTTACCTTCTTCTTCTATAGCACTAACATGGACATTTTTTAAATGTTTTAAATCCATTGCTAAACTAGTTAATTCATGATAATGCGTAGAAAACATTGTTTTACAATGAATCTTATCATGTATATACTCCAAAATTGATTGAGCAAGACTCATTCCATCATATGTAGCTGTTCCTCTTCCTAATTCATCAAATAAAATTAAACTATTAGGAGTAGCTTCATGAATGGCATTATTAGCTTCCTTCATTTCCACCATAAATGTTGAATCTCCACTAACCAAATCATCACTAGCACCTATTCTTGTAAATATTTTATCAAAAATAGGAATTGAACAACTTTTAGCAGGAACAAAAGAACCAATTTGAGCCATTATAATAATAATTGCAAGAGTTCTCATATAAGTTGACTTACCAGCCATATTAGGACCAGTAATCAATAATACATCAACATCATCACTCATAATAATATCATTAGGAACGAATTCATCTTTAATTACTTTTTCAACTACTGGATGTCTCGCATCCCTTATATCAATTTTTTTGCTGTCTACTAATACAGGTTTAACAAAATTATTCTCTTCACTAACAGTAGCAAAAGATACAAGCATATCTATCAATGCAAGAGTTTTAGAAGTTTCTTGAAGCTTTACAATATATTCTTTAACTTTATCTCTAATTTCCATAAATAATTTATATTCAAGGTTAATAATTCTTTCTTCCGCTCCAAGAATAATATTTTCTTTTTCTTTAAGAAGAGGAGTAATAAACCTTTCACAATTAACTAAAGTTTGTTTTCTTTCATATCCATACTCAGGTTTAATAAGAGGTATACTTCCTTTGCTAACCTCAATATAATAACCAAATACTTTATTATATCCAAGTTTTAAATTTTTAATACCAGTACGTTCTTTTTCTTCTCTTTCAATATTTAATAAAAAATCTTTAGATCCACTCTTAACTGTTCTTAATTCATCAAGTTCACTATTATAACCAGATTTTATTATTCCTCCCTCTTTAATACCAATTGGTGGATCATCTTCAATTGTTTTTTCTAATAAATCATACAAATCTTCAAAAGTATCAATACTCTTATAAAAATTTATATCTTTTAAAATAGATTTAATATTTGGAAGTACTTTTAAACTTCTTTTTAATTGTAACAAATCACGAGCATTAACATTACCATAACTAATTCTTCCAGATAGCCTTTCTAAATCATATACTTCATCAAGTAAATCAATTAAATCATTTTTTAAAATAAATTCAGTTAATAATGATTCTATTATAGAATAACGTCTTTCTATTTCCTCTTTATCAGTTAATGGATTTTCAATATTATATTTTAAAAGCCTACTTCCCATTGCTGTTTTAGTCTTATCCAAAAGCCATAAAAGAGAATAAGTTCTTTCATGTAATCTTAGCGTTTCAACAAGTTCTAGATTTCTTTTCGTATGATTATCAAATAATAAATAATTATTTAAATCAATAATAGAAGCTTTCTGAAGATGAGACATATCTCCCTTCTTTGTATCTAAGATGTATAAAAGAAGATGATTTACAACAGTTACCATTCTAATATCTTTTAAATCGCTAGTAATATAACTATATTCTTCCTTGTCATATATTTCATCCCTAATTGTAACTAAAACATGATAATTATTTTTAAGAATATATATTATTTCTCTATCAATCTTATCATTAACTATTACTTCTTTAATATTTCGATTAATTATTTCTTTAATAACTTTCTCTTTATCATGAGGAAGCATAATAACATAAAAATATCCAGTTGTTATATCAGCATAACTAATACCATAAGAATAATCAAAATCATAAATATTTCCAATATAGTTTGAATCTTTTTCCGATAAAGTATTATCTATTATTGTACCCTTTGTAACTACTTGAACGACATCTCTATCAACCATTCCTTTAGTTTCCTTAGGATCAGTTAACTGTTCACAAATTGCAACCTTATACCCTTTATCTACCAATTTCTCTAAATATTGAAGATATGCATGATATGGTACACCACACATAGGAACCCTCTCATCAAGTCCAGCATTTCTTCCTGTTAATGTTAGTTCTAATTCACGAGAACATAAAATAGCATCTTCAAAAAACATTTCATAGAAATCACCAAGTCTATAAAATATAATAGTATCATTATATTTTTCTTTTATTTCTAAGTATTTAGCCATCATTGGACTTATTTTAGTTAAATCTACTTCACTTCGTTTCATAATTACACCTCAAGTAAAAACATTGCAAAAAATATTATAACACAAAGATAAACAATAAAAAAGAAGGTTTAATTACCTTCCTCTACATTAAATATTTGTCTTAACTCTGACATACTATCAGATATTTTACTTCTAGTATCTTGATTTATTTTTGAAGAAATCAAATTCTCAAAACTTTCAACTTTCTTAATATCAGAATGAATTCTATCAATTTCTTTTTGATAATTGTCATATTGAGATTTATTAAAAAATAACTTTTTAGAAAAATTAGAATCTAAACAAAATTTATCATAATCAACTTTGTAAAATTGACACTCATTTTTTATTCTAACTCTAAATAGTTTTTCTAAAGAATTATCTTTAGAAATAAGAGTTTGAGTTAAATTTCTAATTGCAGTCATAATCAATTCTACATCAATATTAATAGTCTTATTATCATTTAACTTCAAAGGAATAGTATCAGAACTAGACATTAAATATAATCTATTTTTTAAAATATCTCTCATATTTAAACCAAGTTTTTCTTTAATATAACTTTTTAAATTAACCAAATCTTCACTATTAGCAATATAAAAATATTCTTGAGATGTTTTAATACTTTTACTTACTAATTGATTAACAACTTTTTCCATTACAAAAGTAGATAAATAATCAATAATATTCATTCTTCCATCTTTATAAGATACAAGAGTATTAATATGATTCATCAAATATTCATATACAACACTATCTATAGACTTAAAGAAAATTAAACTTCTATCCCTTGTATATTTATATAGATTAAAATAATCCATATTCTTAAGTGCAATAGATTCGTTAATATTTCCAGACAACAAATCATAATTATCATAAAAATATGTATAGTTTTCTTTTTTTATAATACTTAAAATTGTTTCATTCTTCTTAAAATTTTCTATTGTAGAATATATATTAATAGTAATTTTCTTACCAAACTCACTATATTTAATATAATATGGCATTTCCAACGCAAAACATTGATTAATATATACTTTTAATATTTTATAAAGTCTACTAGCATCAACTTTAATAGATAATACAGTATTATATAATGGATCTTTTTTTATATCAAAATCAGAATATATTATAACTTTATGATTAAAATCATCAAACAAATCAGAATAATATCTATTTATATTAGGATTAGTTAAAACTTGTTGAAGAGAAGTATATGATTTAACACTTTCCATATCTCTAATCATTTTTACAACATCATAAACATCAAAATCAAAATCTTTATTATCTATATAATTTCTTAAATTCTCTTCAGAAATAGATAATAACTTCTTCTTCCATAAAGACCACATAACAAGACAAAATGTTTTTTTATCTTCTACATCATATTGAATACTACTACTTGCCTTATTTCCCTTAGTAACACGAGAATAAAAATCTTCATAATCATAAGAAGTAGAATAAATATTTAAAAGTTTATTCCACTTTATCTTATTATCCATAGGATTTTCTATGCGAAAATACAAAGCTCTTAACTCATCCATATTATATTCCCCTCTTTATCATAACTACATCATATCATTTTTGATATTATAAATCAATTATTCTTTTGAACTTTTATAATTTTCTAAATAAGAAATTGCATCATCTAAAGTATCTATCTCAACAATTTCAATATCATAATTTTTTGACTTTTTAACACTTATTGCTTCTTCATAATTATCACCACTAGGCACAAAAAATATTGAAGCTCCCCCACTAACAGCGCCAGCTAGTTTATATTTTACTCCACCAATTTCTCCAACTAATCCTTGAGAATTAATTGTTCCTGTACCTGCTATTTTTAAACCATGAGTCAAGTCTTCAGGAATTAAAGTATCATATATTGCTAAAGTAGTCATAAGTCCAGCAGAAGAACCACTTTCTGATTCCCTAAAAGAAAAACTTATTTTAGGATCAAGATTTAAATCATAAATTCTATAAAATGCAAGCCCAATTAGCTTTTTATCATCAATTACTTTAATTTTTACATCAGTTTGATATATTTCACCATTCCTATCTAATTCCAACTTTAAAGAATCATTTTCATTCTTAGAAGAAATAATATTAGTAATATCTTCAAATTCATTGATTGAAACACCATCAACTGATAAAAGAATATCTCCAACTTTAATTTTAGACGTTGAATCTAAAAAATCGTAAACTGCTATAACATAAAATTTTGTATCTGTAATTTCAACTTTTTTGTTAGCTCTTGTATATGAAAGAAGAACAGAAGATTGATTAGCTTGAGTTAAAGATAGCTTATCTCTAACTAAAACATCTTCTAACGATTCATCCTCATTTATTTGATAATTTTCAACTTCTACTGCTTCCCAATTAGGTATAACATAAGATAACAAATATGTAAGTACGATTCCTTCAGCTTGATTAACATAAGACAAATTATAACTTCCCTTTTGCTTATAACCATTCTCAATAACAAATCTATCAGATAAATCAGTAATACCACCAGAAGTAAAAACATAATATGGTACTGGGAAATTAATAATAAAATAAAAAACCAAGAAAAAAATAATCAACTTATAATTCTCTCTTAAAAAGTTTTTAATTCCTCTAATCATTCTCATAATCAAATCACACCCATTATTAATTATATCAGAAAGAAAAAAATTATGAAAAAAAATTTATTAAATTTATTAATTAATTTAGTATTAACAAATATTTTTATATTTATTTTCTTATATTCTAATAACATAAAAAATAGTGTTATAGTAGCAATAAATATATGGAAAAACATTTTAATTCCAAACATTTTCCCATTTCTTTTAATATCTTCTTTAATGGTTAAATATGGATTAATAAATATTATAAGTAAAACTATAGGACCATTAATAAAAAAAATATATAATCTTCCTCAGAGTTCTTCTTATGCCATATTAACTTCCATAATAACAGGGTTCCCAACTGGAAGCATATATATAAAAGACTTATTAAATAATAAAGAAATAGACATAGATGATGCTAATAGTTTAATAGCATTTACAAGTTATTCTAATCCAATATTTGTAATTTCAGGAATTGGAGAAACATTATTAAATAATAAAAAAATAGGTATAAAAATATATATAGTACATCTAACAACTGGATTAATAATGGGATTATTCTTTAGAAATAAAAACAAAAAAAGCAAAGATACTAAATATAAAATAATAGTTGATAATAAAAGTTTTATAAATAATTTAACAGATTCAATTAATAATACATTTAAAGTATTAATAAATATATTAGGAATAATTATTTTTTTTTATATGATAGTAACTATAATAAATATCATCTTTCCTAATAATATTTATACAAGTATTATCAAAGGAATACTAGAATTAACAACTGGAATATCAAATATATCATCATTAAAAATAGCAAAGAAACTTAAAATAGCTTTAATTGGTTTTTTAATTTCTTTTAACGGCTTAAGTGTTCATTTCCAAACAAAAAGCATAATAGAAAAAACTGGAATAAAATACAAAAACTATTTTATTTCCAGAATCATACAATCTCTATTATGCTTTATAATCTTATATATTTTCTAACTATTTGCATCATAAATCTTACTAATTTCTATGACTGGTCTTAACCCATAAGATTCATTAACATTAACATCCTTTAATTTTTCATCACTACTAGATATAATCCATACTCTTTTAGCATAATTAGGATGATCAACATCATAATCTCGTCCAGAAGATGTCCAAAAACTACTTGATTTTATCCAAGAATATGAAGATGACAAAGAAAAATAAGGTGTAGGATCGGAAGCATTCTTTATAGTATTTCTAAAATAAGGGCATGCATCTACTAAGAAACTTGCCTCCTCAAAAGAAAGCAGTCTAACTTTCCTAGCATTTTTCCATAAATTAGCAATTTCTGAAACTTGTTCATTTATGATACTATTAGAATAATCATTTCCCCTTGCTATATCACTATTAAAACTGATTGACGAAGGTACTAAACTATCATAACTATCATTATAAAGTAAAGTTAAATATGCATTGTTTTTAGAAGAATCTTTAATAACTACAAACTTTTTTTGAGTAGTAGCATTTACCTGTATTAAAACCTCATCTCCAACCGAATATGATTTAAAGTTTGAAGAAGCGCTTTCTGTTCTAGTACCATTACAAACAACTGAAATATCAATATCTGCATCTATATCATTATGAATAAACTCAACTCTAATCTTATAAAGAGGAATATTAGATTCAATTCCATCATTCAAACTTGTTTGTTCCAAAATAAAATTATTTCTTATAGATACATTAGCAGCATCTGGCACCGTATATCTTATTCCACCATAAGCAATATACGGAATTGAATAATAAAAATTATCAGCACTTCCATCAGGATGTTCTATAGAATCAGCACGAACATCTTCTTTAACAACAAACTCTTTCGATGTAGAATCATTAAAATAAAGAATTATACACCTACCAACTCTAGTTAATTCATGAGTTGTAGGATTTTCTTCCATACAATAATCAATATGATTAAGACCTTTTGCTTGTATATCCTTTTGAATATCTATTATAACCTGAGATTTAAATGCCAAAAGATCATTTTTAATGGAAAAATCCATTTCTTTATTTCTATAATTAATAACAACTGCAAACAGAGAAATTGCTAATATACTAGAAAAAGTAAAACTCATTATAAGTTCTATAACTGTAAATCCTTTTTTATTTAACATGTCGCACCACCACTTCCCCCTTCTCCATCAAATAGCAATTCAATATTAGTTATTCTACCATCATTAAATACTACGATAAGACGTCTTGCAAAATTATAATTAGATGGATTAGTTTCAGTATTAGTATATCTTTGCATTTGAATTATATATTCTCTTAAAGCTCTATCAAAGTTTTTTCGAGCATAAGAAACAAAATCATCACTAATTGTATAAGTAGTTAAAACAAGTTCCCTAACATCAAGATAATCTCTTGATAATAACTTTTTACAATAAACAGAATTAGTAACATAAGAACAAATTTCAGTACCATCAAAAAAATAAAACTTATTAGGAACATTTGTAAAAGATAATAAATTAGCAAGTTTACCGCTATCACTTTTTAAAAGCATCTTACGAATCATATGAGCATCATAAACACTTTCAACAGTGTCATAATCTGATGCTTTTTCATAATCTCCAATTAAAGGTATTATATTAGCTACAATAAATGTGAATAATCCTAAAACGAAAACAGACGTAACAATTGTTTCAATTAAAACAAAACCCTTATTATTCATAAGCCACCTCTTTCTACTATAACAATATCATAATAATTATATAATAAAAAATTAATTAATACCATATATTTTAAAAAAAATAATTGAAATATTGATTATAAAAGAAAGATATTATATAATAAGAATGTTAAATAATAAAATAAGGGGCAGTGACTATGATAGAATATGATTTTGTAAATATGCCAATCGTTGATATAGTTAACAGAATAATTATTTATGCATCTCAACACAAAGCAAGTGATATTCACTTCGATCCAAGAGAAGATTGTATGATGATTAGAATGAGAATGGATGGTCGATTAAAAGATCATGCAAAAGTTCCAAAAATGTATGAAAAGAACTTAGCAACCAGAGTAAAACTAATATCAAAAATGAACATAACAGAAACTCGTGTACCACAAGACGGTGCCATCAAAGGTATAGTTGACGGAAGAGAATTAGACATGCGTGTATCTGCACTACCAACTAATGAAGGAGAAAAAATAGTTCTCCGTCTTTTGGACTATAGCCAAAGCTTAAACGGAATTGAAAGCTTAGGTTTTGCACCACATAACTTAAAAAAGATTGAAAGACTACTTGATATACCAAATGGAATTATCCTTGTTACAGGAGCTACTGGATCAGGAAAATCTACTACTACGTACTCTATGTTATCAGCGTTAAATACAGAAGATAGAAACATAATTACCGTTGAGGATCCGGTCGAAATGAACATTGAAGGAATTAACCAAGTATATGTTAATTCAGAAATAGGATTGACATTTGCAAGTGCCTTAAGATCTATCTTACGTCAAGACCCAGACGTTATACTAATCGGAGAAATTCGTGATAGTGAAACAGCTCAAATAGCAGTTCGTGCCGCAATTACAGGACACTTAGTATTATCAACAATACACACCAATAGTGCCCTTAATACAATTGAACGTCTTCTAGATATGGATGTTGAAAGATATTTGCTATCAACTGCCATGAATGGAATAATATCACAAAAATTAGCAAGAACACTTTGCCCTGATTGTAAAAGAAAAAGACCAACAACAAGTTACGAAAAACAAATATTTAGTAAAATGTTAGGACAGGATGTAAAAGAAGTATATGAGCCAGTTGGATGTGAAAAATGCAATAGAGGTTTTAGAGGAAGAATTGCCCTACATGAAGTTTTATTCTTAACTGATGCTTTACGTGAATTAATAAATGATGAAAATCTCGATAAAGAAGAACTTAAAAAAGCAGTATATTCTGGAGACACTACTACTCTACTTCAAGATGCATTACAAAAAGTTGTTGACGGATACACTACATTCAAAGAAGTATATAGAGTTGTAGATATCGACTTCGACTTAGAAAGAAGTATTAGAAAAGAAGTACGTGAAAAAGAACAAGAAAATAACAAGAATGAAAAACTTGAAGTTATTGACTTGTATGATACAAAAGATACAGGAATTCATTTAACTGATGAAGAAATAAATAAAATTAAAGTTAAAGCAAAAGAAGATGCCGAAACCAAATATAATAAAAAGAAGATTGTTGATAATGATTTAATAGATATATTTGAAGGAATAGAAGTATCAGAAGATAACAAAAAAGGAGATAAGAAAGACAAAAAAGAGAAAAAAGATAAGAAAGAAGAGAAAAAAGAAGACAAAAAAGAAGACAAAAAGGAAGATAAAAAGGAAGATAAAAAGGAAGATAAAAAAGAAGATAAGAAAAAGGAGAAATAAATTTCTCCTTTTTTATTCAGTTATTTTTAAATATATTTCATCATTAATATCTTCAATAGACCTTAATTTATTGTCTTTAATACATTCAATTGTATCCCAGTTATATAGTTGAGATAATTCTACATAAGCACGTTCTGCATTCTTTAAGTGTTCAGGACTTTTTTCATGTTCATCAAGAAATTCTCTATTTTTTTCTAATTCTTTAGTAAAATCATATGGAACATGTAAAAAAATTGTTTTATCTGGTTTAGGAAGTTCCAACAACCAATATTCTAATTTATCTATCCATTGATACATATAAAATCTTTCATCTTTATCTTGAATTTTACATCCTTGATGAGCAAGATTACTTGTAACATATCTATCAAGAATAACATAGTATCCATCATCAACATACTTTAATACTTTGTCTATATTATATTTTCTATCAGCAGCATAATATAAACAAGCTATTTTAGGGTCAAGATTAACTGCACTTTCAAAAAAACTTTCACATATTTCAGGTTTACCAAGATATGCTCCACCAACTATTTTACCTGTTGGAGTATCGTAACAAGGGAAACTCAAAGAAACACATTTCTTACCATCTTTTTTTAATCTTTCAACCAATAAATTAGATTGAGTTGCTTTACCTGAACAATCAGTACCCTCAATTACAATTATTTTACCTCTTTTCTCATTATCCATAATTTACTCTCCATTCTTAATATATTTTATCAAAATAAAAAGAAAGTAGCAACCTACTTTCTATACTTTACGAGTACCGTCTATTCCTTCCTTCCAACCACATGGATTAGGACATTCATAATTTCCAGTTTGACATCTTCTATGACCTATAAAAGGTTTTAACAATTTTGCCTTAGGATGATTCTCTTTTTCCAAAGTTTGATATATTTTTTCCGCAGTCTCAACAGTATTTTTAAATGTTTCAAGTTGAACATGAGAACAATCTCTTTCTTCCATTTTCAATACATAATCATCAACACATCCTGTCTCATGAATAGTATATAACTCAGCCATTGGGAATTTATCTCTTATAGATTCAAAATCATCTTTGAACATTTCTACAAGATCAGGATGAGATACTATCAATGGTGGAATAAAACAACCACTATGCGGTTTTCTTTCTAAACAATATCTACCTCTTCGATGTCTTTCGTATTGAGCAAACAAAACTGGTGTCCCCAAATATGTAATTGAATTAGACTCCCCAAATTGTTGAGGTAATTCATCTAAACATTCTCCGAAAATATGCAATTTTCTATGTTTTCTATTCGACTGCAATCTTTCATCCAAAAGATTTAATCTTTCACATTCTTTAATAAACATTTCAAAATCTTGGGAAAGTCTTTTAGCAAAATCATCCATATTAGTTTGATTCATATAATCTTTCATCCATGATACAATTCTATTTAATTGAGCAAGAGGAACTGTATAAACCATAGATGTATTAATAAAAACAGAACACATATATCTAGCATTCTCTTGAGCCTTGGTTTCAATTTCAGTATAACTTTTTTCACCATTCTTTTTTGTTCTAACTAAATTAGGATATTCAGCAAGTATTAAATCATAAAAAATGCCATACCATTTTTGATATAATTCAATTTCTTTTTCAGACAAATTACAAGACTCTGGACTAATTGTAGTATATCTTAAACTTCTTTCACTAGTAGCATACTGCCCTTCATTATTTAAAACCATATTCAACATTTTTGAAGAATCTTCTAGATGCATTCCAATATTGATATGTTCAAATATAGATTGATGCTCATCATGAGTCGTTCTATTAATCCTTCTTTCAGTAACTTCATCACTTTCACCAAAAGATGCTAATAAACCATTTTCATTGTAACAAATTCCTCCTACTTGACCACAAAACTTCATTGCTGTATTTAAATCAAAAGTTGCATCTGGAAGATAAAAATGTTTTGGATTATCATCCTTTGTTAAAATAAATGGTGTATTTCTAAGTAAAGTAATTTTTAAATTAGATAATTTCATAAGAACCTCCCTATTATCTACATTTTAGACTCATCTATAACATTACTGTCTTTATCAAAATCAAGATTAATAAATCTTCTACTAGCTAAATAATCACACATATGAACAAACTTTTCCATTGGAGCTTTTGGAATAGGCAAAACAACATCGCTATACTGATTAGTATTCCAAGGTCCCATATGACTTGCTACAGCATTAGCCATTTTTTCAAGTTCCTCTTCATTCATATTAAGTTTATCTTTATTTTCTTTAGCATAATTACTAGCTAAAATTGGATGATCAAACCTAGTATATTTTTCATGTTCTTTTCCATATTTTAATCCATCATGAATTAACAACGCAATAATTATTAAATCTTTATCACGGCTACTATATGGTTTCCCAATTATGGGATTAGACAACAATTCATAAGCAAACTTACAAGCAGATTTAACATGTCTTGAAAGACCACCTTCCCCAGCTGCATATTTAGGATGATATTTACCAGTACTAGATGCATCTACTTCAAAAAAATAATCTGGTAAATGACTAACTAAATATTTAGCATCACTTCTTAAATCATCATCATTTATATACAAGTATTCATTAGAAAATACTTTTTCTTTATCTTTTTCACTCACTATTACTACCTCCAATAAAATTAACTAATATCGAATTAGATATATATAACTTATCTTCTGGAATATAAATGTATTCTCCATCATCAATTAACATTTTATTCTTAACTAAATTAATTATATCAAAATTATCCTCTATGGAAGATAAAAATTTATTAAAAAATTCTTTTTTACTAACGCCATTAATTTTTCTAAGTCCAAGAATCATTTCATATTCCATATCTAACTTAAAATCTATTTCTTCACTTAAATAATCATATTTACACTCATTATACTTACTAATATTTTTAGTGTTAGTATAACGACATTTATCAATATAACCAGAAGCACCCAACCCAAAACCATAGTACTTTTCATTATTCCAATAAACCATATTATGCTTTGATTCATAACCATTTAAGGCAAAATTACTAATCTCATAATGATTAAAACCATAAAATTTTAAATATTCAACTATCTTGTAATACATTCTAGACTCTAAATCTTCATCAATAGGAGTAACTTTATCAATAAAAATTCTAGTATGTTCTTCAATAATTAAAGAATAAATAGAAATATGTTTAGGTCTTAAATTAACAACAAAAGATAAATCAGATAACACTTCATCAATTGTTTGATTAGGAAAAGCATACATTAAATCGATATTAAAATTATCAAAATATTTTCTTATAAGTTCTATTTTTCTTAATACATCATTTTTATTACAAAATCTGTTTAAAAAAGGCATAAACTTATTATTAACCGTTTCTATTCCAACGCTTATACGATTAACTTTATTCTTTTTAAAAAGTATTAATTTTTCTTCTGTTATGTCATTTACATTAACCTCTATAGTAAATTCATAATCACTAGATAAATCTATTCTTTTAATTATATTAAATAATTTTTCTAATTGATTAATACTAAGACAACTAGGAGTGCCCCCACCAATATATAAAGTTTGAATTAATTCATTTTTATATCTAAAATTTATTTCTTTTTCCAAAGAATTAAGATATTCATTAACCCATTTGTCATTATATAAAAGTTTACAAAAATCGCAATAAGAACAAATAGAAGAACAAAAAGGTATATGTATATAACAACTATGTATACTATTCATTTTCATCCATAGATAATACACTCATAAAAGCTTCTTGTGGAAGTTCAACACTACCAACTTGTTTCATACGTTTCTTTCCTTCTTTTTGTTTTTCAAGAAGTTTTCTTTTACGAGTAACATCTCCTCCATAACACTTTGCAAGAACATCCTTTCTTAAAGCTTTAACTGTTTCTCTTGCTATAACATGATTACCTAAAGATGCTTGTATAGGTATTTCAAACAATTGTCTAGGAATTGATTTTCTTAAAGATTGTACAACATTTCTACCACGATTATAAGCAAAATCTTTATGTACAATAACAGATAAAGCATCAATTACTTCACCATTTAATAAAATATCCATTTTAACAAGATCACTTGGTTTATAACCAATTAACTCATAGTCAAAAGAAGCATACCCTTTAGTATAAGACTTAAGCTTATCAAAAAAATCATACACTATTTCAGATAAAGGTAACTCATAATGAATATTTACTCTAGTAGGATCAATATAATCCATTCCAATATAAATACCACGCTTATTTTGACATAATTCCATAATTGGTCCGATAAATTCACTAGGAGTAAAGATACTAGTTCTTATATATGGTTCTTTAATTTCCTTTAAAACAGTTTTATCAGGCATTTTATTTGGAGCATCTACCATAAATGTTTCACCATTAGTAAGTAATGCTTCGTAAACAACAGATGGAGCTGTAGTAATTATTTCAATATTAAATTCACGAGTAATACGCTCTTTTATAATATCCATATGTAAAAGGCCTAAAAAACCACATCTAAATCCAAAACCAAGTGCCGTTGACGTTTCCGGTTCAAATACTAAAGATGCATCATTAAGTTGTAATTTAGACAAAGCATCACGTAAATCTTCAAACTTTGATGATTCAACAGGATAAAGTCCACAAAAAACCATTGATTTCATTGGTTTATAACCAGGTAAAGGATCTTTAGCAGGATTCTTTAAAAGAGTAATTGTATCTCCTACTTTAACATCACTAATACTTTTAATACTAGCAGATATATAACCAACTTCTCCACTAGATAAAGAACTCTTTTTTACTTCCCATGGATTCTTAATATATAAATCAACCACTTCATATGATGCACCAGTTTCCATCATTTTTATTGTATCTCCAACTTTTAAAGATCCATTAAAAATACGAGCCGCAATTACAACTCCACGATAAGAATCAAAAATACTATCAAATATTAATGCTTGTAAAGGAGAATCATTATCCCCTTTAGGACAAGGAATTTTCCTAACAACTTCATTAAGTAATTCTTTTATTCCAACACCAGTCTTTGCACTAGTAAGAATAATTTCATCTTCATCAAAACCAATTAAATCGATAAGTTCTTTTTTTACTTTCTCTATATCAGCATTAGGTAAATCTATTTTATTAATAACAGGAATAATTGTTAAATTATTATCAAGTGCTAAATAAAGATTAGCAAGAGTTTGAGCTTCTATTCCTTGAGCAGCATCTACAACTAAAAGAGCACCCTCACAAGATGCAAGAGATCTTGAAACTTCGTAAGAAAAATCTACATGTCCAGGAGTATCAATTAAATTTAGCAAATATTCTTCATCATTACAAATATATTTTAAAGATGCAGTATTAAGTTTAATAGTAATACCACGTTCTCTTTCAATATCCATACTATCTAAAAGTTGTGCTTTAGCTTCTCTTTCACTAACAGCATGAGTTTCTTCAAGAATTCTATCAGCTAAAGTACTTTTTCCATGATCTATATGTGCTATAATTGAAAAATTTCTAATATGACTTTTATCCATATAATCACCTTCTAACTACAATATTATAATATTTTGATAAAAAAAAGAAAAGATAAATAATCTTTTCAATTAATTAAAACGACGGCTATGTTTTTCCTCTTCATCACCATAATAAAATTTATCATAAAGTTTATTAATAGCAATAGCAACAGTTTGTCTAGCATATTTTCTTTTGTCTTTCATTACTTCAGGCAATTCATATTTAGGATCATAACATTGAATAGCTAAATCCATAATCTGATATAAATCTTGGTCAGATAAATTATTATCTCTAACGTATAATGAAGCCTCCATAACCATTTTATTATAAAAATCTAATGGAATTCCATTCTCTCTAGCAACTTCTCTTAATTCATCAATAACTTCATTCATTTTTTACACCTCTATATTTATTATACTAGTCTTTTTCAAAAAAACTAGTAATTTCGTCATAATCATTATATGGTAGATATTTATCTTCTATTGCCATATAATTATCTCTACCTTTCCCTGCTACTAAAACTATATCATTATCTTTAGCAATAGATAAAGCCTTATTTATTGCTTCTTTTCTATTAATAATTCTTTCATAATTATCTTTATTACTATTAGAAACTAAATCATCTATAATACTATTTACATCTTCATATCTAGGATCATCCATAGTAAAAATAGTATAATCAGAGTTATCAAGTACAACTTTCCCCATTTCTTTTCTTTTTTCTTTCTCACGCCCTCCAGCACTACCAGTAACAGTAATTATTCTTCCTTTTTTAACTTTATTTAAATAATTATATAATTTTGTAAAAGCATCAGTTGTATGAGCATAATCAAGAATAATCTTATATTTTTGACCAAAATCTAAAAATTCACATCTACCTTTAGGTACAGTTATATTACTAATTCTATTTATAATATCTTCAATAGAATAACCTAAAGACAAAAGTGTAAGAAATGCTGCACATAAATTATATATATTATATTCTCCCACTAAAGGTGACACTATATCAAATAAATTGTTATCATACTTTAAAGTAATAAAAGTTTTATCAATATATTCCTTACATTTAATTATTTGAAGATCAGCTTCTTTTTTACCATAAGTTAATATTTTCCCTTTAGAAACTCTTTTAAAATCATTAAAATACTTATCATCAACATTTAAAATAGAATATCCATTATTTTTAACTTGTTTAACTAATTCTTTCTTACAAGATAAATAATTATCTAAAGTTTTATGAACATTCAAGTGATCTTCAGTAACATTTGTGACAATACCTACGTCAAATGTAATATTAGTTAATCTATTTCGAAAAAAAGCTTCACTAGAAGTTTCCATGCTTATAATTTGGCAACCATCATCTTTTAACCATTTAAAATATTTATACAATCGATCAGAATCTGGAGTTGTATTTTTTATAGTTTCATTAATATTATCAGATCTAATACCATTCGTACCTATATAACCACAAATTGATCCAATCATATCTTTAATAATTGATGCAACCGTTGTTTTACCATTAGTACCTGTTACACCTATTATAGTAAAATAGTTTTCATCATAATCATAAAATTTTTGACATATTTTAGATAATTCTAGATTGGGATTTTCAACGTATATTAAAGGAACATCAATTTCAATTTTTTTGTTTGTAACAACAGCTGCTGCACCATTTTTTATAGCTTCATCTATAAAATCATTACGATTGGTTGTAACACCATTAACGCATACAAATAAATCTCCATCTTTTACTTCTTTCGAATTAATTTTGATATCTTTAATTAAAATATCAGGAAAATTTGAATATAATTCATTTAATTTTTTCATAAACTCACCATCAATATAACAATATGAAAAAAAGTATCAATTAATGATACTTCACTCTTCTACACATAATTCATTATCTGTAACATAATTATCGCAATATAAGCAAACTTTAAACTTATAATTTAAATTACCTCTATTTTCAACTCTTACAAAACTTTTTTCAGTATTACAAGAACCTTTATCATCCAATTTAAGTGGATCAATATAGCCTTCATTAATTAAATCATCTAATTTAATAATTGTAATTTTACCTTTTTCTGGAGCTTCACACCTAGTAGAATTGTTACCAATACACTCTAATACAGCATTTGTAGCAGCATCTTCTACACTTTTTTCATATGTTAAAAATGTAGTAAGTCTTCCTCTACCTATATACTGAGTGACACTTGGAACTGCAATAATTCCTATAATACCTATAACCACAACAACACCAAGCATTTCAAATAGTGATAATCCTCTATTATTCATATAAACACCTCTACTCTCATTATTAATTGTAAACGTAAGACAACAAGGTGTCAATTTAAAAAAGTAAATTTTACACTTATAAAATGTAAAGTTACAACACAGCATTCATCTTATTTAACGTCATTAATTTCTTTTTAATATTGAAATAAATTCCCGTATGATCTTCATAATAATTATCAATAAACTCTTCTACTTCATTAATTCCATCTAATTCATCTAATTTTTTTATCTTGTCTATATCAACATAGTAAAGCATTCTAATTAATTTTAAGGCCGCTTGACTAGTTATTTTTTCATTTGTATAACATTCCCTGCAAACAAATCCAAAACTCTTAGAATCTAAAGATATTATTTCAAAGTTACCCCCACATATAGAACAAGAATCTATATTTGGAAGAACACCTAAAAATTTTAAATATTTAAGCATTACAATGTCTAAAAGAACTTTAGGAGAAAGTCCATCGTTAATTTTAGATAAAGTTGACTTTAAAATATCATAAATATCTTTAACTTCATTTTCATCAATTTGCTTTTGTCCTAATACTTGTACTGTTAAGTCAATAATAGTAAAAGCATACATTTTTTTCTCTAAGTCATGATAATCTAAAATTATATTTTTATAAATATCTATTATGTCAACCCCTATTAAAGTTGACAAACCATTATCTTTATAAGAGATATCAAAATTAGCAAGTATTAATTTATTACTTCCTTCTCTTAAATTACTTTTAGTTTTTTTACAACCCTTTGAAAGAACACTAATAATTCCTAAATCTTTTGTAAAAATCCTTAATATTTTACTAGATTCACTATAGTTTTGTTCTCCTACTACTATTCCCTCTATTTTTATTATCTTCATTATTAACACTTCCAAGTTTTTTAATTAATAAAAAATATTTAATATTACCAGTTTTCTTAAATAATTTCCAAAGTAGTTCATCCATAAAAATATCACCATTATTATAATGGTAATATTTTATTATTTTAATTCATAAAATCCTAATTCTCTTAAATATTTTTCTTTTTCACGCCAGTCTTCTATAACCTTTACATAAGTTTTTAGATTAACTTTCTTACCCAAAAACTCTTCTATATCACCACGAGAATAGATACCAACTTTTTTAAGTAATTGCCCATTTTTACCTATAATTATTTTTTTTAAATTTTCCCTATCTACAATTATCAATACTTGTATATCAATATATTTTTCTAATTCCTCATATGATTCTACTAAGCAAGTAATAGTATGTGGAACTTCATCTTTTGTTAATCTTAATAATTTTTCACGAACTACTTCCGCAATATAAAAATCTCTACTAATATTTGTAATTGTTTCAGGATCATATAAAATTCCATCTCTTGGTAAATATTTTTTTATTGTTTTAATTAAATCACTTATATTATCATTTTTTAAAGAAGATATAGGTATAATTTCATCAAAATTATATAACTCATTATATTTAGTAATTAAATTTAATAATTCTTTTTTATCAATTAAATCTATCTTATTCAAAAGAAGTAATACAGGTTTACCATTATTTTTAATTTTATCGAGAACAAATTGATCACCTTTTCCGAATTGTTTAGTAACATCAACTAAAAAAAGAATTACATCAACTTCTTCAATCATATGATACGCTTGATTGTTCATAACAGTTCCAAGTTTGTTAACAGGTTTATGAATTCCAGGAGTATCAATAAAAACAATTTGAGAATCATCGTCATTATATATTCCTTCTATAACATTTCTAGTAGTTCCAGATACGTTAGAAGTAATTGCTATTTTTCTTTCAATTAAAGTATTTAAAAGAGTACTCTTACCAACATTAGGTCTTCCTACAATACTTACAAAACCACTTTTCATTATTTTAAATCATCCTCTCCAAATGGATATGGGCATAATTCTTTAACAGTATATTCTTTATAATCACCATTTGTAGCATAACATCTCACAATTGCATCCAAGTCAAATAACTCAGATATCATTTGTCTACATACAAAACAAGGCATTCCTATTTTTCCAGAAGAAACCATTACATTTACTTCTTTAAAATCTCCTTTTTTAGCCCCATCTGTAATTGCAGAAAAAATAGCATTTCTTTCAGCACATGTTCCCGCTCTTGTTGAAGCATCTTCAACATTAACACCATAATACTCTTTTCCATTTTTTAAAACAACACAAGCAGAAACTGGAAAATTAGAAACTGGAACATAACTATTGTTATGTAATTCTAATAATTTATCTTTCATATAACCTCCTATAACAAATCAATAAACTTTGGAATAAATATCAAAAAACCAACGACAGAAGACAAGATTGCTGCAAACATAACAGCTCCTGCCGCAACATCCTTACTAATTTTAGCAATAGGATGCAAATTAGGCATAGCAAGATTAACAGCTTCTTCAATTGCAGTATTAACTAGTTCAAGGGCCATAACTAAACCGAAACAAATAGTTAAAAGGGCCCATTCTAACAAACTGATTCTAAAAACAAAACCACATACAATAACAATTGCTGTAACAAATAAGTCAACTCTTAGATTTTTTGTAGTCCTAAAACCATATATTAATCCATCAAAAGCATGATGAAAACTATCAAATAAATTTTTACTTTTATACTTTTTATTATCTTTCGATGCCATAACGAGACAATACCTCCTCTTGTTTTGCAAACATTACTTTTTCATCTTCTTTATTCATATGATCATACCCAAGTAAATGAAGTAGTCCATGAATTGATAAAAAATATAATTCTCTTTTAAAAGAATGTCCATAAAGTATACTCTGACTTCTAACTTTATCAATAGAAATATAAATATCACCAAGAATTCTAATATCTGTTCTATTATATGTCTTATCATCTTCTAAAGCAAAACTTATAACATCAGTAGGTCTATCAATACCCCTATATTTTTTATTAATCTCATGTATTTTTTCATCATTTACAATGATAACATTAAAAACAACATTAAGAAGTTTTTCATCTTCACAAACTTTATATAAAAATTCTTTTAAATTATCAAGTTCATCAACTTTTTCATCTAAAAGATTAATTACTTCTATATTCATAATACCTCCTACAACAATAAAAATAATAAGTAACCTAGTATTCCACCAATAACATTTAAAATTATATCATCAACATCAAATACTCGTCCAATTGACAATTGAGTACATTCAATTGAAATAGAAGCTAAAAATACTAAAAATATACTTAATATTTTACTCTTACCTGAAAAATATCTTCCAACAAAATAACCATAAGGTAAAAACAATAAAACATTACCAACAACATTTTTAATAAATAATCTACTAAACAATTTATATCTAAATATTTCTTTAAATGGAATAAAATTTGATCCCACAGAAGAAGAAGCATCAGTCAAAGTAACTATTTGGAACAAACACAATACATAAAAAGCAAAAAAGAATAAAAGTATTTCTTTATATAAAACTATTTTAATATTATTTTTATAAACATATGATAATCTAAAAGAAACGAGTACAATTAAAGAAACAAAAACCATAGGCCATGTTAATAAAAATATATCTTTAAAGTTACTATAAAGGGATTGTATCATTCACTCATACTCCTTCATTTAAATAATATTTATATTGTGATATGTCTTCATACACTTTGAAAAATACCTCTACTCTAATTGTACTATCATTTAATATAGTTTTCAATTTTTTTTGATATATAATATATTCATTTTTTCCTAGCTTACTAAGTATTTTTTCTTTTGCTCTATTAACAGCAATACTCTCATTAGTTATTAGATTTATATCTTCATTTACTATAAATTCTTTTTCTTTATTATAACTAATTTTAAACATATTATAAAAATCATCATATATAGAAAAAGATGTAACATCCTTATTACTATATTTATTATTATCAAATATATTAAAATTAATATCTAAAAAACTAATATTAAAAACATTTTTACTATTACCAGTATATTTTTTTTCATAATAATTAATTGGTAAAATAACATTAACTTTATACCATACTTCCGCATAAACATTACCACTAGCAGCAGTATTTCCTTTTACTTCATCTTTTTTGTGTATTTCACCACTAATCAAAATATCTCCCTTATTAACATAATCATCAACTTTTTTAACTACTTCCCCATTACTAGCAACAATCTTTTTAATTATTCCATCTTTTTTTGCAACTACATGTCTATTTATTAAATCTTTTTTTATTTCATTTATTACCCTTTTCTCCAATTTAACATAGTATTTTGTTCCAATTCTTTCTATCTCAATCCATTCAATATTATTTTTATATTTATTTAAAATATTTTTTTTTATACTTTGAATATCATCATAATCTTTAATAAATTTATACTTTTTAATATTATAATTATCAAGTTCATTATATAATTTTTCATTTAATTCAAAATCATTTGATACAATAACAACATCAAAAATAACATTAGATAAAAAATATAAATATAGAATTCCTATAAAAAAAAATATAATAAAACAAATATTAGATAGAATAAGTTTTTTTAAATATAAAATGCCTAATCCATCCAATACTTCAATCTTATAATATGTTTTTAAATCTAAAAGCTTATCTAAACTTGACTTATCTACAATAGCAGTAAAAAAAGAATTTGATAGACTTATAGAATTAAGTTTAATTCCATAATTATGTAAAGACTTAATAAATCTTCTTAAATTTTTACCACTAACTCTTATTTTATAATATTTATTAAACATTATTTTCTCCTAATTCAATAGATTTAAAGTCACCAGATAATAATATTTCTTTATCTAATAATTTATTAATTAAAATATTATTACCACGAATTATAATTTTACCTGTAATCATAGATAAAACTATCTTTTCAGGTTCAAGTATTAAAATATCAATAAAATTATTAATATAAATATGTTTACCACAATAATTCAAAGAAAAATCACTACAATCAAGATAATTAGATAAACTTTTAAGCATACATATCACCTAATAAAAAATATTAAATTAAATAAAAAAAAGAACAAATTGTTCTTTATAAATTACTTAATTTATCTTTTATTAATGAACTAACTTCTTTCATATCAGCCTTACCTTTTACTAAAGGAGTTACTTCTTTCATAACCAAGCCCATCTCTTTTTCACTTTTAGGATTAACTTTCTTAAAAACATCATCAATTATTTTTTCTAATTCATCTTTCGATAATTGTTTTGGTAAATAAGTTTGTAAAAGTTCTATTTCTTTATTTGTTTTATCAACCAAATCATCTCTATTACCTTTTTCAAATTCAAGAATAGATTCTTTTCTTGTTTTAATACCGCGAGATAACACATTAATCATTAACTCATCATTTATTTCGACACCTTTATTGATATGTTCCATATCAGCGTCCCCTTTAATACCTCTTAATGTTTGAAGTTTTAAAGTATCTTTTTCTTTCATTGCGCTAACAATATCATTTTTAATTTTTTCGTACATAAAATCATCTCCCAAGCTAATTATATCAAATCGAATAAAAAAAGACTAGTAACTAGTCTCTATTTTGTCTATTTCTTTTTTGAGCGTTTTTAATTCCAGCTTTTTTAGCTTCTCTACGTTTATCTCCAGGTTTTACTGCAAATTCTCTTTTCTTGCATTCAGAAGGGACAGATTCTCTTGCCAATTTTTGTTTAAGTCTTCTTAAA
>CACXGX010000047.1 GCA_902767365.1 uncultured Erysipelotrichaceae bacterium
AAGGTTTTTATGGAAAATATAAATCATTTTATAAAAGAGTGTAGGAATAAATATCTATAATATAATCAATCGGACTTTAGTAATATTCCAATGATAAGAATTATAGTAAAATGGCATAAAATCGTGATATAATTATATTGAAATGAGGTTTATATGAAAAGAAAATTATTGTTAGGTATTTTAACCTTTATTGCAATTATTTCTATAACAGGATGTGGTAATAGACAAATACAAAAAAATGTAGAATACAATGAAGATGGAAAAATAATTTTAAAATTACAACGATTTGATTTTTCTTCTGAAGAAGATGAAGAATATGAAAACAGTATGGTGATGAAAAATGAAACAGTAAATATAACTGGTATTAAATTTGAAAATATAGAAAAAGGTATGCTTTCTGAATATGAAGAAAAGTACTCTAAAATTGTTGAGTATATTAAAAGCAAATATTCTAATTTTGATGTTCAAAAATGGAGCATTATGATAAATATGTATGCTGTAGATGATGGTAATGGAATGATTAAACTAAACTATCAAATAAAAGATATAATTGATACAAATAAATCTATTATTTTCACTATAAGTAATAATGTGATAAATAAAGTAACTTTTATAAATATGGATTATGATGTAGATGAGGACAAATTAGTCAATCTCGTTAATGAATTTAAAAATAGCAGTATTCAAGAAAAAAAAGAATTTGCTACAAATGAAGAATTTTTAAAAGAAGATGTTACTTATACATATCGTTTTAATACCGATGAATTAAGATATACTTATCAATTATTCTTTTATCAACAATATGGTAATGATCCTAATGAGAAAGTAATTAATAATGAATATGGAACTGAATATATCATAAATGAAAATTAGGAGGACTTATGAAAAAGAAAAAAATAATAATTATAGTTGCAATTGTATTTTTTTCAATAATGTTAATACCATTTTCTATAATACGATATAAAGATGGAGGCTCAGTAGAATATAAAGCATTTTTATACAAATATACAAAAATACATCAATTAAATGAAATGTCACTTACTGGTTATGAAGATGGATGGGAACTTAAAATTCTAGGATTTAGAGTTGCTGGTACTATAAATGCTGATAAGATAATGAAACCTAATGATAATCAAGAACAAAAAAATGTTGGTAGTGTTTTAATGGAAGTAAAAGAAGATACAAGAACATCAAAAGGTGCAACATTCATAATAAGAAATACTTCTGATGAAGATTATGCCTATGGACCTGTATATACTATTGAAAAATTTGAAAATCAAACTTGGGAAGAAATTGATACATTGACAGGAGATCCATTAACATGGAATTCAATAGTTTATTCTCTGAAAGCACACGAAGAGAAAGAATTTATAATTGATTGGTCTCTAGGATATGGAGAATTAAAAAATGGAACATATAGATTGGTTAAAAATGACTTAAGAAAAGCAAATAGTCCAGAATCAAAATCGTATAGTGTTTATGCAGAATTTGATATTAAGTAGTGCTTGCAAAATTAAGATATATAGAACGGATGATAATCCGTTTTTGTATGATATAATGTAAAGTGTAAGACAAAAAGTAATTTGTTGAATTGGAGGATTGGATATGAAAAAGATAATGTTAACTATTCTATTTTGTAGTATTTTGGTAATAGGTTTAACAGGTTGTGGAAAACAAAAAGAGTATTATATTGATTATCAAAACCAAAGTGAGTGTCATAAACCACAATTATTTTTAACAAAAAATGGAAAAAATATTTATACTTATTGCCTTAAAAATACAAAGATACATATTAACAAAAAGGAAATTGAATTAAAAAAATATTTAGAAGATGATCCAAATGCAATTGATAATATAATTAAAACATTAAATTTGGAAGATACTCTATTGGATGGTGGTACTCAAATATATAAAGGGAGTATCTGCTTAATTAAATGTAATACATTAGCTGGTAATAATGATATCTATATAGGAAATAAAGATATGAAGTTTAAACAAAATTTTTGTAAAAATAATAATTATACTTTTATTAGAACATATACTGTAAAAGATGTATCTAAATATACTGGACAACAGTATGAAGATGGTATACCTGTTTCTTATGGAAATTCTTTTAAGGTAAAATTAAGTGAGTTTCAAGGTGATACAAAATATGTCATTATAAATAATTTGTGGGATATAACATTAGAGAAAGACAAAACTTATGAATTTGAATTTATGCTTTATGATGATGCAAAAGATGTAAAAGATGATATAGAATATATATTTAAAAATTCGACTATCATTGAAGTTAGAAAAACTAATAAGACAGGCTTATCGCAAATTCAGGAATCAATAAATAATAAATAGTAATACAAATTACAGTTTATTAACTAACTGCATTATTAAGATATTAGGAATTGAGAAATTGATTCCTTTTTAAGTAATTTTACGATTTTATAAAACTCTACTAACGCTGTGGATACAATTAATAATTTATATATTATAATTGTTATGTAGAGGTGAAAATATGAATCAAGAAAAAATTGGTAAATTTATACTTAAGCTTCGTAAAGAAAAAAATATGACTCAACAAGAGTTGGCGGACAAACTAAATGTAACAGATCGAGCAGTTTCTCATTGGGAAAATGGAAGAAGTTTACCAGATTTGTCTTTATTTTCTAAATTATGTGAAATTCTTGATATAACAATTAATGATTTAATGAGTGGAGAAAAAGTTGATAATAAAGAATATATTAAAAATCTTGAAAAAAACATGGTAAGCTTAGCAGATTCATTAAAGCAAAAAAGAAAAAAACAGATTAAAATAAGTATTTTAATAATTATAATATTGTTATTAGGATTCTTTATGTATAATTATTATTATAATTCGTATGAAGAAACTGTTACTTTTGATAACTATATGATGATGTGTAATATTTACAACAAAGAGCTAACTTTTAGTATAAGGGGAACATCGATTTTGAATGAACACCATGTTGTTAAAAATATTGATGGAAAAGATATATACATATTTAATTATACTTTATTAAGAAAAAATAAAGACTTTTATGCTTGGGAACTAAAACAAGGAGTAAGTAGATTAGCTAATGACAATTATTGGTTGCAAGCAAGTCATCACAACTTTACCCTAAAAAATGAAAATGTTGAAGTATATTACACTGAACTTCCATTAAGCAAATTTGATAAAGCAACTGAAAATGAAATAAGGGAATTATTAACAAAGTCACATAAGATGAATTGTTGGAATGAAGCCGATTATATTGATAAAATAATGCGAGGAAAAATAATGAATTTAAATTTAGCAAATATGAAATAATGTGCATATTGTTATTTGAATTCTAAAAGATTGTGAGGTTATGATTGATGAAAGAAAAAAATAAATCTCTATTTTTTTATATTTTATCTATTATTATATTAGGAATCTATTTTATATTTGAAATTAGTTCAAAAATAATATTATCTGAAAATGGAAGAATTATTTTATTGTCAGTTAGTTGTTTATTTATATATTTTGGTGGAAGATATATGTCAAAATATAGAAATGATAATAAACCTATGATTATTAATTTATATATTTTCTTTGCACTTTATTTATTACTGTTGTTAACGTTAACAATGTTTGATTCAATGTGGGGAAGAAGTGGTATTAATATAAATATTAGTAATCTTTCAAACATGAAACAAAATATTAATTTAATACCATTTAAAACGATAAGTGAATATATTAGAGAGTTTAATAGTATGTATTCTACTAGAAATGTATTATTTAATTTAATAGGAAATATAGTAGCATTTATGCCATTTGCATTCTTTTTACCAATTTTATATAAAAAACAAAATAAATTTAAAATTTTTTTGCTAACAATGATAATTATTATTTGTGATGTTGAATTACTGCAGTTAGTAACAGGAAGTGGTAGACTTGATATTGATGATTTAATACTTAATTTGTCTGGTGCAATTATAATGTTTCTCATTATTAAAATTGAATCAATAATTAAGTCGTTGAAGAATATTTTCTTACTTGAAAAAAACAAATTATCAAGTAAAGATGTCAAAATTATAATTTCTCTATTTTTTGTAATTTTTGTATTATTAATGGGAATTTTGATATTAAGAAATAGAATGTATAACAATAATATTAATGAATATAATTTGAAGATGAATCCTAAAATTGTACTAATTGACGAAAGTGAAGTATGTGATACATCATTAGAAAAGTTTTACGAGAATGAACTGTATGAGTACTATTTTCCGTGTATTAAGAGTGAATATGTATTTGTAACAATAAATGATAAAGAAAAATATAAAATTAAAGAAATATTAGAAAATAATAAAGGATACAATATTGATATATATAAAATTGAAAATAGTTTAGATTATTATAATATAAGTTACATAAGAAAAGAGAAATATGAAAAGATATCTTTTAATATTAATCTTGAAAAAAATGGAAATAACTTATATAGTCCAAATTGTAAATTTTATATAGGAAATGAAAAAATATTGAGTGCTAGATTTGATGGAAAAAGTAGTAACCTAGATTTTGATAATAGTAAATATTCTATAGATTTATATTTGATTCCAAAGAATGCTGGAACTTCAAACATAGAAGTATTTTTTGAAGATGATAGTAATGAACTAATAAAAAAATACTTATATAGTATTATTATTGATAATGACTATAATGTTACATACAATTTATTAGAAGAAAAATAGGTGATAAAAATCACCTTTTTATGTGAAAAATATAATTCTTTTAAGCATAGTATTATTGAATCATAAATTATATTATTACTTATATATAATAAAAATAAAAGGAGGATAATTATTTGGCGACAGTTGGAATTTGGGGAGTAAAAAATAATTTAGTAAGAGTAATTGATTATGTGTCTAATGAAGATAAGACAACAGAAGTATTAAAAGATTTGCATAATGAAATAGACTATATTTCTAACAGTAATAAAACGGAAGAAAAATTATATGTAAGTGGAATTAATTGTAGTGTTAATACTGCATATGAAGAAATGATTGAGGTAAAAAAACATTTTAATAAGACTGGTGGGATAATAGCATTTCA
>CACXGX010000048.1 GCA_902767365.1 uncultured Erysipelotrichaceae bacterium
AGATTCTTAGGGAATCAGATTTAGTTACATTAACTATTGGAGCTAATGACTTTATACATACTATCAATATAAGGGACATTAATAGTTCATTAGACATTGAAAAATCAAAGAAAAAAGCTGATGAAATAGCATTAAAATTAAAAGAATTATTAACATTAATAAAGCAATATGCTAAAAAGCAAATAATAGTTACTGGTTATTTTAACCCATTTCCAACAGATGAGAATAATAAAGAAATAATAAATGAAATGGTTAAATATTTTAATCATCAAATAGAAGAAGCATGTGAAGATATGGACGTAATCTATGTTGATATATATGACTTATTAGATAACAATATTAAAGCATTACCTAATCCAAATAATATTCATCCAAATAAATATGGGTATGAATTAATAGCGAAAAGATTAATCAAATATATAGAATAGTTGACAAAATATTGAAAAAAGTGTATATTAGTGACGTTTGAGGAGTGATTTTATGAATAGAAAGGGTTTATTAATAGCAGGTATCGCTGCATTATTATTTGTACCAGGGACTATTCCAGCATTTATTGCAATTAAATCAGCGAAATTAAAGAAAAAATTAGCTACTCAAAAAAAAATCGAAGGTTAAATCCTTATCAATTATCTATGACTAGTTCATGGCGAGAGGAGAGAGAAAAATGAAAAAAGGTATACATCCAGATTACAAAAAAGCTACAGTTAAATGTGCATGTGGAGAAACTTTTGAAGTAGAATCTACAAAAGATGAAATCCTTGTTGAAGTATGTTCTAAATGTCATCCATTTTATACAAATCAACAATCAAGAAAGACACATACTGGTAGAGTTGACAAGTTCAATAAGAAATACGGTTTAAAACAAAACGAAGCAGCATAAGAATACCATAATGGTATTTTTTTTTGTTAAAAAAATAAAGATAAGTTATAATAATATAGAGGTGTAAATATGAATATATATATAGCTACAGATCATAGAGGAATTGATAAGGAAGAAAAAATTGTAGAATACTTAAAAAATAAAAATTATAATGTAATTCAAACTTCACTTGAACATTCTGATGTAGATGATTATGTTGATTTTGCTTTGGAAACAGCAAAAAGAGTAAAAGAAGATTTTAATTCATTTGGAATTCTTATTTGTGGAACAGGAATAGGAATGAGTATTGCAGCTAATAAAGTTAAAGGGATACGTGCTGCTAGATGTGTTACAAAAGAAGATGCGATACTAACTAGAAAAGACAATGATTCAAATATTATATGCTTAAGTTATAAAATATCTTTCGACGAGTTAATAGATATTATTGATACATTTATTAATACTCCATTTTCTAATGAAGAAAGACATATTCGAAGAGTAAATAAAATATCAAATTATGAAGAGGTAGAAAATGAACGTTAAACTAGCATTTTATATTCTATTTGGGTTTTCAGTAATATGGTCAATGGACTCTATTAATATTAATCAAATATTTAAAAAAAATAGAATATTACAAGCAAAAATATTTTACTTTTTTCTAACTCTATCGATAATTTATTTAGTTACAAACTTTTTTTATGATATATACATGAGTATATTTTAATGTATAAAAATTCATCTTTAGATAAAAATATATTTAGAGGTGAAAAAATGAAAAAAAGATTAAAGTTAAAACCATTTGTCTTACCAACACTATATATCATGTTAATAGTTAGTATAATGATGCTTTCTATAAGCACATTGTACAAACCAAAGCCAAAAGAACAAAAAGATTTAAATACTACAGAAGAGGAAGTTTTTGATACAATAATACCTGTAGTAAACGTTGAAGATGTTTATGTTAAAGCACCATTTAGTGGTGATAATATTGAGGAAACAATTGGATATTATAATTATTTGGCAGACAAAGATTCTCAAGAAAAATCAATAATTAAATATGATAAAACATATCTTCAAAATACAGGTATAACTTATAGTTCAGAGAATGAATTTAATATTGTATCTATATTAGATGGAGAAGTAACAAAAATATATAGTAACGATATTTTAGGTAATGTAATAGAAATAACTCATGATAATAATTTAATAAGTGTATATCAAATGGTTAATTCCATCAAAGTCAAAGAAGGAGATAAAGTTCAAATAGGTCAAACAATTGCAACATCTGGAACATCTAAAATATCTACCAAAGGACATAATCTTCATTTTGAAATAATTAAAGATGGAACAAATAAAGATCCAAAAACAATAATTGGACTAAATACTAAAGATTTATAAACTTTAGTATTTTTTTTATTCATATATAATCTTAAAAAAAATAATATTTACTAAAGGATGATTATATGAATAAAAAAATAATTGAAAGAGTATTAAATGAAACTGAATATATATTGAAAAATAAAAAAACAGTTAGACAAACAGCAAAAGAATTTAATGTTAGTAAAAGTACAGTTCATAAGGATATGAAGGATAGACTTAAAGAATTAGATAATGATCTGTATATAAAAGTAAATAATTTATTTAAATATCATATAAAAATAAGACATATAAATGGCGGTGAAGCCACTAAAAGAAAGTATTTATTATTAAAAAACTATAAACAATAGTTTTTTTTTGATATAATTAATTAAGGTGATATGCATGTTTAACGATTACTTGGATCAAATATTTTTAATGGTATTAACAACATTTCTTTTTACAGCATTAATAATGCCATTTACAAATAAGATTGCCGAACATATTGGAGCAATTGATATTCCTAAAGATAATAGAAGAGTTCATAATAAGCCAATTCCAAAACTAGGTGGATTAGGTATCTTTGCAGGCTTTTTATTTGGATATATGTTATATGGTATACATAGCGTTCAAATGAATTCAATACTAATTGGTAGTTTTATAATAATTCTTTATGGGATAATGGATGATATAAAACCACTTAGTGCCAAATGTGAATTATTAGGACAGTTAATTGCAGCTTCAACAATAGCATTCTATGGCCAAATATTATTAAGCGAAGTAACATTTTTTGGACAAACAATAGAATTCGGACTATTTGCATATCCAATAACAATATTTTTTATATTGGGATGCACAAATGTTATTAGATTAATTGATGGCATTGATGGATTAAGTTCGGGTATTTCTTCTATTTTTTATTTAACAATAGGTATTATTGCTTTTTTTCAAGATAGAGTAGAAACACTAGAAATAACTTTAACCTTTATAATGCTTGGCTCTACATTAGGATTTTTAGTACATAACTTTCATCCAGCTAAATTATTTGCTGGAGAATCAGGATCTGCATTTATGGGATTTACAACGGCAATAATTTCTCTATTAGGATTTAAAGGAACACTATTAACTTCTGTTTTAGTGCCACTTCTTATACTAGCAGTTCCAATTCTCGATACTCTATTTGCAATAATAAGAAGAAAACTTAAAGGTAAACCAATATTTGAAGCTGATAAAGAACATCTACATCATCAATTTATAAAAATGAATTATTCTCAAAGAAGAACAGTTCTTATTATTTATGCAATAGATTTATTGTTTTCAATCGCGTCTATTTTATATGTTTTAAAAGATCCATATTTTGGAATAATTATATATATAGTATTATTATTAATAGTAATATGGTTTATATTACATACAGGAATAATATCAGAAAAATTAGAAAATAAAGTAAAACAGTTTGAACACACATTAACATTAAAAAAATAAAAAGAGGGAAAAATGATAAACTTTATAATTGGAGATAACCATAGCTTAGCAGTAGAAGTAAAATCACTTATAGATAGTTACATGATGAATTATGATATAGAAGTTAAGTATTTCTTGTTTAATAGTTATAAAGATATATTTGAAGAAAAACCACCAAAAATAGTTGGATTTAAAGTATTCATCATGATTGATGATGAAGATAACAATGGAGTTAAAGCAACTAAGTTCATTAGAAATAATCTTGATGATTGGAATTCTATAATAATTATAATTAGTAATAATGAAAGATTAAAACTTACAATTAATGATAAAAGACTATTTATATTTGATTGTATAACAAGATATTCAAATTATAAAAAAATATTAAAAGAAGATTTAAATCACATAATTAAAAATTATGATAATAGAGAGAAATGTTTAACATTTGAATCAAATAGAATTATTAAAAAAATAGATTTTAAAAGTATTAATATGATAGTCAAAGAAAAAGATAGTAAAAAATGTCTTATAAAAGCAACACATGGTAACTATTATATTCCAGAACCACTTAGTAAAGTAGGAGAAAGACTAGATAATAGATTTGTAAAAATAAGTAGAAGTTGTATAGTTAATGGAGAAAAAATAACAGAATATGACAAAACAAAAAATAAACTGACTTTAAGAAATGGTATAGTATCTTTTGATATTTCTAGGGATTATAAAAAGAAAGTTAGTAATTATGTAATTAATTATAAGTAATACTGGATGTTAACTTAATTACAAAAAAAGGAAATAAAATAACCAATTAAAGAAAATAATAGTTAATAAAAGTAATTAATGATACCATAAATATGCGCAATTTAATTAAAAACCATGCATGGAAGAAAAGCATAAAAGAGAGGAGCTAGTAGAAGTGAGAGGACGTGTGAAGTGGTTTAACAATGATAAAGGATATGGATTTATTGATTACAAAGAAAATGAAGATATTTTTGTTCACTATTCAGCAATTAATCAAGATGGATACAAATCATTAAGTGAAGGGCAATATGTCGAATTCAAATTGTTAGAAACTACAAAAGGTTACCAAGCCTTAGATGTAAATGTTGTAAAAGAAACAACTACCATTAAATAGGTAGTTTTTTTTAATTTAATGTGTTAAAATATAAGTATAGGAGGAACAATATGGAATTATTAATACGTGGTGAAAAAATCGAGGTTACAAAAGCAATACAAGACTATGCAAAAGAAAAATTAAGTAGAATCAATAAATATATAGGAGATTCAGAAAAAGTTAAAGCATCAGTTGTTGTTAATGTTAAAGGGCACAACCAAAAAGTTGAGGTTACTATTCCATTGAAAAATGTTATTTTAAGAGCAGAGGAAACAAGAGATGACCTATATGCTGCAATTGATGTAGTAGTAGATAAACTAGAAAGACAAATTAGAAAAAATAAAACAAAAATTCAATCTAAAAAAATGAAAGAAAAACTTTCAAAAGATTTTATGATTGATGCTATTGAAAAAATAGAAGATGATAAAGAAGAAGAAAATAAAATTGTAAAAAGAAAAACGGTTGAAGTAAAACCTATGAGTGAAGAAGAAGCAATTCTTCAAATGGAATTACTTGAACATCAATTCTATATATTTAAAGATTCTGAAACTAATAAAGTAGCAGTTGTTTATAAAAGAAAAGAAGGAAATTACGGAATTATCGAATCAGAATAATTCTCAAATAAAGGATAGTTATGAAAAAAGAAAAAAAGGAGTTCTCTTCTTTAAGAAGAACAGTTATAAGATACAATAAAGCATTAAAATGGACATTTATGTTATATATAATATATGCAATATTATATTCAGTATCAGTGTTAGACTGTAGTGGAATAAATTTTTATACATATACAGGAAAAGTAACAAAAGGAATGTTGAAATGTACTAATATGTCTACTGGTCTTTTAGCATTTATGAGAAATAATAATTTAATAATATGTATATTTTTACTAGTTATTGCTATCATTTTTTTAACTCTTCAAAAATTTACATTATTGAGCATTAATAGATTAGAAATGGATGAATTAGAAGAAGAAAAAGTTGGAAAAATTTCTCAAATTATTATTACATTACTTTTAGGATATACTGGTTTACATAAATATAGAACTAGCAATAGTACAATAGGAAGTATTTATTCAATAAACTTCATTCTATTTGCAATAGCATTGGTTATCAAAAACTTCTTTGAAGCAACATATAACAATAATTTAATATTTTATTGTATTTATGAATTTGGATTACTATTCTTAATTGGTATAACAATATTAAACGTTATCGAAGTTTTATTTCAATTAATAAGCTTAAAAGATGACAAAAATAGAATTTATTCATAGAAAAGCATTATAAATGCTTTTTTTCTTTAAAAAGAAAAAAAATTTTGGTACAATAACTATTATGGAGATGATAATATGAATATATTTAAAAAATTATTTGATCATGAGTATAAAGAATTAAAAAAGTTTGGTCTCTTAGCAGATAAAGTTGAAGCTTTAGATGAAGAATATCAAAAATTATCTGATGATGAATTAAAAGCAAAAACAGAAGAATTTAGAAATAGATTAAAAAACGGTGAAACTTTAGAGGATATTCTACCAGAAGCATTTGCAACAGTAAGAGAAGCAGCTTTTAGAGTAATAGGTTTAAAACCATTTAGAGTACAAATAATTGGTGGTATAGCTCTTCATTTTGGAAACATTGCGGAAATGAAAACAGGTGAAGGAAAAACACTTGTAGCAACTATGCCTGCTTATTTAAATGCCCTATCTGGAGAAGGAGTACATATCATAACTGTTAATGAATATCTTGCAGATCGTGATAGTAACTGGATGGGTGCAGTACATAGATTTTTAGGTTTAACAGTAGGAACAAATTTAAGAAGTTTATCCCCAAGTGAAAAACAAGAACAGTATGATTGTGATATTTTATATTCTACTAATAATGAATTAGGATTTGATTACTTAAGAGACAACATGGTTGTTAAAAAGGAAAATAGAGTTCAACGTGGATTAAACTTTGTTATAATAGATGAAGCAGACTCAGTCTTAATTGATGAAGCAAGAACACCATTAATAATATCAGGTGGAGAAATGAAAAGTGCTTCTTTGTATACAGATGCTGATAGTTTTGTTAAAGGTCTAACAGAAGAAAAAGATTACTTATATGATGAAAAAACTAAAGGTGTTACTTTAACTGAAGAAGGAGTTAAAAAAGCGGAAAAGCACTTTAAAGTTGATAATTTATATGATATAGAACAAACAACATTAGTTCATTTTATTAATCAAGCTTTAAAAGCAAATTATAGTATGAGAAAGGATGTTGATTACGTTGTTCAAGATGGAGAAATAGTAATTGTTGACCAATTTACTGGGCGTCTTATGAAAGGACGTGCATATAGTGATGGATTACATCAAGCAATTGAGGCTAAAGAAGGAGTTAAGATTAATCAAGAAACAAAGACTTTAGCAACTATTACATTCCAAAACTTATTTAGAATGTATAAAAAAATTTCTGGAATGACAGGAACTGCTAAAACAGAAGAAGAAGAATTTAGAAATATATATAATATGTATGTTATATGTATTCCTACAAATAAAGAAGTAATAAGAGATGATGAACCTGATTTAATATACTCAACACAAGCTGGAAAATACAAAGCTTTAATAGATGCTATTGAAAAAAGACATAAAACAGGACAACCAGTTTTGGTAGGTACAATTGCAATTGAAACAAATGAATTAATTGATGAATTGTTAAATAAAAGAAAAATACCTCATGAAGTATTGAATGCTAAAAACCATGCTCGTGAAGCAGAAATAATTGCCAAAGCAGGAGAGAAAGGTTCTGTAACAATTGCAACTAACATGGCTGGACGTGGAACTGACATTAAGTTAGGTGAAGGAGTTAAAGAACTTGGAGGGCTTTGTGTATTTGGAACGGAACGTCATGAATCTCGTCGTATAGATAATCAGCTAAGAGGAAGATCAGGACGTCAAGGAGACCCTGGATATACGCAATTCTTCGTATCAATGGAAGACGAATTAATGGTACGTTTCGGTAGTGAAAGAATTAAAAGAACAATGCAAACACTAGGTCTAAAAGAAGATCAACCTATTCAAAGCAAAATGTTTTCTAAAGCATTGACTACAGCTCAAGCACGTGTTGAAGGAAATAACTTTGATATAAGGAAACAATTACTTCAATATGATGATGTTATGAATAATCAAAGAGAAACAATGTATGCAAGAAGAAATGAAATTCTTGATAATGAATCTATTCATAACACAGTATTAGATATTATGAAAAGTTACATAACTACACTTGTTAACCAACATCTATTGGTAGAATCTAAACTAACTGAACATGATATAGATGAAATTGTATCAACAGTAAACGAAAAGTTGTTAAAACGAGATATTGATTCAAAAATATTACATAAGAAAAATGAAAATGAAATTATTGATTTAATATATAATCATGTAATAGAAGAGTATGAAGGAAAAATAAAAGATGTACCAAAAGAAATAACAGATGAATTTGAAAAAGTTATTACTTTGAATGTCATTGATAAGTATTGGACAGAACATATAAACACAATGTCTCATTTAAGAGAGGGAATTCATTTAAGAAGCTATGGTCAAACAGATCCATTAACAGCATATAATGTTGAAGGTTTTCAATTATTTGATGAAATGAATGAAAAAATAGATAAAGAAGTAACAACATTCTTAATGAGAGCAGAAGTAAAACAAAATCTTGAAAGAAAAGAAGTATCAAAAAACAAGATAACAAATGATGGAAAAGACGCAGTTGCAAAGAAAACAAAAAAAGAAAAAATAGGAAGAAATGATCCATGTCCATGTGGAAGTGGTAAGAAATATAAGCAATGTTGTGGTAAATAATCGCTTAAAGCCAATAAATATAAGGGTTTGCGAGGATTTTGCAAATTGCAATTTTTATGTAATTTAGTTTCAAAAAAGGGCTTTAGATAAGTTTTAGATAAGTTTTACTA
>CACXGX010000049.1 GCA_902767365.1 uncultured Erysipelotrichaceae bacterium
AAAAATACACCTCCTTTCGGAAGTGTATTATATCACTTTCTTTAAACTGCTTTTTTAATTGTGTCTACTCTAAGGGGTGCAGTTCATTTCGACATTTGCCTTTATTTATTTTTTAAAAATGACCTAATTATTTCAATATCTTTTTTATTTAAAAATAACAATTCCTTTACTGTTATTTTATAATCTTTTCTAAATATATATATAAAAATAAAACTGCATAATGTATATGAGAAAACAGATGAAACTGCTGCTCCATATATATTGTATTTAGGAATTAACAAAATGTTTAAAAATAAATTTAGAATTACAGCGACTAATAATATAACCATTACTATTTTTTGCTTTCCTTTTGAAACATATAATGGATGAATCATTTTGTAAATAATCATACTTAAGCCACCAACAAAAAGAACTAAGGTTGGATAATATGATTCAGTAAACTCTACCCCATATAATACATTGATGAATAATTTTCCAAATATTGAAAAACCAACTATTCCAATAAATGCTATTATTAAATTGATTTTTGTCAAAAAAACAATTTCATTTATAGAATCATTTTTAGACGTTTTATGGAAAAGCACATCCTTAAATGCATCTGGAATAATCCACAGCATATTGCTTAAAAATACGGCCACGCTATACAAACCAACATAATAAGAATTTGACATTTTTTTCAAAACAATAATATCTAAATTATAATTAAATGATATCAACAACTGCATTTGCATAGACAACAATCCAAAAGTAACGATACTTTTAAAATTATTATTAATAATATCTTTTATACTTAATAGTTTAAAATTATATGCTTTAAATATAACAGTGCCTGTAATAATACAGTCAATTAAATAAGCAACATAAACCAACAACAATTTTTCTTTATAATAAAAATAAATAAGTGTCACAAACAACAAATAAATAGTTTTAAATAATATATTCTTTTTATCTCTTTTTTTAACATCTTCAATAGCTGCTATTGTTAAGTAATTATTTTTAATAATTGTAAAAGAAGTTAATAGTAATATTAATGAAACATTACTATTAATTAACATAAAACCAAGAGCAATTAGTAGAACTATAGCGGATATATAAATAGTCAAAGAAACAAAAATATTCTTATCCACGTTGCTTTTTCTTTTAAAAGTCGCATACGTTATTCCCACGCCTAAAGAAAAAACAACTTCTAGGATATTTACAATATTAATAACATATGCATATTCGCCTTTTAAATTTACACCTAAGTTTCTATTAATTAATGCAGTAGATAATATGGTAATCAAAACAATGACTATTTTACTTAAAACAGCCCAAAAGTAAATCTTCTTGTTTTCCATATTAATCTCCTATTCCTCTCAAAATATTTTTTTGTTTTCTACACATATTGTCAGCAATAAAACAAATTGTATATGCAACCAAAGGAATAAAAAGAGTTGTTCTAAAAAATGCTATTGGATAATAAACTAACCACCTTATTGCAAATGCGATAATCAATATTTGAAGATAATAACAAATACGTGAACTTGATGAATATATTTTATTAATAATAATACCAAAAAGTATTCCAGCAATTAAGACAAAAAGATATCCACCCCAAAAATAAAAATAACTATGGGTCATTCCGCCACCAGCATTGATTAGATTATTTTTTCTCGCCAAATAATCTAATGCTTCTTCATTTTTTCCTCCTACTATGTAAGAAAATGTATATTTAACAAAGTGTTTACTCTTTTCCGCATATGATGTTGCTTCTGAAAGCCTAACAATTTGAGTACCAGCATAAGAACTATAAGAAATTGTGTTTATATTTAAACCTCTATTAATAATTTCATTAATCCATCCAGTAGAAAATTGATTATTTCTAGTAATGTCAATAAAGTTTGCTAATGCAATCCCACAAACACCAAAAACTAATACTCTTTTCATTGTTATTTTATCTTTTAAAATCAAAACTAAAACGGTAAGAATCATTGGAAAAGCTGAAGACCTGTCCCCAAATAATAAGCCTTGCAACGAATATGTTGCAGCGTATAGTAATAAAAAAAACTTAATTACTTTATTATCTCCTGAGTACATCCAAACCAATAGAAAAATAATTAATGAGTATTCATATAAAGGATTCGTATTTGATACATATATATCACCAAAAGATCTTTCAAAAGTAAATAATAAAGCATATATTAGGATAATACTCCCAAAAAAAATGATAAAAGGATTAAACCTGATGCTTATTACTTTAATATCTTTATCTGAGATATTTTTAATAGACATCATAATCGCGGTTATAAAGATTGAAAAACATTTTAAATTAATTATATTTTCAGTCATATTAATTAGTTCATATTGCCAGTTTCTCGCATTATCTATAGCATTAAAGCATAAACTAGAAGAATAGGATATTATAATTAAGGCCATAATACCTACCAATAAACTCAGGTTCCCGCTCTTCTTATATTTTAAAAGCATAATGATAGAAAGGATTGTATTATAAGCTCCTAAAATTAGCATAATTTTTGAAGAGTTCGGAAGAAAAATAATCAATAATGTTATTAAACATAAAAATAGTACATAAAACCATTTGTTTTTTTCTTTATTATTTTTTTTCAAAATATATTCCTCCTTTTTATGCTATTTTCTTTAATTTATTGTAAAAATCTTTTCTCCTTTTTTGAAGATTATTTTCAGAGTATTCTTTAGCAATTCCTATATTTTTTTTACTTTCTTCTTCCATAAGTTTTGGATTTTCAACAAATTTCTTTATTTTATTTGCTAATTCTTTAACATCTCCAACATCTATTAAACAATCGTCATCTAATAATTCTGGAATTCCGTTAATGTTTGTCGAAATACAAGGTAGCCCTGTAGCCATAGCTTCAATAAGTACTCTTGGTAAACCTTCAGCATGTGACGGAAACACAAATAAATCATTTTTTAATAATTCATTTTTTATTTCATTACTATTTGATAATTTTCCAATAAACTTAACTTGATTTTCTACGCCCTTTTTTCTTGCTAATTTTTCAAATTCTGGTATTAATTCACCATCTCCAACAAATGTAACTTCTGGTAATATATTATCTTTTTTTAAAATTGAAAGGCTTTCTATTAGTTCTTTGTGACCTTTTACATAATTACTAATGGAATTAGCAATATGTATAATTTTTATAGTTTTCCCATCATTACAGAATTTTCTTGGAGAAGAATAAAAAGCATCATTTATATTTGCTGATGAATAATAAGATTCAAAAAACATGTCACTCTTATTGTTTTTAGCTTTACTAGGGTATCTTTTTTGAAGTGCATATTTAGTAACGTAAGATACTCCGTTTGCTTTTTTGCATATCATTTTGAGCTTTAATGTCCATAGTAATCTAATAACTGACCTTAAAGGTGTTTTAAGCATACCTGGAGCAGCAAAATCCCATGGATCAATAACAACTTCAACTGCATATGGTTTTTTTGTTTTACTGAAAGAAGAACAAAATTGATATCCTAAACTACTTGGTATTCTAAAAATTGCACAATCACAATCAACATAAGACTCTTCAATTTTTTTCTTGATTTTAAAATACTTTAGTGCATATTCTTTAGGTCCTCTATATTCATCAATAGAAAAAAACTCTACATTTTCGCCACTACATAAGTTTGGATATAATTCATTAGTTTCAACATTCTTCATTCTTACAGCAATTTTCACTTTATCAAATGCAGATAAATATCTTGAAAAAAAAGCATAGTTATATATTCTAGAACTCCAAACTTTACCATCTGGTGTTCTAACTAGATGTCCGTCAATAACTATCAATGCTTTCATTTTTTCCTCCATACCATTTTATCTACTACTTTAGTATAGCTTTGAATTAATTTTACTACTTTCGTAGATACATTTTCATCGATGTAGTCAGGTACTGGAATTCCAAGTTCGTTATCTTTAGTCATTTCTACTGCTGTATCAACTGCTTGTAATAAACTTTTTTCATCTATACCAGCAAGCACAAAACAAGCTTTATCAAGCGCTTCTGGTCGTTCTGTAGATGTTCTAATACATACCGCCGAAATTGGATGACCAATGCTCGTATAGAAGCTACTCTCTTCTGGTAGTGTCCCTGAGTCACTAACTACGCAGAAAGCATTCATTTGTAATTTATTATAATCATGGAAACCTAATGGTTCATGCATAACTACTCTTTTATCTAATTTAAATCCACTAGTT
>CACXGX010000050.1 GCA_902767365.1 uncultured Erysipelotrichaceae bacterium
AATATAAAAAAAGAAAGTAAATAAGTACAATAATTAACACTTTTTTATAAAAAATCTATTTAAAACAAAAAAGAACTGAATAATCAGTTCTTTTTCTTCATGAGTAAGCAAACACATTCCACATGATATGTATTAGGAAACATATCAACTGGTCTTATCTTTTTTACCATATAATAATCTTTTAAAACATTTAAATCTCTTGCTAATGTGATTGGATTACATGAAACATAAATTATTTTTTGTGGCATTATATCTAAAACATTATCTAATGCTGATTTACTTAAACCACTTCTTGGAGGATCTATAACTACTAAATCAACATTTTTAAATTTTTTCTTAACTAAACCAACATCACTACATAAAAAATTTATATTATTAACATTATTAATTTTTTTATTAAAATTAGCATCGTTTATTGCACTTCTATTTATTTCAATTCCAAATACATTTTTTGCTTTTTCACTTAAGAAAGTGCCAATAGTTCCAGTACCACAATATAAATCCAATACATTTTCTTTACCGCTTAAACATGAATATTCATAAACAATATTATATAGTTTTTCTACAGTCAAATAATTAACTTGAAAAAAAGAATCCATAGATATTTTAAACAACTTATTTCCAATCTTATCAATAATATAATCATTACCATTTACAATTATCTTTTTGTTATTATCAATAATTACCAAATTACTTACATTAATTTTGCTAAAATATTCAACATTAATATTATTACCATATAAACATAAAAGAATTTCATCTTTATAATTTGATCTTATTAGGATTTCATTTAAAGATGATAAATCCAACTTATTTAATAAATTTATAGTTTTATTTATTGAATTCTTACATAATAAACATTTATCAATTACTACTAAATCATTAGATTTATCTTTATAAAAACCTAATTTCCCATTTTTTACTTTTAAAATAACTTTATTTCGATAATTGAATTCATTAGATGAAATTATACTTTCGACAACTCCTTCTATTCTAGAAAATTTTAGTAAAATATTCTTTATTTTATCTTCTTTAAATCTAAGTTGAGTTTCATAACCCATATGCATAATATTACATCCACCACATCTTAAATAGAAAGGACATTCTACTTTTTTCCTTTTTTTATCTTCTTTAATTACTTTAGCTACCGCTTCAATATAATTTTTCTTTTCATTCAAAATTTCAATATCTACTTCTTCATTTGGCAAAGCATTAACTACAAAACAAGTTTTACCATTAATATTTGTAATACCTCTACCATAATCATCTAATCTATTAATAATATAGGACATAACAATCACCATATTAATTTTATCATCTTATTTATAATAAGTATATTTATTAATTATTTTTTAATAATAAATAATGGTGATTAAAATGAAAGAAGAAATAATTAAAAAATGTAATTATTCAGAAGATATACTTAGTAGAACTATCAATAAAAAATATTACATAATAGATATTATTTTTTGTGAAACACTTGTAAATTCATCAGACATTGAGAAATACATTTTAAAACCATTAAATACTAATCAATTAGATATTGAAAATATTATTACATCAGGAACAATAAAAATAATAGATAATATAGAAAACACTATAAAAGAATTATTTCAAGGATCAACAATTATAATTATTAATAATAAAAAAATTATAAGTATCGAAACGAAAGCTTGCTTAGACCGTTCTATTGGTGAAAGCGAAATAGAAGGTTCAATAACAGGCCCTAAAGATTCATTTAATGAAAACTTTAATACAAATATTGGACTTATTAGGAAAAGAATTAGAAATAATAATTTAACATTAAAAACAATTACTTTAGGTAATGAAAGTAAAACAAAAATAGGAATAATGTATATGAATAATATTGTTGATAAAGATTTATTAAAAAAAGTTATGCAAAAAATAGCAACAATAAATAATGATATAATAATCGATGGATCATATATTAAAGAAGAATTATCAAAAAGAAGCCTATTTCCAGAGGTGAATCAAACTGAAAGACCTGATTTAATTACTTTTGCTCTTCTTGAAGGAAAAGTTACAATAATAGTAGATAATTCACCAACTGTTTTAATTATTCCAACATTTTTCATTGACTTTTTTCATACAGCAGATGATTACTATCAAAAAAATATAAATGTTTCTTTTACAAGAATTTTAAGATTATTAGCCTTTATTATAGCTATTTTTTTACCAGGATATTACATAAGTATTACAACTCACAATCCGACCTCTATACCATCAAATTTACTATTAAAGTTAATAGATCAACATAATATAGTTCCATTTCCCGCATTCTTTGAATTATTGATTATGACAATTGCATTTGAAATATTAAGAGAAAGTGATATAAGAATACCTAATAAGATTGGTTCTAGTGCATCAATACTAGGAGGATTAATATTGGGAGATGCCGCAGTTTCTGCAGGAATTATATCCCCAATAATGATAATTGTTGTTGCTTTAAGTACAATTGCTTCTTTTGTTTTCTCATATAATTCCATAGTCAATTTAATTAGATATTATAGATTATTAATTTTATTATTAGGAACACTATTTGGACTTTTTGGTTTGTTTATTGGATTTTCTTTATTAATTTCAAATATTTCATCAATTACTTCCTTTGGATATACATATACATACCCTTTTGTACCTTTTATAAAAGAAGACCTCAATGATTCAATTATTAAAACAAAAGGAAATAAAAAAAGAAACCCATTATTAACAAAGAAAAGGATAAGATAAATGAAAAAATTATTTTTAATTTTTATATTAATTTTAACTGGATGCAATAATTATAACGATATTAAGAATCTTGCAATAATTAACGAAATTGCAATTGACTATAATAAGCAATATATTATACAAATAAAAGTATTATCAAACGATCAAGAAAATAAAGATCAAATATATAAAGAAACATGTATATCAATGAACGAATGTTTTAATAATCTAAATAACAAATTATCAAAAAAGATATATCTAACACATCTAGAATTACTAATAATAAGTGACTCTATAAACCAAAAGCAATTTAAAGAAATATTTAATTTCTTTTTACAAGAGCAATCATCAAGAAATAATTTTGCAATTATTGGAATTAATAATATTAATAATAATATTTTAAGAGTTAATTCTAAAGATATAATCAATATGTTAGATTTATCAATTAATTCTAATGGAATAGTTAAAAAAATCAGTTTTGAAGAAATAATAAAAGATATTTTAAATTTTAATTTAAGTTATATTCCTTATATAGATTCTTCAAAAAAAGAAATAATTGGATACTTACAAATATATGACAATACAAAAAAATTATCAAAAGAAGAATCTATTGCACTTAATTTCATCTTTAATAATACAAAGTCTATAACTTTATTCATAAATAATAAAACATATAAAATAGAAAATTGTAATACAACCATAACTCCTAAAGGTAATTTAAATATTAATATTAGTTGTAATTATCAAGGTATTAAAAAAGAAAAAGAAATAATTGAAAACTACATTAATAATATAATTAAAATGTTTATTATTAACAATAAAAATAATTATTTTAACTATTTAAAAGAAAAATATAACATTAATAAAGATAAAGAAATAATAATAAATACAAAAATATCATTAATAAAAACGAATACGGGTGATAGTTTTGAATAAAGAAAAATATACATCTTTGGAACTAACTATTTTATGTTTTACTTTATTAAATTCTTCAGTTTCAACATTATTAATTAATGAATTCAAAAATCTTAAAACAATAGAAATAATAATATCTTTACTTATTTCTTTTATATTAGGCTATCCATTATTAATAATGTTCATAAAAAGGCACTTTAATGAAATGCCAAAAAGTATAATAATCAAAATATTACTAATTTTTTTAGTAACAATAATGACTTTATTTTATACTTTTTATTTTTCTAAACTTATAAAAGATATTTTAATACCAAATGAAAGTATATATACTATTTATATTCTTATAATAATATCCACAATGTTACTATCAAATAAAGGGATAAAGTCAATTACTATTGCATCAAATTTATTTTTTATTTTAAATCTTTTTATCTTTATAATAATTATCTTCTTTAATATAAATAGTGTTAATCCAATAAACCTTTTACCGATTTCATCTAACATTGATAATTTAAATTTTTTTACCATAATGGTATTTACTATGTCACCACTATTTTTAATATATATAATACCAAAAGATAATATTAATAATAAAGAAAGATATTATAAAAGCATAAAGAAGATCTATATTATTTTTTATATTTATCTTATTACAAAAATTTTATTTATAATTTCTATTTTAGGTAATAAATATTTTGACTTAGTAACATATCCAGAAATTACAATATTTAAAACAATAAATATTTTTAATTTATTTGAAAGAATAGAAGAAATTCTTATCATTAATATATTTACAACAAATATAATAGTTATTTCTTTAACAATATGTTATATAAACACTTTATTAAAAACAATAATAAAAAATGAAAAAATAATTTATCTAACTCCATTAATCAATTTCATATTGCTAATAAATATAAAAGAGTTAAATATCAACATATTCTTAATTTCAAACATTATATTTATAATAATAAATTTATATTATAAAAAAAGAAAAGATTAATCTTTTCTTTTAAAAACAAATAATTTACTAAATATATAATTAAAAACCAATATAACAAACTGAACTATTATTTTAGATATTCTATCATTTATAGATAACAAATTAACAAATACAAACATAAACAATAATTCCATTAACAATGTAATTATTCTTGCACTAACAAAAGTAATAAATTCTATAATAATATTAGTATTATTACTATGAAAAACAAATATTCTATTAGTTACATATGCAAACATAACAGAAATAATCCATGATAATATAGTACATACTATATAATTAGCGATTAATAATCTTAAAACAAAATAAGATACAACGCTAACAATAGTAGTTAAGAAACCTATAATAATATAATTAATTATCTCTTTCATTTTATTAGACAAATGATCATAAAGCAAAAGTAAAAAAGAAGAAAATAATATAATGCTAATCATACTTTTTACTCCTTCTTACTTCTTTAGAAATATATATAGGTCTTCTTTTGGATTCAATATAAACTCTTCCTAAATATTCTCCAATAATTCCTAAAGAAAACAATTGTATACCACCAAATAAAAGTAATAAAACAACTATTGTAGCATATCCTGGAGGTGTTGAATTAAAACCAAACTTTTCTATTAAAATCCAAATAATATAAATGAAAGATGTAAAAACCGATAATATTCCAACATATGTTGCTATACGAAGAGGAGCAGTTGTAAAAGAAATAATCCCATCTAAAGCATATTTAACTAATTTTCTAAATGTCCATTTACTCTCTCCCGTAGCCCTTCCATGAACTTCATATGGCATATAAAAAGTATTAAATCCAACCCAAGAAAAGATACCTTTAGAAAATCTAAAATATTCTTGCATTGATAATATTGAATCTACCATATAACGTCTAAAAGTCCTAAAATCACTCGCATTTTCTACAAATTTTGTATCAGTTACTTTATTAATAAATTTATAAAAGCGTTTCTTTAAAAATGAAATCAATTTTCCTTCTTTTCTTTTTTCTTGATAAAGAGCAACACTATCATACTCTTTATTATTATCTAAAAAAGTAACCATATCTAATACATATTTGGGATCTTGTTGCATATCAGCATCTATTAAACTAACGAATTCACCTTTTGATTCTTTAAGCCCTGCGTATATAGCTGCTTCTTTTCCAAAATTTCTAGAAAAATTAACAACTTTTACTTTTTCTTTTGTTTCATCTAATAACCTATTTAAGTTATTCATAGTATTATCATTACTTCCATCATTTATAAAAATTATTTCATAATCAATCCTTGATTTTTTAAACACATCTTCAATAGCATTATGAATTAAAAAAACATTATCTTCCTCGTTATAACAAGGAATTATCATAGACAATTTCATAGTATCACCTTACTTTGTTATTAAATATTTAAATATATCAAGAGATAACAAAATAGTATCATGTCTCAAAAGTTCATTTTCAATTGTTACATAATCATTTGATATAACTTGAATATTTTTTAATTTATCTTCATCCAACAAAACAGGATCTTTTTGTTCCAATGTTTCATATTTTTTTGCAATTTTTTTATCAATTTTACCATTATTTGCAACAACTACATCAACTTTTCTATTTCCTAAATATTTATTAATCGTTGCTATATGTTCACTTACTGTTAAATTATCTGTTTCACCAGGTTGAGTCATAATATTACAAGTATACATAATTGGAACACCAGTTTTTTCTAATGCATCAACTACCTCAGGACACAACAAATTTGGAATAATACTTGTAAAAATACTACCCATACTTAAAATAACAAGATCACAATCTTTGATAGCACTAACAACATCTTGATTAATTAATGGTTTATTCTTGTAATATACATCTATTATTTTAGAATCAGACTCAGTAATATTATGTTCACCTTCTATAATACTACCATCTTCCATTTTAGCAACTAAAGTAACTTCATCATCTGTAAGTGGAAGTATTCTACCTTTTAAATTAAGGACTTTACCTAAAGCTTCTACTCCGCTAGACATATTTCCTGTCATATTAGAAATAGCAGTAAGCAATAAATTACCAATTGGATGACCATCTAAATCGCTTGTTGTATGGAATCTATAATTTAACAACTGTTCAACTAAAGGTTCAGTCTCTGATAAAGAAACCAAAACTTGTCTAATATCTCCCATTGCAGGAACATGAAATTCTTCTCTAAGTCTTCCAGTACTTCTTCCATCATCACAAACAGACACAACTGCAGTAATATCAATAGGAAACTCCTTAAGTCCTTTTAATAAAGAACTCATTCCAGTTCCCCCACCCAAAACAACAACTTTCTTTTTCATATTTCCTCCAATAAATAATATATTAATACTATTAGAGATTATAACATTGCCAAAATCTAAAGTCAAACAAACAAAAAAGAGGTTTCCCTCTTTATATCAAATAACCAAATGGATCTCCTCCATTTGGAGCAAAACCAACAAACATATATTTAGCTCCAAATCTATTTTTTATTACTGTTTTTAAAGGAACATAATCAGATCTATTTTTAACAGAGCCAGTACTTATGCTAGTAATATCTCCTAACCAATCATGCTCTACAACATTAGAAGCAAGATACCTTTTTCCATCATTTAGTACTTCTCTTGCTGCATCAATATATTCCTTACTAGGAGGGCCTTTATAATTTGTAGAGTTTTTAGAAAACCAACCACTTCTTGCTACATAGTCTTTAACACTACTAAATCTTGCTTTATTTTTTTCATAAAGATTTGCCATCAAAGATAATTCAAGTTTTGCTCCCATAACAGACCCCTGTTCTCTCATAGCAACATACCCTAAGAATGCTAAATCATCATTAGATAAATTATATTTAGTTCCTTCGCCAACTGGAGATGAAACATCTATAACATTTCCATTTAAATTATTTTTACCCTTTACTGTTAATATTGATTTTATAGAATCAACTTTTGAAGCTAAAGAAGTCTTTTTAGTAGATACAGAAATACTACTAGTAGCAGATACTACACTAGGATTAGGAATAGAAGTAACTAAATCGCTAACAGATAATAAATTAATACTTTTTACAATATTATCAGCTTGTAATTGTAAATCTCTACACAATTTTTCTAGTGCTATAATATCATTTTCTTTAGCAATAATCTTATTATTCCAATAAATATGTCTTAAAGCTTCTATCTCATCATCAAAGTCAGAATAAAAAGGAGGTTCACTGGCTTTAATTGATATCAATTCTTTCTTAGATTTTTCATATTTTTCATCATTATTTTTTAAATCAAAACAGATCGAGTAAAGATTAGATGCTAAAGATACTGCTTGATTTAAAATAGAAGATATATCTACAGATATAGTACGTAAATTAAACGCAATTAATGGAAGAACATTATTACATAATTCTTTTTGACCACTTTCACTCCACTTTAAAGAATTAATTCTAGAAGATAAACTACCAACCTCATTAGCCATATTTTCAATATTCTTTCCTATAGAATAAGTATAATTTGACATATCTTCAGTATTAGTTAAATTACTATAATATTTTATATATGGTTCTTTAAAAAACGTTGCCATAAAATCACCTATCTCACTTGTATTTTAACATTCTTAATGAATTAACAATTGCTATTAAAGTAACACCTACATCTGCAAAAACTGCAAGAATCATTGAAGTAACACCTATTGAAGTTAAGAATAAAACTAAAAATTTTATTAAAATTATAAAAATTATATTTTCAATTACAATAGATTGAGTTTTTTTCGAAATATTTACAACTTCAACAATATTATTAATATTATCATTCATTAAAACTACATTTGCTGCTTCTATCGCAGCATCACTTCCAATACCACCCATTGCTATGCCCAAATCACTTCTAGATAAAACAGGAGCATCATTTATTCCATCACCTACAAAAGCGACTCTATTATTTGAGTTAATTCTTTTTTTAAGTTTATTTATAATTTTCACTTTATCTTTAGGCATTAATTCATAGTAACACTCATTAATACCAAGTTCACTTGAAATACATTCACTTACATTTCTAGTATCTCCAGTAAGCATTACTATATCAATATTATTATTTTTTAAATAATCAATTGTATTTTTTGACTCATCTCTTATTCTATCAGAAATAACAATATGACCAAGATAACTATCTTCTTTTGCTACGTGAATAATAGTACCAGTCTTATCAAAATGACAATCTTTTATTTTTACTTTGATACTATCCATCAACTTTTTATTTCCAACATATATTAAATCATTATTAACAGTTGCTTTAATTCCTTGCCCAGGTAGTTCTTTAATATCTTTAATTACACAAGTATCATCAAGTTTATCATACTTATCATAGGCTTTTTTTAAAGAATTAGCAATTGGATGAGAACAGAATGTTTCAACATGAGCTGCTAGATGAAGCAGTTCTTTTTCATTATATTCTTCAGGATGAATAGCTACGACATCAAATGAGCCGTGAGTTAAAGTACCAGTCTTATCAAAAGCCATAATCGATATTTTAGATATATCTTCTAAATACTTTGCACCTTTTATTAAAATACCTTTTTTAGAAGCTGAGCAAACACCACCAAAATATGTCAAAGGAACAGAAATCACAAGAGCACAAGGACATGATACAACTAAAAACGTTAAACTTCTTACTAACCATTTGGCATATTCTTGAGTAAATAATGGAGGAATAAATGCTAAAAACAAGGCGAATAAAATGACAGCTGGAGTATATACTTTTGAAAATTTCGTTATAAATTTATCAGTATTTGCTTTATTTTCATTAGATTCCGTAACCATTTCAATTATTTTAGATGCAGTAGATTCATTAAATGTTTTAACAACCTTCAATCTAATTACACTACTTAAATTAATACATCCAGACATAACATAGTCACCTTCATGAATACTTCTAGGAAGTGATTCACCAGTTAAAGCAACTGTATTTATATTACTATTTCCCTCAATAACCATTCCATCAACAGGTACTTTTTCACCAGGATAAACACAAATAATATCTAATAATTTAATAGTATTAGGATCAACTTTTTTTGTCTTACCATCATCAAGTTCTAAATTAGCATAATCAGGCCTAATGCTTAATAAGGAATTAATAGACCTCTCACCTTCATCTTCTGCTATTATTTCAAATAATTCTCCTATTTGGAAAAATAACATAACAAAATTAGCTTCCAAAACTTGAGGATCACATTGAGGAAAAAATCCAATACAAAATGCCCCTATAGTAGCTAAACACATTAAAAAACACTCATCAAAGACTTCTCCTTCTTTTATATTTTCAAAAGCCTCAATATATATATCATAAGAAAGAACTAAATATGGAATAACAAACATAATTGTTTTAATTACAATATCAAAACTAAATATTTTATTAATTATTATTACTACAATTAATAAAAAAAGAGAAAGAATTATTTGTATAATTTTATGTTTTTTTTCTTCTGACATAACAATCTCCTTTTATCTATAAATACAAGTATAATTATCTTTATTAAACTCTTTTTCTAATACAGAAAAAGTCAAACTTCCATCATCACTTTTAAGATTATCATAAAAACTATTATTAATAAGATTATAACTACAACTATATGTAATATAATTATCAAACATTTTTATGTCTTTACACAATTCATCACTTTCAATGATATTTTTATAATCATTCAATAAATTTTTATCATCTACATTTAATTTTACAAACAAAACTTCATCATGTACCACATTACCAATTCCTAAAAAAGTATATCTTTCAAAAGCTTCACCATCTACTTTTGTAATAGTAGCACTACACTCTAAAACAACTTCTTTATCATTTTTTAATATAGATAAAAATATTAAAACAATAAATATAATTATAAAAAAACAAATAAACACTTTTTTATTCATAAAAATCACAAACGATTAAATTGGTATCTCCTTTATTATTATACTTATGATAATATTATATCACAATCTATACATAATTAAATTTATATTTTCAAAAAAATCTTAAAATATGCTATAATACATTCAAGCAATGGTGATTGGATTATATCCTACTTTAACGAGTCGTTAAGGAACAGTTTTAACTAAATATTATTATTATATAATTTTCACGTAACTATAGCTAAATTTCATTTAGTAAAGTACGCTCAAATTCTATAATATCTTTAGCATTGCTAATAAGGAGGTAATAAAATGGATTCTAACGAAAAGGACTTTTTATTATCTCTTTATTCTTTTAATAATAAATTATCAGATAATGAAAAAATAAAGAAATTATATATAATAAGTAATAATATTAAAAAATATTATAAAAGTTTTATTATAAAAAAAAGAAATGGAAAAAATAGAAATATATTAAGTCCATATACTGAATTAAAAAAAATACAGCTTAATATTTTAAATGAATTATTATATGATAAAAAGCCATCAAGTTATGCAAAAGCATATATAAAAAAAATCAGTCTAATTGACAATGTAAAAATTCATAAAGGATATAATTATATTTTAAAACTAGATATTAAAAATTTTTTTGAAAGTATATCTTTTGTAGATATATATAATATTTATAAAGAATTTGGTTTTTCTAATAGAATATGTGGTTTACTAGCACATTTAACTACATATGATGATTATTTACCACAAGGCTCACCTACTTCACCATATCTTTCTAATTTAGTATTAAGAAACATAGATTATACTGTTGGAGCCTGGTGTAACCAAAATAATATTAATTATACTAGATATTCAGATGATATGACTTTTTCAATGAATAAATACAATAAAGATTTAATAAGATTTATAAGAGTAAGTTTATATAAATATGGATTAGAATTAAATAATGATAAAATATGCTTAATTAATAGTTCTAATCAACAAAAAATAACTGGAATAGTAGTAAATAATAAACTACAAGTAGATATAAAATATAGAAAAAAGATTAGACAAGAAATGTATTATTTAAATAAATATGGTATTAATGAACATCTAAAAAGAATAAAATATGAAGATAAAAACAAGTATATAAAATCTTTATATGGAAGAATTATTTTTGTTCTTTCAATAGATAAAAATAATAAAGAATTCAATAAATATAAAAAAGAAATAAAAGAAAGATTTTTCAAATCACTTTATATTAAATAATTATTATCTTTTTAGCACAGAAACTTTAACAAGGCGTTAATAAAGAATCTTTTAATTAAAAATCATCTAAATCAAAATATAAATATAATAAATTTGCAATTAAAAATATTTTACTATAGAATACAATTAGGAGGATTATAATGCGAAACGAAAAATTTGATGAATTAATGAAATGGAGAAATTGTCTTACTCAATATGCAAAAGATTATTTAAAAGAAAATGATTCAAAAACAGATGCAAGAGTAAAAGAAGCAGTATTAGTTGATTCTATTTATTATTTAATAAAATCAAAAGGAGAAGAATTTGCAATATTTACAGAAGAATTGCATGATGAAAATAAATATGACGATAAAGTTGAGCCAAAAGTTTTAATACCTACTATTGTCAATGTTTATTCATATTATCTATTTGATCAAAATCATGTTGAGTCAGTAACAAAAAATAGTTTTATGACTAACTATACTGAACAATTTGATCCTAATATCGGTGCAAATGTACTTATAGATTTTATAAACTATATTTTGGAAAGAAATGAATGTGATAAAAGATTTACAATTAAAGTTTTATACGAAAAATATAATGAATTAAAGCATGAATCTGAAATAAAAGAATTAAGAGAATTCTTAGAATTAACTGGAAAATTTAGTGAAAAAATTAAAAAAGGCATAAGTATTGATGAAATATATGATGAAATAAAAGAAGAGCATTTTTTAAAACACGAAACACCTAATAGAACATACTATTATAAAAGACCTTTAAAAGAGAAAGGTCAAATTGTAATGACAGGAGAAGATGCAGAAAAAGTTGATACAGAATTAGAAGCACTATCTTATGCTTTAGCAAAATCAAATACAAATTTAAAATCAAAAAGAAAAACAGTTGAAAAAAGAATTGCTAGAATGAAAGGAAGAAAATAATATGGAACACGAAATGAAATTACAGCCTGAGTATTATAATTTTATACTTAATGGTACTAAAAG